>JAFGVC010000192.1 GCA_016938195.1 Tissierellales bacterium | reverse complement strand
ATATACAATCTTATTTTCATATTTTATAAATTTGTAAGGACCTGCTCCCATCGGTTCAGTCGTTTTTGACTCAACGATTGAAAGATCCCCTCTTGTGAATCCAAACATATTGTTCTCATAGTCATATAAAGTGGGGTCTCCGTAATAATGCATTGGTGCCACATCTATGCCGCATATGCTATAAACGGCCGGAGCTTCAAATCCTTTTACCTTTACTTCTACTTCAGTCTGGCTTAATTTTTTGATACCTTCTATGTTAGGAACTTCAACGCCTGCAGAGGAGGCCAATTTTTCCTGAAGCAACATTTCGCTGATTGGACCTTCCACGTCAGCTTGGAAATAGCTTTCACTACCGCCATAGTTTGCACTCAAGGTTTTCCAATCATCTCCATACTGTGCAAGGATGTCTGAGAGCACTTGGGCTTCATCAGCTACCGTATAGGAATCATAGGCTTCATCAATGTTGTAGAACATAGCGAAAAGGTCTTTTGCCTCAGGATGCTGACTTGTATAGCTTTCCCAGTTAGGATCTCCATAAAGGCTTTTTACCCAATCCAGCTCAGATGTCAAAATATCTGCAACAAAGCTCTCAATAAAAGCTTGTGCTTCTTCTCCCGGATTTGCCATTTCTGCTGCTAATTCCTCAGGAGTAACCCCTAACTCTTCAGCCATTGAGTTGTTGAGTCGATAGTTGGTCATCCCCAGAATTTTGTAAGAATACAAAGTAGATGAACCTGTATAGGTTGGATCTGACAATACATAGTATGAAAATATGATGTCATCCGCATCCAATACTTCACCATCGCTGAATTTTACATCGTCTCTGATTTTAATATTGTAGGTCGTAATATCCGCTGCCTCGTCATAATTGACCTTAATATCCGCAATGCCATCGTAAAAATAATCTTTTCCATTATAGGTCAGTGTCTCACCTTCTATGGCATTGTATACGATACCACCCGTTCTGTCTGTGGTCAGCAAATTGACTTGGGTCAAGGCTTGAGCATCTTGATCATAAGCGGTTGACGCAAAGAAAGGGCTGAATTTCTGGCTGAATGCCGAATATCCCACCACTAGTGGCGTATCGTTTTGAGGCTCAGCCGGTTGTGTAGTCTCTACCGGTGCTGTAGTCGCAGGGGCTTCCTTTGGAGCGCATCCCGCCACAGTCGTCACTAACAACACCATGACGAGAAGAAATACTAACTGTTTTTTCATAATTTCCCTCCTTGATTGTATTCGTTAGACATCTCAAAACAGGCTTCTGTTATGGGTTGTCTTCTGATATTAATTATATTCTATTCATTATATTTTTACAACATATGTGACTTTTTTGTAAAGATTTAGATTAATTGAATTCTAATCTTAGATTAATTTTTTCTTTATGGCTGATATGATATGATAAATGCAACACAATGAATTAATGAGGTGATTTAAATTGAACAAAAATATTTATAAAGAATATAAGCTTTTAATTCTTTTCGTCATCGTTCTGTCCTTATCTGTGTTTTCAACCGGATGCATGTGGTCGCTTAATCCTTTGAGTCAAATCACTTCAAAGACCTATACGATTGATGAGGAAAGGTCTTTTTCTTCTGAAAATTTTGAGAATATTGATGTATCCGCATCCGTTAAGGAATTGCATGTTATAAAAAGCAACAACCAAGAAATTCAAATATCTCTGAAGGGCTCTATCAAGTCTAATTACAAGCCCGGTCTAGTAGTAGAAGCTACGGGTCGATCTGTTGCCATCAGAACCCAAGACCGTTTAATGACAAATATGAACGAATCTAAAAACAGTCTGGTCATGACCATTCACTTGCCAGAAAATTATAGTGGAAGCCTAGATGTCGGCACTGTGTCCGGAGATATTGACATTTCAAGCTTTAGCTTGAATAATTTGAGTTTATCCACTGTCTCCGGCGATATCCATGCGGCCGATATGGTGGCTCGCTCTTTAAAAATTTCCTCGGTGAGCGGATCAATTAAAGCTGAATCTGTGAAAGGTGTTACGGGTCGGTTCTCAACGACTTCCGGTAAAATATTGGCCGGCGTTGAACCCTTTGCCGGAGGACTTCATATCGCTTCGGTATCAGGAGACGTCGACCTCCAGCTACCCGAAAATGCTGATTGTGGTCTTGAGTTTTCAACCGTCAGCGGGAAATTTGAAAATGGCAACGGTTTTATCGTTGATAAAATTGTCAATCAAAACGTGAAAGCATTAAAAGGCTCCGGAAAAAACAGCATCAAGGTCGTGACCACTTCAGGCAATCTGGACATCAAATGATTTTATGGTATAATGAAGCGGGAACATTTATGTGTTTTTTGCGTCTCAATAGTTGTAATGAAAAATAATCCAAGAAGGTGATTTTGTTGAAAAGAAAAATATTAGCCATGTCTTTATCAATCCTCCTGCTCCTATCGGCCTGTGCCGTTAAGCCCACACCAACTGATGAAACACTGCCTCCCGTGACCGACCTCGGCGAATGGGATTTTAAAGTTGAGCCTACTCAACTTGACGCTGCGGGAATTGATGTAGACGCCGGCTTCAGATTAATTTCAAAGAATGAGGTGACATTAGATTTTCTGAAAAGCGCTGTGAAGATTTATCCGGAAACCGGATTTGAAATATCTCAAAATTCTTCTAACGAATTTTTGATTCAACCGGCTACACCACTCAATGAAAATGCAATCTATCGTGTTGATCTTTTAGACCAAGAGGGTAGTCAGCTTTCATGGGCTTTTCAAACCCAAATGTCCCTTGGTATCACTGGGACTATTCCCGGACAGAAAAGCCAGTATGTCCCTGTAAATTCAGGGATAGAAGTTATTTTCACGCATAAGAATATCGAAAATTTTGAAGAGGTTTTCAGTATCGAGCCTCATGTCAATGGCAAATTTACTTCAAATGGATATGCCATGATTTTTGTTCCTGATGAATTAGAGCGCGGCACGACCTACAAGGTGACAATCAATGCCGGTGCAAAGGTCAAGGGTAGTGAACTGACAATGAATGAGCCCTATGTATTTTCCTTTACAACCGAATCATCTGATCGTGATAATATGGTCTCAATAAACAATCTGTTTAATGTATTCACCACTTCACAGACTCACTTTATATCTGCTTTTGTCAACGATAAGGCTATCAACTATGATTATAAGGTAGATGTCTACGCTTTTAGCAGCTCTGAAGGATTTATCAAGGATACGCAAAGGTTTGATGAAACGATGAGCTTTGGCACTATGTATGACCATCTTGAAACGACATTGCCTGCTAACCTGACGCTGTTGAATTCTTTTAGCACAAAACCGGTACCTGTTACCTATGGCTATATGGATTTTTATGCTTTTGAAATGCCTGAACAGCTAATGCCGGGCTATTATTTGGTTAGAATTTCTTATGAAGATCAGACTTATTTTGCCTATATTCAAGTCAATGACATGCTCGTATATGAGAGTCAATTTGAGGATATGCATTTTTTATGGTTATTGGATAGCACAACCAATGCACCCGTCAAAGACGCTCGCATCACGGTAGATGAAAAATTTACCGGCCAATCCATTTTTGACGGAACGGCTACCATTGCTTATGAAGGTGACCATGCTGATGTCACTTATACAAAAATTGAAGCCTCGGGTTATGCCGATTTCATTGTTAGGACCGTCCCTAAGTATATTTATGCTTATGACTAC
Source organism: Tissierellales bacterium (assembly GCA_016938195.1). Taxonomy (GTDB): domain Bacteria; phylum Bacillota; class Clostridia; order Tissierellales; family Dethiosulfatibacteraceae; genus JAFGVC01. Next base: position 8,462 of record JAFGVC010000192.1, on the reverse strand, counting down.
GGCCTACGTGATGATCAGATGCCTTATGTTCCTTATAATAATGATTATTGGAAGTATCTTTATACAGATAGAGGGACTTATCTTCCCACTGATCAAATGAATATTTTTGCTTTTATCAAGCCTAAATCCAACCAAAGTGGCGTATACAATCTGAGCCTTTACTCAAAGGTCAACGGCACTCATCTCATCGAGAGCAAAAAAGTTTCTACCACGAACACCGGAACTTTTTCTGAAAGCTTTGAGTGGTCTGACATAACTCCGGGCTGGTACTCTCTTCTGGTTGAGGATGGTGACACGCCTGTCATGATGCATGATTTCTATATCAACGAATACACCAAGCCGATTTATCAAGTCGATGGTCAGCTTGATAAGGAATTTATTTCTGCGGGAGATTCCATTCGTTTTAAAGTTAACGCTGCTTTTTACGACGGCACACCCGTACCGGACATGTCGTTTAATTATTACATGTCTCTGGACAAGGATTGGAGCGGAAATCTAGTCACTGATCTAAGCGGACAGGCTGAAATCGTATTGACTCCGGATTCTTCGACAACCAACTGGCGTCCTATGACTAGTCGAATGAATATTTCCAATACCAATGCAGAAAATTATCAAGTCACTGATTTTTCAAGCTTTGTTTTTCTGCCGAAGGATAAGATGTTAGAGTTGATTTACGACCGAGAATCTGAAAGTCCGATGCTAGAGATCTTGGCACATGAGCTCGATGATTCCAAATATAGCACCGATTATGGATTCATGTATGAGAATTTGAGAGGATTGCCTCTGGATACGTCTGTCTCTGTAAAGGTCACCGAAAGCTGGTATGAGAAAAAAGAAATCGGTCAAATTTATGATTATATTAACAAGGTCAATGTTAAAAAATATGAATATATTCACAAAAGCCAGGTCGTTGAAGATAAGGTTTATGATATCACAGGCGGACGACTGGTGCTTGATATGCCTTATGTTAAAAATTCCGAGAGTAGCTTCCAAGTTGAAGTAACGCTGGATGAAGGAGATAAAGGTAAAATCGTGGAAAACATCCACGTTTCCGATTACAACCGATATCCTACGGATCCGCTGTTTAATTTCTATACCTTGGTTCCTGAAGACAGAAAATATAGCTATGGCCTAAATGAAACCGTACGATATTATCTGGACAACAACGGTAAGGTAGAGGAAACTTCAGGAGACAAACTGATGGTCATGTATTTGAAAGACGGGCTTTTACGGTATGAAATCAAGGATAATCTCGAGGGTAGCTTTGCATTTGAGAAAAACCATATTCCCAATATCATGATTCAAGCTATCTATTCCAAGGACGGGCTTCTAAGCAAGACGTCTTATGCGCAGACCATTTCCTATGATTACACTGAAAGAGAGATTAAAATTGCCGTTACACCTGATCATCAGGATTATGGTCCAGGAGACACGGCTCATTTAGAAATCACAACGACAGACGCTTCAGGTAATCCTTATCCGGCTGATGTCAATATCAGTATTGTCGACGAGGCTTATTTTACCTTATTCGGCCAACAGGTTGATTTTCTAGGTACCTTATATGCCAGTGTTTATGGCACCGGCATCTTGAGAGAATACCTGTCTTCTGAATTGAACGGCGGTTATTTTGACTATGGCAACATGGCCGAAAAAGGCGGCGATGGTTCGGATTACTATGTTAGAAGTGATTTCAAGGATACCGCAACATTTAGTACAGTGACAACTGACGCTTCCGGAAAAGGAGATGTCTCTTTTAAGCTTCCGGATAATCTAACCTCTTGGAGAATCACTTATCAAGGCATTAATGACCGTTTAGAGGGGGCCAATGGATTTATCAACATTAACACAAAGCTGCCTTTCCACGTTTCAACCATATTGAGCAAAATCTTTATTACCGGTGATAATCCTTCCGTCAGCTTAAGAGTATTTGGTGATGAAGCTGTAAAAGGCAAGCCGGTGTCTTATGCGGTTGCTCTTGAAAAACAAGGCTCTGACGCTATCAAGGAGATTCAAAAGGACGGCGTCACAGGCGAATATACCAATATTTCACTGGGAGTGCTTGGGAAAGGAATTTATACCATCACTTCCTACGCTAACGATGGTACCTACAAGGATGCCGTTGAACAAACCTTTGAGGTTGTGGATTCCACCGTTTATTTCAACAACAAAGAATATTTCAAAATGTCTACCCGAACCCAATTTGACAAAGTTTATTCAAATGCAGAGGTTACTTTCTTTAATGAAAGTGAATCTAATTTCTACAACAGTCTATTGGACTTGAGGTTTGCAACAGGTGTCCGTATCGACCAGCTGCTGTCAGCCATGGAAGCCCGTCGGTTCATTAAGGAAAATTTCGAACCGGATCTAATCTTATGGGATGAATCCATTGCTCAGTACCAAAATTATGATGGCGGTATCAAGCTTCTGCCTTATTCAGACAGTGATGCGTTATTGACTTTTAGAACGATTTTACTGAATTCCGAAGCTTTTAATGAAGAAACCGTCAAAACCTATTTTTATGATCTTGTCAGAAACGAAGCCTCCGATCTCCATCGTGTTGTTGCGGGACTTGCCGGATTGGCCTTTTATAGAGAGCCTGTCTTGCTCGATATTCAAGATTTGATGATGAATGAGAATTTGACTAAAATGGACCGCATTGTTCTAGCTAACGGCTTGGAAGCCATCGGAGATAAGACCGCTGCTTCTTCTATATACAAAGAGGTGCTCAGCGAATCCGTACGCAAGGGTGACAAGCTCGTGGTCACTTTAAGTGATTCTGAAGGCGACAATCATGTTGCCGCAGGTCTTTTAGCCGGCTTAGCCGCAAAATTGAATGATTATGACAATGGCGATTTATTGTTTGATTATATCTATGAAAATCCTTCCATTTATGAGATTTCAGACATCGAGCAGTTGATTTATCTTAAAAATAGAGACATCATGAACTCAGAAGAAATCAAAGCACTCTCAGGAAAAATCACCTTGGAATATGGTGGAAAGGAAACGATTTTAGAAATCTTTGGATTCGAGACCAAAACGATTACCGTGACTCCTGAGGAATTGATGAGCCTACGCGTCAAAGATGTAGTGAGCAACGTAAGCGCTTATGTTTACGCACTTGGCGGCGTTGAGGATCTCACAGAAAACAAAGTCAAAGACTTTAACCTGATAAAGGAATATCGTCTAAACAATCAACCTGTCAACACCTTTAAACAATCTGACTTAATTAAGGTCGTGATTACACCTTCTGTCAGCGATAAGGATGCTACTTACCAAATTACGGACTTCATTCCGGCAGGCTTTAGGTTTATGCGTCTGGAAGGAGGCGATCTGTGGTATGAAGAGCAAGGGCAAAAGATAATCTTCTATTACTCAGACCACCTTAAAAAACAGTCTATCACCTATTATATTCAAGCTGTCATGCCCGGAACCTATACAGCCGATCATACCGTCATCACTAAATTGGGTCATACAGGTGTTAATTTTACTGATCAGGAAACCTTGACGGTACAATAGTGAGCAAAATGAAAAAAATATTATTAGTTCTCCTGGCAGTCTTTCTGTTTGTAGCTGTCTGGCTGCCGGGATTCACACAAAGCGCTGTTCCGGATGAAGCTACGGTATCCGTTAAAAAAACCAGAATTCTAAATAGTACCTTTTACTATGATGGGAATCATTTCAAGAGCACACTGCCCGCCACAGCAGATGCTTATGAACAGGTACCGAATGTAAAGGGGCTTATATGCACACATCATATTTTAGCCTCTGAGCTGATTCACCGTGTTTTGTTGTCATCTAATGGCAATGATTATGAACGTATCGTAATCATTGGACCTGATCACAAGAGTCGTCAGGGGTTAACAATACTTCTTACGGACAGGGATTGGCAAACGCCTTTTGGTGTCCTTGAAACAGACCAGACGTTGAAGGAAGCTATGCTGGCACATCCCTTCACCAAAGTGGATAATGAGGCTTTAGCGCTTGAGCATTCCAGTGCCGCACTCATTCCTTATATCCGCTATCATTTTCCTGATGTAACCATCACAACGCTTGCGCTTCCATCCGCTATGAATTTGGAAGAATCTAGGAGCTTTGGATTGTTTCTTGCCGACACAATTGACGATGGAAGGACGCTATTGATTGCCTCTATTGATTTTAGCCATTATTTATCAGTCGATGAAGCCTATAAAAAAGATGAGGAGACTCTTCAAGCCATTGCGAACCGGAGCTTCGAAAAAATCTACCGTTTCACCAATGACCATCTGGATTCTCCTCAAACCTTGATAGCCTTTTTAACTTATGTGGATCAAATCGGTTGTCAAAACCAGCTGCTTCTTGACCACAAAAATGCTTATGATCTTTTGCCGGCTGATGATTCAGAAACAACCAGTTATTTTACTGTTTTGTATCAGTAAAATCAGACTATTTTTTCTCCATTGTACTCTTCACCACCGGCATCCGGAAGGATGCCGTATCTTTTTGTCCAAAGTGTTTTATATTTTAGCGCTTGGGCATGGATTTCATCGTGTTTTTCAGGAATGGATCTGATGATTTTTGCCGGAATTCCCATCACAAGGGATTGGGGTGGAATAATCTGGTTTTCCTTGACGACGGCTCCGGCTGCAATGATACTCCCTTTGCCGATGTAGGCTCCTGAGAGAACAATAGCTCCCATCCCTATAAGACAATGGTCTTCTATGGTGCATGCATGGATGGTGGATTGGTGTCCAACCGTTACATAATCTCCGATGATGCAGGGCTCATGATCATCAACATGCACGACGGTGTTATCCTGAATATTGGTATACCGACCAATTTCTATTCGATTCACATCCCCTCTCATCACCACATTGTACCAAATACTGCTATATTCCTTTGTTTTAACGTCCCCTGTCAACACGGCACCCTCGGCAATATATGATTTAGGGTCTATTTCGGGACTTTTTCCTTCAAATTCCTTGATTATCACTTTTTTCTCCTTATCTCTTCGTTTTTTCTTATCGTTTGGTAGGCTTAGATGTAGTTGCGGATTTCTTATGTATCTCTTACCGAAGCGTTCACTGAAATTTGATTTCTAATAAGCTAAGTGGATAGAGCATATCCTTTCTTTCCACGACAACTTGTGCTTTTGCTTTGATGGTTTCGTCCGATGAAAGCTTTGTCAATAGCTCTCTGGTGGGATTGACGGCTACCGGATTTCCTACCATTTGAAGCATCGAAAAATCACCTGCGGTATCGCCATAGGCATAGGATAAGCTCAGATCTATATCATACTTTTCCACGAAATGCTTGATAGAGAGTTCTTTGCTCCGACTATCCCACATAGGTACAATTTGCCCGGTGAAATAATCGTTTTCGTCCGTCATGTAATGCGTACCGATATAATCATCAAATCCGTGCTTTTCTGCCATGTGCCTGACTAACTCCAGTGGCGAGCCTGATATGGTAATCACTTTATGTCCTTGGCCTTTATGCCACTGTATCTTATCTCTTGTATACGTATAGACTCTATCTCCGTTTTGCTCCACGACCCGCTTAGCGATGAATTCAATTTGGGATTTGTGTAATCCTTTGACCGCCTCAACATAAATCTCAGCCATCTTGAGTAGGTAATCGTCGTAGTTACCCATTCTTTTATCCCATTGAATATACTTGTCTTTGACCTCGTTGTACCATCTGCTCTCTTCTATGATTTCTGATTTTATCAGCTTTTTGAATGTTGCCGTAATGAGTCCCTCTCTGTAAAGAGTTCCATCTATATCAAAAAATGCAGCTATATGGCCCATGTCGATCCTCCTGTAACGCTTTTTCTAATTATATCACAAAAGTCAACAAGTCAAGGGGACGTTTTGTTTGGCACGCTCCAAGTCAGGGGGACGTTTTGTTTGGCACGCTCAAACGAGTTGAAGAGATGTTTTCACCTGTCTCGGACTTTTTGTTTGACTTCATTAAAAAACCGTTGAAATTTCAACGGTTTCATTTGCATTGGTGCCGAAGGCAGGACTCAATAATAACGATAATATATATTAATATAAAATCAAAATCGTTATTAAACGTTTATATTTGAACACCACTATAGTAAATGAAAACCAATAGTTATGCTTCTATAAAAAACCCAGTGTTTAAATAGTGGTTAAATATTTTGCTAAAAATACTTCAACATCTGTATTAAATATTCGCCTTTTAAATTCGTTTCATCACGATCTAGTGGTCTCCTCCCAAAATTAACAAATCCATTTCTAGAATAGAACTCATTTAGCGACTCTATATCTTCACATTCGAGATATACAATTTTCCCGCCAATAAATGAACTTTGGCGATCGTGTCACAAGCGATTTTTAACAGCTCATCGCCGGTTATTAGTTTGCCATTGCATATTGCGTAATTTTTACCGAATTGACCTATCAATGGAGCAGTTATAGAATAGGTCTTTGTTTCACGATTGTGGATAGCAAATTTTTTCATTCTTTTTTCTAAGGACTTGCTGAGTGCCCTTTCTTTAATCATTATAGTTTTATTTGCTAGCGAAAAATATCCGACTATTTCTGGGTTGCCTTTATAAGACGAAAAAACAAGATGAGTTTTTGCTAATCCTTGAACAGAAAATATAATTGCCTTTCTTTCAAAAAAAGTTCAACATCCTTATTCATTGGACACGAAAAATAAGAGAGAATAGCTTCCGCTCTATTCTCTCCAAGTACTTCTATCATGTCATCAAGTGCTATTAGATTAAACCCCGTCATCAATTATCACCGAAAATCAATTTAATTTGGTCCTTTTTTACTTCTTTAACAACTTTGCTAATAACAACTTCTTGGCTTTTCTTACCAGCTACATTTTCAAGTGCATCGACAAACTCTCGACCCAAATGCTTTGATCGAATATCAATGTTTTTGGTTATGCTTTTTGTAGCCATATTATTCACCCTTCCAAATAGAGAAAATATCTTAATATCTTCTATGTCTAATTATATATGATTTAATTCATCCTAGCAATCATATTATTATTTATATACTGCAATAATTCATGCAATATAATCACCTGAATCACAGTAATGATTTTATAGCAAAATAATATTTTTGTAAACCTACTATATATAGAAGAAATCGTTTTATATGCACTAAATACAGTATTATTTGCAACAGAAAAAACCAGGCATCACGCTTGGTCGCTTAACTGATTTTTCAATCAGACGCTCTCACCCACCCCAATTTTAAATCCCGGTTTTGGGTTCGGGTCTTCGGGTCTTAAACAAATAGGCTTTTGACTCTTTAAATGTCTTTATTTGCTCTTCTAGGCCCGTAATTTTACCGTCATCGCCAAAGATAAGCTTCGACTTGTCAAATAGACCTGCTGTTAAATCCTCATCGTGTACTTTGCCTACAAGAGCTAATTTAATTGCACTATTCATCTTAAGATCCTTCATATCCGCTTCAGCTTTTTCAGCTTTAATCTTGTAATCATCTGCCGCCTTCTTGATGCCTTCAATGTCCATTCATTTAAATGATTCAATTTGTTTGTTTGCTTCATTTAGCTGAGTCTTTACACCTTCAATTTCAGTATCCTTCGCTGTCACTTTAGACTTCTCAGCCTCGATGTCCTTCCCATTTTCGTTCATGATTTTGTCGATGACTTCCTTGTCTAGCTTTAGTTCTTCTAAAAACTCTCTTTTCATGCTATTCTCCTGCAACTACGTTTTTTTACGAGGTCACACCTCTGTTGCCCTGATTTTTTACGCCCTCAGGTAGGCTAAATTTGGTATAAAAAATAAGCCTGTTTTACGTCTATTGCTTAAAGACGTGTATAAAAAAACCACCTAACCGTTTTATTGGTTGGTGGTGTTAATTTATTTCTTTTCCTTCATTATAAGCTATTTTCGCTTCATTTAAGCTCATTTTATTGGGTCCTTTTGGATCTGTCTCTTTTTCATCTGGGCCGCTATTCTGCCAACCACAATTATCGCAAATATCAAACTTATCTACACTTTCACCACATACTGGGCACTTAATTTTTAGGTTCATATTTCAGCCTCTCCCCTTTCCAATAATCGTATTTTTCTTTTGGCTTAAACAACGTAGATATTTTTCCGTCCGCCCTGCCAATGGCAAAATCGTTTGTGGATTTATCATACTTAAACAAAAACCCATCTTTATCAACAAAGCCCTCTATGTCTTTAGATATATCTGCAGACAGTAACCTTCTTGCTATATTAGCATATTCCTCTTCCGAAATATCCCCGTACTCATGTAGATGTTTTTCAATGTGTACTCTATATTTCTTTTCAGAGGAAAACTCTGCTTGAAGCCAATTCTTATTATTTATTATACCATCTGGGACTGCTTTTGCAATAGGCTTAACACTTTGATTTCTAATAAATCCCGTCTTTGGTAGTTAACGCCATAAATCTTTAGGAACAAAATTTATACGAATCACCCACAAACGCCTATAAATAAGGCTTTTTT
>JAFGVC010000191.1 GCA_016938195.1 Tissierellales bacterium | reverse complement strand
TATACAAAAGTATTTGATCAGATTAGAGAATTGTATGCCATGACAATGGAGGCTAAATCCAGAGGATATAAGAAGGGTAGGTTTTCATTTAACGTCAAGGGAGGGCGCTGCGAAGCCTGTTCAGGTGACGGAATTATTAAAATAGAAATGCATTTTTTACCGGATGTTTATGTTCCTTGTGAAGTATGCAAGGGAAAAAGATATAACCGTGAAACTTTGGAAGTTAAGTACAAGGGGAAAAATATTCATGAGGTGTTGGATATGTCGGTAGAATCAGCTCTGGATTTTTTTGATAGTATTCCTAACATTAAAAGCAAATTAAAGACCATGCATGATGTCGGATTAGGATATATTAAATTGGGACAGCCTTCAACACAACTTTCCGGAGGAGAAGCACAAAGGATCAAATTGGCTGCGGAGCTTAGTAAAAGAAGTACCGGCAAAACGATGTATATTTTAGATGAACCTACTACAGGGCTTCATATGGCAGATGTACACAAATTGGTCCATGTGTTGGATAAGCTTGTGGAAGCAGGGAATACCATTGTCGTGATTGAGCATAATCTTGATGTGATTAAAACAGCAGATTATATCATTGATTTAGGCCCGGAGGGGGGAGACAAAGGCGGATATGTGATTGCAACGGGAACTCCGGAGGATATTATTCAAATAAAAAGCTCATATACCGGACAATATCTCAAAAAGATGATTCATCCGGTTGAATAATTAACAATACCATTGTATAATTTACGTGGGTGGGTGATAATTTGGAAGCCGAAAATATTTTTCAATTAAAAGAAGAAATTCTTGACCAAATTCCGGTAGGATTATGCCAATGTCAACTCGTTATGAATGCAGATGATGTTGAAGATATTAAGTTTATCTGGATTAATCAATTTATGCAGGAAATAATTGGATTTCAAAAAAGCGAGATTAGTAACAAGACATTAACTGTACTTTTTCCAAACGTTAAAGCGTCTATTTTTGACTGGGTTAAGATATTCAGTGAAGCTGCTTTTGGCGGATATAAGCATATTGAGCAATTTGTGGATATGTTTGGAAGATATTTGAGTATTGATGTGTCAGGATTAGATGACGGCAAATTTTACATGGTAATGAATGATATTACAGACAAAAGAGAATTTCGCAGAATACTGTTAGAAAAAGACAGTGAAATTGCATATATCAATAATGAAATGAGAAAAAAAGCTAATCTTGACACACTCACGATGGCCTATAATTATCAGTTTATTATGAAGATTTTGAAAGAAGAATCAGAATACGCCAAAAATAAGGGAAGAAGACTTTCGGCAGCGCTTTTGGATATTGATGATTTTACGCTAATTAATAATGAAAATGGTACTGAGATAGGAGACAGAGTATTAGAAGAAACAGGTATTGCTTTGAGAAACAGTGTTAGAAAAATCGATTCTATTGGTCGAACAGGAGGGGATGAATTTCTGCTGATTATGACTAATGTGGACATTGATATCGCCAAAATTGTTATTGAAAGAATTAAAATGCAGATGAACATTGATATAAAGAGCCTCGAAAATTTAAAAGTTACTTTAAGTGGCGCTGTCCTAGAATACGAAGATGAACATTTTGAAGAATTTTATCAAAAGCTTCGAAATAAATTAATCAAGGCAAAATCTTTAGGCAAAAATATGATTATATTCTAAAAAGACTCCGTTGATTTTCATGGAGTTTTTTCATATTAGAAATAAGAGGTGTACATGTTTGATGTTAAAACTGAATTAGCTAAAATTCCGGATAACCCCGGTATTTATCTGATGAAAAATGATCTTGATGAAATTATATACATAGGAAAGGCTAAGAATTTAAAAAAAAGGATTAAACAGTACTTTCAGTCGTTGAATCATTCTCATAAAATAAGAAAAATGATTCAGAACATTGCCTCTTTTGAATACATTATCACGGATTCTGAGATTGAAGCTTTAATGCTTGAAGCTAATTTCATAAAAAAACATAAACCGAAGTATAACACGATGATGACTGATGACAAAACTTATCCCTACATTAAAGTAACCATAAATGAAAAATTTCCTAGAGTCATAAAAGTGAGACAAATCAAGAAAGACGGAGGGCGATATTTTGGCCCTTATACTAGCGCTTACGCAGTTAAACAAACCATTGACGCTATGAGGGATATTTTTAAAATCAGAAGCTGTAATCTTAAAATTATCACCGGAAGAGAATATAAAAGGCCTTGTCTAAACTATTATATCAATAGATGTGCGGGACCATGCATTGGCAAGATTTCAAGCGAAGCCTATGGTGAAATCATTGCGCAGGCTATTGATTTGTTGAACGGAAAGGAAGAAAAGCTTATTTCTGAACTAGAAAAAAGAATGATGATTGCCTCGGAGCAGCTTCAGTACGAGCACGCTGCTGAATATCGAGATAAAATAAACGCTATTCGACTTCTGAGTGAAAAACAAAAAATAACGACCACAAGCTTGAAGGATAGTGATGTGATAGGGACTGCCGTTGGAGATAGAGACGCAGTCGTTCAAATTTTTTTTATCCGAGGAGGCAAAATTGTAGGAAAAGAAGACTATCATCTTCGTATAAACTTAGATGATTCAAGAGAAGAAGTGATTGAAATATTTCTCAAGCAGTATTATTCAGGCGAAGTTTATATACCAAACGAGATTTTTGTCGAATTGATTACTGAGGAAATACATTTAATTAACCAGTGGCTTTCATTTACAAAGGGATCAAAAGTAGAAATAAAAGCGCCTCAAAAAGGCGAAAAGAGTATGCTTATCAAAATGGTTCGAAAAAACGCAGAGGAAAAGCTTGAAAAAGACATACAAAAAATTCTAGACAGAAAATCAGATTATCTTGAAGCCGTAGAAGAATTATCTGAGATGTTTGACTTCAAGATTAAGATTGACAGAATAGAAGCCTATGATATTTCAAACATTCAAGGCGTCGAAAATGTTGGCTCAATGGTTGTTTTTGAAGAAGGAGAATTAAAACGAAGAGACTATAGACGTTATAGAATCAAAAGTGTTTACGGACAGAACGATTATAAAAGTATGCAAGAGATGATTGATCGAAGAATTGAAAGAGGATTGAAAGAGAAAAGCCTTTCTGAAGCGGAAGGGAAATTCGGAAGCCTTCCTGACGTTATGATGATAGACGGCGGTAAGGGACATGTAAATACCGCTGAAGCGGTGCTTCGTGATTATGGATTAGTTATTCCTGTGTGTGGTATGGTAAAAGACGATAACCATATGACACGGGGATTGCTTTATAAGGATAAAGAAATAAAACTTCCAAGAAATTCAAAGTTATATCGTCTCATTAGCACTATACAAAATGAAGCTCACAGATTTGCGATTAATTACCACAGGGATTTGAGAAGAAAATCCGTCTTTAAGACAATACTGGATGATATTCAAGGCATAGGAGAAAAAAGGAAGCTTAATCTACTAAATGCCTTTGGGTCGGTGGAAGGCATATCCAAAGCAACACGGGATGAGTTAAACAACGTCCCTGCAATGAACAAAAAGAGCGCCGATGAGGTTTACCGATTTTTCCATCAAAAAGAGGGAGACGTGCATGAAAACAATACCCATCAATAATATGATTAAAGATATGAAGTTAGAGGTTGTTTTTTTACCGGATAATAACAATATTGAGTTGCATAATACAGACCTAATAAGACCGGGACTTCAGCTTGCTGGATTTTTTGATATGTTTGGATATGATCGAATTCAAATTATAGGCAAAACAGAGACAAATTATATACAAACGTTAAATGGTAGTGTTAAAATCAACAGAATCAATAAAATTTTCTCATATCCTATTCCTGCTGTTATTGTTGCAGC
>JAFGVC010000190.1 GCA_016938195.1 Tissierellales bacterium | reverse complement strand
GAGTTATGGAAAAAACAGCTTTAATACTCATGATTATCACAATAATTTCTAAAATATTCGGTGTCGTTAGAGAGATGGTTCTGTCTTATTTTTATGGGGCTTCTTCTGTTAGCGATGCTTATTTAGTAGCACTTTCTATCCCTGTATCAATTTTTGTCTTTGTTGGCGTTGGATTATCAGCGGGATATTTACCTATTTATTTGGAAGTTGAAAAAAATCAGGGGAGCTTGAGTGCGGATCGTTTTACTAGTAATGTGGTTAATGTGTATATGATACTGGCTACGGCTATTTTTGTGATGGGGCTTATCTTTACAAAACAGCTTGTTTTATTGTTTGCGTCGGGATTTCGGGATGATACATTGCATATAGCTATGTTTTTGACACGGATTTTGTTGGGTTCTATTTATTTCATGTCTGTGTTTTCTGTGTTGGAGGGGTATCTGCATATTAAAAACAGCTTTATTGTGCCAGCTGTTTTGGGTTTTCCTAAAAATTTCCTTATTATTTTAGGGATATTACTGAGTTATAGCTATGGAATAGGCTATTTGGCGGTTTTTACTTTGTTGGGAATAGGGTCCCAGGTTTTTTTTATGATTCCCTTTGTATTTAAAAAGGGTTATCGGCACCACTTTGTGTTGGATTTGAAGGATAAAAATTTAATTAAAATAAAAAACATGGCGATTCCTTTGATATTGGGCGTATCTGTTGGGCAGATTAATATGATTATTGATAAAACAATTGCGTCCAGAATTGCAGCGGGAGGTATTTCTGCACTGCATTATGCTAATCTTCTCAATGGATTTATTATTGGCGTTGTGGTAGTATCGGTGATAACGTCGACCTATCCGACTATTTCGAGAAGTGTTGTAGATCAGGACATGAAGGTGTTAAAGGATACGATGCGAAGGGCTATTAACGGTACTAATTTTTTTCTGGTGCCGGCAGCCTTTGGGTTGGTTGCTTTTGCTCAACCTATCGTGGAGTTTGTTTATGGCAGGGGAAACTTTGATATCGCTGCAGTGGATTTGACCTATCGTTCTCTGGCGTTTTATGCGGTCGGACTGCTATCGGCTGGGATTATTCAAGTCATCACAAAGGTCTATCATGCCGGACAGGAAACAAAGGAGCCTACCTTGTATGCCGGCGTTTCTCTGCTGTCAAATATTGTGCTTAATATTATACTTTCGTATTTTCTTGGCATTCCGGGACTTGCTTTAGCAACGAGTATTTCCGCATTGATATTTTCGGGGTTGCTGGTTTCGGGCATCAGAAGAAGAATTGGCCATATTGGAGCCAAAAGCATTGCAAAGTGTTATTTGAAGTCGGGTATATCATCGGTTGTGATGATTTTAGCTTCTAGAACGGCATTTGCTTTTTTATTAACGAAAGTATCTTCTAACTTAGCCTTGATTTTGTCGCTGATTATTGCTATTATGGTATATTTTTTAATGATGTTCTTTATGAGAGGTCAATGGAATAAGGGAATACATTAAATTTATGTATTCTGATGTTATCGTTTTTAGATTAGCTGTAAGTAAACTGGATATTTTCTTCTGATGTTTTATAAAGATATTATAACACTTTTATGGTATTATTATTTAGAAATCGGGCATTAATTTAATAAATGAACTATAGCGTTTTTTATGGGGGAAAATATATTAATGAAGATAATGTATATAAAGGCTGGAAATATTGATGAAAAATCGGGTGGAGGATTAGAAAGTGCAAAGATATTACATTCTCTGAAGCATTATTTGAATACAAGAAAAGATATTCATATTTATGTGGTAAGTCGTGATCGGAACGATGTAAAGGGATATAGCTTTTTAAATAAGAAAAAATGGAAGGATATACTGTCAAGAGCCTTGTTTCACAGCAGCTATGCTTTTGTAGATTTGAGATTTGGGGATTTACTAGCTATGGTACAAAAGGTAGATCCGGATATTGTTATACTTGGTAATTCAAGACTTGGATTTATGGTAAATGCTATTAAGAAAAAATGCTCAAATACAAGGATTATCGTACATTTTGACAATGTTGAATATGATTATGTAGATGCTTATTTTGCAAATAAGAAAGAGTTTAAGCATTTTATATATTGGCTTGAAAAATTTGTTGTTAGAAGAGATGAGAAAAGTGCCGTGGGAATAGCTGATTTCATGCTACTTTTGACGAAAAGGGACAGAATTAGGCTCTCTGAAATGTACGGAGCGGAGTTTAACGCTAATAATTTTGCAGTGGTGCCCATATGTCTTGAGGAAAAAGCGACAGCTTTGAAGTCTTCACATAAGGAATATCTTGTTTTTACAGGCTCTCTTTGGTATGAAGCTAACTGCTTAGCGGTTTTATGGTTTTTGGAAAATATATGGGATGAAATTAAAAAGCATTATCCCGAATTAGCGTTTAAAATTTGCGGGAGCAATCCATCTAAGGTTTTTTTGGAAGCGGTATGCAAATACGACTCGGTTGCCGTCTATCCAAACTATAAAAGCTATGACGAGATATTTTGCGACAGCTCTATTTTCATTTCTCCTATACAAGAAGGTGCCGGAATGAAGGTTAAGGTTGCTGAAGCATTATCACTTGGATTGCCTATTATCGCATCAAGGGAAAGCTTGATAGGATATGAGGAAGCTTTAGCGGATCCTTTAGGTAAGGATGTAATTTTTAAAGGAGATACTGTTCAGGATTATATTGAAGGATTAAAAACACTTTTATCTATTGATCGCAAGGACGTATCTAAAAAGGCTAAGGAAATTTTTAGAAAATATTACACCATAAAACGTGGAGAGGACCTAATAGCGGCTATATTGGATAAATATGCAAAGTATAATGATGAAAGTTCTGTTTTCGACTCTAATATTATAGAATCAAAGCCGCTGGTTAGTGTTATTATGCCAGTTTACAATAGTCAAGAGTACCTGAGAGAAGCGATAGATTCTGTGCGAGAACAAACCTATGAAAACTGGGAGATTATCGCTATCAATGATGGTTCTTCCGATAAAAGTATAGAGATATTAAATGAATACAAGGAAGCGAATTTGCGAATTATTGTCATAGATAACAATAATAATTTCGGAGTTGTTAAGAGCAGAAATATAGGTATTCAATATGCTAAAGGAGATTGGATTGCTTTTTTAGACAGTGATGATTTATGGGCTAAGGATAAACTAGAAAAACAGCTGATATATGCAGATAAAAACAACAGTTTATTTGTCTTTACCGATATTTACATGTTGAGCCATTCCTATTCAAGTGTAAAGTATTGTTCGTTGGAACCCAAAGAAATAGATTATAAAACTATTTTAAAAGGCAACATGATTGCTCTAGCATCAGTAATGATAAAAAAAGAAATTGTTTCAACATTTCCTATGGAAAGAGAGGATTTACACGAGGATTACATTTTATGGATGAAGGTATTGAGAAAAGGCTATAACGCTTATGGTATCAATCAACCTTTGACTTTCATCAGAATAAGAGAAAATTCTAGATCATCAAATAAAATTAATTCAGTGGCCAAAGCTTTTAAGAGTTATCGATATTTACAGATAGGCATTTTGGAATCATTGGCATACACTGTTATGAATACTTTGAGATCTATAAAGAAGTACACCTATCTGATTTTAAATCGAAGAAAAATATAATTCAGAGGGAGTTGAACAATAGTTGAACAATGGTTGAACAATAGTTGAACAATGGTTGAGATAAAATAATTTGAAAAGCATAAAATGTATAGTATAATATAAATGAAACGTATTCATTATAAGCTTGGTGAACTTTACAAGTTCAATTAATGGAGGATTAAAATGTTTAAAGACATTATATCAACGAGAAAAGAGAATAAAAAAAATATGATGATTATGCTTTTTGTAGGTCTCATTATTATTTTGCTGTCTTTTTTTATTAATGTTGTGTTTATAGGTTTGATAGGATTGATTTTCATCATACCGTCAAGTATTATTTCAGGCACTTCGGGAGCTGTCCTTTCTACTGCGATATCAACCATTGCTGTGATGATTGCTACTTATACCAACTTTGCAGAGCTTCATATAGTCAATATAGTGGTTTCATTAATGGTCTATTGGTTTATTGGTCTGATGATTGGTAGAAATATCGATAAAGAAAAAGCACAAACTAAAAAAATAGAGGAAATGAACAAAGAATTAATAGATACAAAAGAAGAAATTCAAAAGGTGTTTGAAGGAACCCAAGACAACATGTTTTTAATTGAGGTCATCGATGATGAGACTTTTAGATTCGTCAGAAACAACAATGCCCATCAAAAGTCAACTGGATTAACCGTAGAGATGATAAAAGGAAAGACGCCGATTGAATTGTTAGGAGATGAATTAGGAAGCAAAATCCAAGACAATTATAAAAAATGTATAGAAATGATGACAACTGTTACTTATGAGGAAGAATTAGCTTTGCCTGCGGGTACAAAAATATGGCATACCTCATTATCCCCTATTTT
>JAFGVC010000037.1 GCA_016938195.1 Tissierellales bacterium | reverse complement strand
TTCTCTTTTTTTTGTAAAAAAACAGGACCCTTCATTACGAGAATCCTGTTTTGTCTAAAGACCTATTTCCCGACAGCCCCTTTTAAAGAAATTTCTCGCGAATAACCTTCCAATAATTGAAGGATCCCATGGAAAGCATATTGATATGACTTTGAGAAATGAAAAAATTAGCGTGATTGACTTTATCAAAATTGTATTGCTCACCATCTACACTGAAAACAACATTTTCAATGTATTTGTATTCGGGTACGATGACAACATTGAGCTCAGGCGGTAACACAATGCTTGAGGAAAGACATCGATAAGCATTTGAGTTTAAGGGAGCAATAGGGGTAATTTGGATAGCATTAAGAGAAGGATACACTAAACTTCCTCCAGCGGAATAATTATACGCAGAGCTTCCAAAGGGAGTAGAAACAATGATACCATCGCCACTGACCGTTTGTAGATGATTGTAATCAATGAAAATATCCAAATGAATCGTTTTCGTCTTATCACCTTTGATAGCAATATCATTTAAAGCATAGACGGTATAAGTCTCTTTTTCTGAATAAATTTCGCATTGCAATAAATTGATTTTATTAATAGAGTAATGACCTTGGCTATACTCAATAGCAAAGCTTGAAATGTCTTTAGGAGAAAGCTCCGGATAAAATCCAAGATTGCCTGTATTCATACCAATAATAGGAATTTGCGGAAAATCATTGTGACGAAGACATCTCAAGAAAGACCCATCTCCACCTATTGAGATATTCAATTCAGCCTCAGGGTGATATTCATCCGGAATGAAATAGTCATGATTTTCAAGCTCTTGCTTCAGTTGTAAGTAAATTTCTTTTGAAAACTTGTTGGTATTAGCTATAATATTAATAAGTTTGTTTTTCATAAAATCTCCAAATAATAAAATCTTAACTTATCATTGAACGTATATAGGTATATAATATAGTATAATTGAGCAAATATCAATAATGAGGTATTAAATGAAAGAAGACGCGTATATTATTCACAACAGCTATGACGGCACTAGAATTCGAAATCTATTAGAATTAAAGCATGGTTTTTCAAAAAATCTATTAAATAGGCTTGAGCTTCATCAATCCATCTATTTAAATGACCAAATAATAAAATTAAATAAGATGGCTTACAATGGAGATATAATTGGAATTGATTTTTTAGATGAAGAGGATGAATATGAGAAAGTTGAAATGCCCATTGATATCCTATATGAGGATTTAGATTTGTTGGTCTTGAACAAAAGACCTTTTCGAGTGGTACATCCGAGCAGAAGACATCAGATAGATACAACGGCAAATGCCGTAGCTTATTATTTTATGAAGCATCAGATAAATAGAAAAGTCAGATTTGTCAATAGACTTGACATGAACACAACAGGCGTTTTAATAATTGCCAAAAATCCGCATGCCCATCATATGATTTCACAGGATATGAGAAACAATAAAGTCGATAAGCAATATGTCGCGGTTGTTGAAGGGATTTTTGAACAAAAATCAGGGATCATTAATCAGCGAATTGCAAGATTGGATGACTGTCTCAAGAGAGAAGTAGATGAATCAGGGAAGGCATGCATTACTCATTACAAGGTTATTAAAGAAAATAATGGATTATCGATGGTTGAGGTTAAATTAGAAACGGGTAGGACACATCAAATAAGAGTCCATTTTGAGCATTTAGGTCATCCGGTTCTAGGAGACGCTCTTTACGGAAAACCAACGGAGTTGATTTCTAGACAGGCATTACATTGTATAAGCATTGAAATCAATCATCCCAGAACTCGAGAAACACTATTACTTACAACAGAAGTACCACGAGACATGTCTATATTATTTGAATAGAGGAGCCAATTAATGAAAAAGATTCTATTGATTACCACCGGCGGAACCATAGCCGGAACAAACACAATAAATGGAATTTCTCCGGGTCTAAATCCTGAAGATTTCATCAAATATCTTTCGGATTTCCAAGAAAAATGTAGTATTCACGCACATTCCCTTTTAAATATAGATAGTTCAAACATTCAACCGGAGCATTGGATTGAAATTTCGACTTATATTCAATCTCAGTATCATCATTATGATGGGTTTGTGATTACTCATGGCACAGATACAATGGCATATACTGCATCGGCATTATCTTATCTCATGCAAGGCATTAAAAAACCCGTGATTATTACCGGCTCACAAATTCCTATTGTAGAAGATATATCCGACGGCAGAAAGAATCTCAAAGACGCGTTTACCTATGCACTTTGGAAAAACGTAAGTGGTGTATATATTGTTTTTGACGGAAAAGCAATCATAGGCACTCGGGCTCGAAAGACAAAGACAAAAAGCTTTGACGCCTTTGATAGCATAAATTATCCGGTAGCTGCGTTTATTGATGGCAAAAGGGTTGCAAGATATGTTATGCATGATGACAAGGCTGGTCAGGAAACATTTTATTCCAGTATATATCCCAATGTTTTTTTATTAAAATTAGCTCCGGGAATGCAACCGGATGTCTTGGATTATATCAGTGAAAAATATGAAGGAATCGTTATTGAAAGCTACGGTGTCGGAGGGCTTCCTTTTGAAGATAGAAGGAATTTCCTAAAAAAAATGGAATCTTTAGTTGAAAAAGGAAGAATTATTGTGATTGCATCCCAAGTGATGAATGAAGGGAGCGACATGTCACTCTATGAAATTGGCATCAGAACGCTAAAAAATCACAAAATATTAGAATCGTTCGACATGACGATAGAGAGTGCTTTGACCAAGCTGATGTGGATTATGGGAATGACCAAGGACTACGATAAGGTCAAAGAATTGTTTTATAAACGAATCAACTATGACATCATGCTTTATGATGAATGATGAGGAGGATTATTTTGAACAGGACAGACTTACATATTCATACTTGGGCGTCCGACGGGACGTGGCGACCGGAAGAGCTATTAGAAAAAATAAGAGAGAAGGGTATTAAAATATTTTCGATTACGGATCATGATGAGATAAAGTCTTCAGAAGAGATGGCTCAGTTAACTCTGGATCAGAATATGACTTTTATTAAAGGAGTCGAGGTTGCGGTCACCTATCAAAAAAGAGAGTATCATCTAACGGTTTATGATTATCAGAAAACGAACGAATTTATGAATTTAATCAGATGGAACGATTTGACAAGATTAGAATACAATGTAAAATTTATTGAGTTAAAAGCAAAAGAGCATCACAACATCAGTCTTAGTGAGTATATGGACGATTATCAAGAAGATAGAACAAAAGGTGGATGGAAATCACTCAACTATTTGTTGGACAAAGGAATCTACAGGACTAAAGAGGAATATTTTCAAGCCTTGAATAGGACAGATTTGACACTAAGCTTCAAGGAACCGGAGGAAGCCATAGAAATATTGAAAAAATCAGGTGCACACGTTTTTTTAGCTCACCCCTCTTATTATTATCGAGGTTCTGTGATGCCGGAGATAGAACTGATGTATTGGAAAGAAAAAGGTATAGACGGGATAGAATGCATTACTCCATATGCCGATCAAGAAGATCAGATTCAATACTATAAGAATTTTTGCAACTCACATCATCTTATGATTTCTGGAGGCTCAGATTGCCATGGTGATTTTTTAAAGAGAGAATTGGGATATCCCTATATTGAACTACAAGATATAAGAATCAATTCGTTGTTGGAGGCTCAGCTTAAAAAAAGAAAAATACCAAATATTATTTAGGAAAGGGCGGTTTAAATGAACATTAGGATAGATACTCATGTACACACGATTGCAAGCGGTCACGCATATAGTGTTTTCAGTGATTATTTGAAGAGGGCGATAGAAATTGGACTTGAGATGTTTGCACTAACCGACCATGGTCCTGCAATGCCGGGAGCTTCTCATATATGGCACCTCGCTAATCAAAAGGAGATTCCTTCAATTGTAGATGGGGTGGAGATATTAAAAGGAGCTGAAGCAAACATTGTCGACAGATTTGGCGGCATAGATATTTCGGACGGTTATCTTAAACGGTTGGATTTAATCATTGCGAGTTTACATTTGCCTTGCATTGAACCAGGTACGGTTGAAGAAAACACCACGGCTTTAATTAATGTCATAAAAAGTGGAAAGGTCGATATCATTGGTCATCCCGGTAATACAACTTATGAAATTGACCAATTTGAATTTGTAAAAGCAGCAAAGGATAATCACGTAGCTATTGAAATCAACAGCGGATCATTCAGTGGAAATCGCGCGGATAGTTGGGATAATTGCGTTTCTATTGCTCAAATTGCTAAAGATTTGGGCGCATGGGTTACAACGGGAAGTGATGCGCATATTCATTATAGGCTTGGAGATTTTGAGAAAATATATAAAATTTTTGACAGGGTTGGTTTTCCGGAAGAATTGGTTATTACTCAATCAAAAGACAAACTAAAAAAATTCTTAGCGCTGAGAAGATAAAATGATTAATAGCTACTTTGAGTTCCTAGGATTAGATGTTGATAAAAAAACGATTATAACGGTCATTGGTTCTGGTGGAAAAACAACTGTTATATCTGAAATGGCTCAAGAAGCGGTTAAAAATGGTAAAACAGCATTGATTATGACAACAACTAAAATTTATATACCGAAAGACAATAATGCATTAACGATTTTCAACGGCATTATTTTAGAGGAAATCCGCCCTAAAAAGCCCTCAATTATTTATGGGGGTAGATTAGACAGCAATTTTGAAAAATTAACAGGATTTTGCAATCAAGACCTTAACAAAATATGTCAGAATCCTTGTATTGATTTTATCTTCATTGAAGGTGATGGATCTGCCGGTAGACCTATCAAAGCGCATCGTGATTACGAGCCTGTCGTTCCCGATTATTCAGACCTTCTGATTGCTGTAATGGGTTTAAACGCTTTGAATCAAGAAATCAACGCAAAAAATGTTCACAGAGTGAATGATTTCATCCACAGAATCAAGAAAGAAATGAACCGGAAAATCAGTTCTGATGATATGGTTGACATCATAATACATAGTGAAGGATATTTTAAAATCAGATGCAAGAAAAACTATTTAATATTTAATCAACTAAATGAAGGTAACTTTCAAAATTTTAAATATATGAAAAACAGGTTATTGCAAGAAGCTGTTTTTATTGATGGCATAGAGGGGAGATTAGAAAAAAAATGATTTCAGGAATTGTTTTGGCTTCAGGGTTTTCCAGAAGATATGGCAAAGATAAGCTTTTGCAAAAAATAGATACAAAGACAATCATTGAAACAATTATCAATCATTGTGTAAATTCAGAGTTAGATGAAATTGTTGTCGTGTATAGGAAGGAAGAAATAAAACAATTGCTCGAACATTATCAATTAAAGATGGTTAGGAATATAAGTGCTGAAAAAGGCATGTCTGAAAGTATGAAGCTTGGCATTCAGCATCTAAATTTAAATTCAGAAGCTTGTATGATTTTGATGGGAGATCAACCTTATTTTGAGACGATGCATATCAACAAAATGATTGCAGTATATAAACGAGAAAAAATGATAACCGTAGCATCCGGCAAGGGAATCAGAAGAACACCGGTTATTTTCCCTTCTGTATATTACAAGGCATTATTAGAAATTACAGGTGATCAAGGTGGGAGAATGATTGTTGATGACCCATTAAATCAAAAAATATTTATTGAATTTGACGAACGACAGTTAATAGATATTGACAGTGAGGAAGACTTGCAGAAGTTGTTATAAAATTTGACTCAATTGTTTTCTGAAGGGGGTTTTTTAAGCTCAATTTTTTCATCAAAAAGTCGAAGCATTTTTTTGCCGAAATAATTCAACAGGAGTATCATTGCGATGATGATGATGGACCTTTCCGGATGCTCCCAAAAGGAATAGAAATTATAACCGATAAAGGATAAGGTTAAAATCATAATAAGCTTTGAAGGCAGTAGGGCAATCATAAAATGCTCTATTTTTATATCTGACGCCGCTGCTAAAGAGGTGACGACGAAAGAGGGGGTAAAAGGAAAAGACAATAAAACAAATAAAAAAGTAAAATCATTTTTATTGATTCTATCCTTTAGTTTTTGATATTTTGATTGAGTATGAATACTAACGAGGTCTTTTTTTATTCTGATATAGCGAATAAACATAAACAACAGAAATGAACCCAGGCAGTTTCCTAACCAAGAAAGAAAATAACCTAAGCCAAATCCAAAGAAAAATACATTTAGAGATACAAAGGCAACAAGCGGCAAAAAAGGTACAAAGGTTTCAATAACGGGAAGTAAAATGCCGGCTATGATTCCAAATTTGTCAACAAATTGCATTAAAAGATCAATGTTTTCCTGAGAAAGATATTTTAATAATATTTCGTTCTGCATGCAATCACCTAAATTAATTTTACACCATCTCACTGCAAAATGACAATAAATTGTAGTTATATCTTAATTAAATAAAATATATTGAAAATGAATAACTTCAAGGATAAAATAATAATAAGAATAAATAAATTTTAAAAAAAATAATAGCCATAAATATATTGTTTGTGTTATACTAATACTTGTTTTAAAGCTATTAGCGTATCACAATGAGGGAGCGTGAAATATGCTAGAAAACAACAAAGCTGAAATATT
Source organism: Tissierellales bacterium (assembly GCA_016938195.1). GTDB lineage: Bacteria > Bacillota > Clostridia > Tissierellales > Dethiosulfatibacteraceae > JAFGVC01. The sequence goes on along the minus strand of JAFGVC010000037.1, from coordinate 56,768 downwards.
TGTTGTCTCGGATTCAATAGGTGAGACGGCTGAGTTAGTTGCACAAGCAGCAAAGATTCAATTCAATGATACAATCACAGAAATCAGAAAATTTTCTTTTGTACTTGATACGGATCAAATGGATGAAATAATTGAAATGGCAAAAGGAAAAAAATGTTTAATCCTATATACACTCGTTATGAGTGAGGAAAAGCTCTATTTTAAAAAGGCTGCGGAAGACAATAATATTATCGCCATTGATTTGCTCGGACCTATTATTAAGAAGCTTGAAATATTGACAGGAGTGGTCCCTAAGAGAGAAGCTGGATTAAACAGAAGATTGACATCCTATTATTTTGATAAAATAGAGGCTATAGAATTTGCAGTTAAATATGATGACGGTAAAGACCCAAGAGGATTTAGAAAAGCCGATGTTGTATTGATCGGCGTATCGAGGACTTCTAAAACACCCTTGAGCATGTATCTTGCGAATAAAAATCTGAAAGTTGCAAATCTTCCTCTTGTGCCTGAGGTTGAACCATCAGAAGAGTTGTTCAAGATATCTCCTAAAAAAATTATTGGACTGACAAACAGTCCTGAAATTTTAAATACTATACGAAGAGAAAGACTCAAGGATATGGGAGTAAAGCACGATTCGGTTTATGCCGATCTGGATAGAATCATTCAAGAGCTAGAATACGCCGATAAAATATTTAGTCGATTAAGATGTCCGGTTATTGACGTTTCTCAACGAGCCATTGAAGAAACGGCAAGTATTATTGTTTCAATCATCTCAAATATTAGATAGAAAAAGATACAGAATTTTAGGAGGAAAGATGATGAGTAAAAAGTGGGTTTATTTATTTAAGGAAGGAAATTCTTCAATGAGATCCTTGCTTGGAGGAAAAGGTGCAAACCTAGCAGAAATGACAAACATTGGATTGCCTGTACCGCCCGGAATGATTGTTACTACGGAGGCCTGTATTGATTTTTATGATCAGGGCAATAAAATCAGCGAAGAAATCATTTCTCAAATTCATGATGCTTTACAAACAGTTGAATCTCAAAGCCATAAAAAATTTGGAGATAACAAAGACCCACTGCTTGTTTCTGTACGTTCAGGAGCAGCTGTATCCATGCCTGGAATGATGGATACCATTCTAAATTTGGGACTTAATGATGATTCTGTCAGTGCCCTTGCTGCTAAGACGGGAAATGAGAGATTTGCTTATGACAGCTACAGAAGATTTATTCAAATGTTTAGCGATGTGGTGCTATCTATCCCTAAGTATTTATTTGAACATGTTTTGGATGATCAAAAGGAAAAAAATGGTTACAAAATAGATACAGATCTAACAAAAGATGATTTAAAGCTTATTGTTGATGAATATAAAAAAATATATAAAAAAGAAATAGGGAAAGATTTTCCTCAAGATCCGTTTACACAGTTGGAAATGGCCATAGAAGCTGTTTTTGCGTCTTGGAATAACAAAAGGGCGATTACATACCGTAACATTCATGGACTTTCTCATAAAATGGGAACAGCTGTCAATGTGCAGTCTATGGTATTTGGAAATATGGGAAATGATTCAGGGACCGGGGTTGCATTTAGCAGAAATCCAGCCACGGGTGAGAAAAAGCTTTACGGAGAGTTTTTAATTAATGCCCAAGGCGAAGACGTTGTAGCGGGTATTAGAACACCTCAAACGATTGATGAGCTAGGGACAGTAATGCCTGAAATATATGAACAATTCAATCAAATTTCAGAAAAATTAGAATTGCATTATAAAGATATGCAAGATATTGAATTTACTATCGAACAAGGAAAGTTGTATATATTGCAGACCAGGACAGGCAACAGAACTGCTGAAGCGGCGTTGAGGGCTGCTGTCGAAATGGCGGGAGAAGGCTTGATTACCAAAAATGAGGCTTTATTGAGAATAAAGCCATCGTCATTGGATCAACTGCTACATCCTACCTTTGATTTGGAAACGATGAAGAATGCCGAGCCAATAGCTAAAGGGCTTCCGGCATCTCCGGGAGCGGCGTCTGGGAAAGTATATTTTACAGCGGCTGAAGCTGTTGCTGCGGTAGCAAAAGGAGAACCTGTCATTTTAGTTAGAAAAGAAACGTCTCCGGAGGATATTGAAGGGATGCATGTTTCAAATGGTATTTTAACGGCAAGAGGGGGCATGACTTCGCATGCAGCAGTGGTTGCTAGAGGAATGGGTAAGTGTTGTGTTGCAGGATGCGATGATATTCGTGTAGATGAGGAACAAAAAATATTTACTGTAAAGTCTGAAAAATTTGTTGAGGGAGATACGATATCTCTAGATGGTAGTACTGGAAAGGTCTATAAAGGTAGCATTAAAACAGTAGAGCCTAGTTTGTCAGGAGACTTTGGCAAGCTAATGCAATGGGCGGATGAAGCAAGAAAACTAGGAGTTAGAACAAATGCGGATACCCCTAAAGATGCTGAAACAGCAGTGAAGTTTGGAGCAGAAGGAATAGGACTTTGCAGAACAGAGCATATGTTTTTTGAGGAATCCAGAATACCTGTAGTCAGAAAAATGATATTGTCAGAAACATTGGAACAGAGAATGAAAGCATTGGATCTTCTTCTTCCGATGCAAAAAGGTGATTTTAAGGGCATCTATAAAGCTATGGGAGAAAGGCCGGTAACTATCAGATTGCTAGACCCGCCTCTTCATGAATTTCTTCCTGTTGAGGAAGAAGATATTATAGCTTTAGCAAAGGATATGGATATTTCTCTGATTAAGATAAAAGAAGTTATTAATTCTTTACATGAATTCAATCCTATGCTCGGTCATAGAGGATGTAGATTAGCGGTCACGTTCCCTGAAATTGCAAGCATGCAAGCAAGAGCAATTATTGAAGCAGCCATTGAAACAGAGATAGAGGAAAACATAAAAATCAAGCCTGAAATTATGATTCCGCTTGTGGGGATGAAAAAGGAGCTTGAGTATATCAAGAAAATTGTTGTTTCTACGATTGAAGAAGTATTTAAGGAAAAAGAATATACTGTTGATTATCTGATCGGAACAATGATTGAAGTTCCTAGAGCGGCTCTAACAGCCAATGAAATTGCTGAAATTTCTGAATTTTTCTCCTTTGGCACGAATGATTTGACACAAATGGGTTATGGATTTTCAAGAGATGATGCGGGGAAATTTATTGGAGAATATGTAAATAAAGAAATTATGGAGATAGATCCATTCCAGAGCATTGATCAAACAGGCATAGGTAAGTTAGTGCAGATGGGAGTAGACCTTGGCAGACAAACCAATCCAAAGCTGAAGATTGGCGTTTGTGGTGAGCATGGAGGAGACCCTGCATCTATTGACTTTTTCCATCGTGCCGGACTTGACTATGTAAGTTGTTCACCTTTTAGAATACCTATAGCCAGATTAGCCGCTGCTCAAGCAAGTCTAAAGAACAAATAAAAATTAAATATTTTTCTGATTCGATGTTTAAAATTCTGAAAAATGGGTATATCTACAAAGAGGTAGATACTATGGAATTTGAATTCAGAGAAAAATTCATAAGCAACATAAATGTCGCTCAAAGTGTGATTAAAGATATTCTTGAACGCATCAATGGAAATCTTGATGAAGACAATCTTTTTGACTTGAGACTTATACTTAATGAACTGATTTGCAATAGTATCATTCATGGCAATTTGAACATTGAGGATAAGCTTGTAAGCTTGGTATTATTGATTGATTCTGAAACCATAGAGATTTCTGTAAGTGATGAAGGAGAAGGTATTGGCTCTGTTCCGGATTATATTAAAAACGAAATGAAAAACCATGGTAGGGGTTTAGTTATCGTAAAAGGATTGAGTGATGATTTTAATATCATTGGACATACAGTAAAGGTGATGAAAAAATTAGCATAAATTAAAATGTTTTAAAGATAGAATCATTAATTTGCCGACTTAAGTCGGCTTTTTTTATGGTATAATTCTTATAATTAAATTAATGAATGAGGACTGCATGCGTCATATTTATATTTCGGTAAGAAAATTAATTGAACACGTAAGTAAAAGCGGAAGCATTGAAAATTCATATATGGGCAACAACCGAGCGTTGGAAGGCATCGATATTCACAAGAAACTTCAAGGGGCAGAAAATGAACACTATAAGAAGGAGGTTCATCTCAAATGTGAGATTCCTTATAGAGACATTAATTTTGTGATTGAAGGTAGGGCAGATGGTATTTACTCTGTAGGAGAATTATTTTATGTCGATGAAATTAAATCAACCCATTTAAGTGTTGATGAAATCGGTGAAACAAATCAAACGCATTGGGGACAGGCTATTTTTTATGCGTATATGCTTTGTCATACAAAAGAATTAAACCAAGTGGGCATTCGATTACGCTATTGCCAAGTTCAAACTTTTGAAACGATTGAATTCATAAAGCATCTATCTCTTGATGAATTACAGGAGGTTGTTTATACTACCCTTGAGACCTATTACTTGTGGGCTCAACTGAAAATAGAATGGCAAATAGCTAAAAGAAATTCCATCAAAAGCAGTAAATTTCCTTTTACAGTTTATCGAAAAGGTCAAAGAGAGATGGCAGTAGCTGTATATCAATCGATTCAGGAGAAAAATAATTTATTAATGCATGCTCCTACGGGAATAGGTAAAACAATGTCGACTTTGTACCCAACGGTTAGCTACATGGGACATAAAGGGCTTGAAAAGATATATTATCTGACATCGAAATCCACCACTAAAGATATGACATCAAATGCAGCTTGTCAAATGCATGACAAAGGAATCAGACTTAAAACAGTGATTATTACCGCAAAAGAAAAAATATGTTTTATGCAGGAATGTATTTGCGATAAGGAGAATTGTTTATATGCAGAGGAGTATTATGATAAAATAAATGATGTTCTTTTTAAAGCATTCTCAAGTTATGATTTATTTTCCAGAAGCGTCATAGAAAAAATCGCGCGAGAGAATAAGGTTTGCCCATTTGAATTAACGCTTGATCTTGCCGAAATGAGTGATTTAGTAATTTGCGATTACAACTACTTTTATGACCCAAGGGCCTTTCTTAAAAGGGCCTTTTCGGAAGAAAACAATCAACAGGTTGTTCTAGTCGATGAAGCCCATAATTTACCTGACAGAGTTAGGGAAATGTATTCATCAGAATTAACGAGGAAAGATTTTTTAGAAGTGAGCGTTTTATTAAAAAACAGTTTTGTAAAAGAATATAAATCAATCAGAAAAGTTGCCGCAGCATTGCTTTCGCTCTCAAAGCAAAAGGATGAAACATTATTTGTGATTGCTGACAAGCCTGAATCTTTCATACGTGAGTTAAAAAAAATGACTCAAATCATGGACGAATGGCTAGTGAAGAGCAGAAGGAATGAGCATTATAAGGTTATCCTAGAGTTATATTTCAAAGCCACTTCTTTTATAAAAATATCAGAGCTTTATAGCGAAGATTTTAGTTTCATAATAAATAAGGAAAATGGTGTAAAGATTAAAATTTCATGCATCAATCCATCAGAAATGATTAGAAGTATTGATGAGAAGGTTCGGACGGTAGTCTTTTTTTCAGGGACACTGATTCCATTAAAATATTACAAAAATATATTTGGAATGGGAGAAAAAGATCATGTTATAAAATTTTCTTCGCCTTTTTCTCGGAAAAAATTTAAATTACTGGTAGACATCTCTATTTCAATCAAGTATAAAGATAGAAATAATCATTTGGACCGAATTTGTGAGGTTATCAATTGCTTTGTAAATAGCAAAAAAGGTAATTACTTAATTTTTTTTCCATCCTATCAATTTATGGAAAGTGTTTACGAATATTACATAGAAGGCTATAATAGTGATAGTCTTTTTATTCAAAAGGCAAACATGTCAGAAGAAGAACAATCACAAATGCTTTCTATCTTTTCTGAAAGAAATGATGCCGTTGTCTTTGTTGTTCTAGGAGGGTCTTTTTCGGAGGGAATAGACCTTAAGGAGGAAAAATTGATTGGTGCGATGATATTGGGGACAGGCATACCTATGATAAACTTTCAACGAGATTTAATTATGCAACATTATGAAAAAAAATATAAAGCCGGATTTGATTTTGCTTATCGATTTCCAGGATTTAATAAATTATTGCAGGCTGCAGGAAGGGTCATTAGAACTGAAGAAGATGTTGGATGTGTCCTATTGGTAGATGATAGGTTGTTGGATCATAAATATCAATCCTTATTTCCTGAAAACTGGAAAAACTTTGACAGGGTAGATAACATGAATCAATTGGAAACAAAAATAAATAATTTCTGGCGGGAGAATGATAAAGATGATAAGAGATAATATTTTGGCGTCTGGTGTAATGAATGATCTATTTGTTTCGATAGAAGAAATTTTTGAGACGATTGAAAAATCCGGTAAAACTGTTTATGAGGTTATCAGATTGATAGATGGGAAACCTTTGTTTTTAGAAGATCATATTACACGATTCAATAATAGCATTAATTTAATAGGAGAAGCGGATAGTTATACAAGAGAAGAGATTATTGATTTAATTAATACGCTAATTTTTCATCAAAATCAAAAAAACAATAATATTAAAATCACTTATTCTAAAATTGAAGACAAGATTTTTCTCTTAGGTTACTATACGAAATCTCAATATCCCGATAGAAATAAAATCATAGCGGGTTATAAAGCTGTATTGCTATATGAAGAAAGAGAAAACCCAAATGCTAAAGTTTTAAACAATGATTTAAAAGAAATTATAAGTAATATTCTTGAAGAGGAAAAGGCGGATGAGTGTATTTACGTATCTGAATATGGAGAAGTTCTTGAAGGAAGCAGAACAAATATATTTTTCATAAAAGGAAATTCCGTGGTTACCGCTCCGGATCAAGAAGTATTGCTTGGGACAACCAGAAAGAAAATTGAAGAGATATGCCATCAAAAAAGAATAGCGATACACAAAAAAACGATTCGCGTAGAAGATTTACCAATTTTTGACGCTGTTTTTGCAACGGGGACTTCAATAGACGTAATGCCCATTAATTTGATTGGATCTATTGTTTATCATTCTTCAGTCAACAGAATTGTTGAATCACTTATGAGGGAATATGAAAAAGAGAAAAAATCCTATATTAATCAGTTTAAAAAATAATATAAACAAAAAGACAAAACGACCTTTCCAGGTCGTTTTGTCCTAAGCATAAATGCTTAAAAGGGGTATTGGGAATATATATTGGCTATCGGGGGGATAACCAACTTAATTATAGCATATGAATGTTTTTATCGCAACATAAAAATAAATAAAAATAGCGGATTAATTTTACAACTAATATAACCTAATAAACTTAGGAGGAGTGCCTTATGATTTATGCAGATAATGCTGCGACTACAAAGATACATGCCAAATCCTTACAAGCATATATAGAAGCATGCGGAAATTTCTATGCCAATCCTTCTTCCTCTCATGCCTTTGGACATATCTGTCAGGTCAATCTTGAAAACACAAGATTTGAAATGGCCAGATTTCTAAAATGCCATTCTGAAGAAATTTACTTTACTTCCGGGGGGACAGAAAGCAATAATTTAATCATTTCCGGTGTATGTGCAAGGGAAGCAGAAGGATTAGAGATTCTTCAAACAAATATAGAGCATCCTTCGGTGATGGAACCCATCAAGATTCAAACTAAAAAAGGATATCAAATTATTCATATTAAAACAGACCAATATGGCTTCATAGACTCAGAAGATTTAGAAAAGAGAATTAATAATCGAACAGTGTTGGCTGTATTCACACATGTTAACAGTGAGATCGGAACAATACAAAACATTGAAATGATATGTAATACAATTAAAAAGAAAAATATAAAGACACATATCCATTTAGATTGTGTACAATCTTTCGGCAAGATTAGAATAGATTTGCAAAAGACTAAAGCTGATTCGATTAGTTTTTCTGGTCATAAGATCCACGGACCGAAGGGCATTGGAGGCCTTTTTATAAGGAAGGGAAGCTCAATTAAGCCCTTATTTTATGGTGGTTTACAAGAAAGGGGTCTGAGACCCGGAACGGAAGATTTACCCGCTGCCATGGCTTTTGCTCAGGCTGTAAAGATTAGAAATGACATTATGGAAGATGAATATGATAGAATGATAGAATGCAAAGAGCTATTAATCAATCATCTAAAGGCTAATTTGCCAAATATTATAATCAATTCTTGTTCCAACGCGTCACCATACATAATCAATATTTCAATCAGAGATATAAAAGGAGAAATATTGGTGCGCTATTTAGAATCAGAAGAAATCTATATTTCAACGGGGTCGGCTTGTTCAACGAAAAAGCATCAAAAGAGAAGTGTGATTGAACGACTGGGAAGAGACCAAAAGGATGTTGAGGGAAGCGTCAGAATTAGCATTGGAATGGATAATAACCGCGATGAGGCTTTAATCATTGCTGAAAAAATAATTATTTATGCAAATGCAATCAGAAAAGTGATTAAAGGAGGAGATGTAAATGTATAATGCTATTAGTATCAGTCTTGGAGAGCTAGTTTTGAAAGGAAAAAACAGAGGGCAATTCGAGCAAAAATTAGATTTGCAAATAAAGAGGGTGCTTAAAGAAAAAGAGTTAAAACTTTATAGAGACCGAGGGAAAATATTTATTGATACAATGGAGGATACTGAAGGTATCATTAAAGAGATAAGTAATATATTTGGCATTGTTATGATATCACCTTGTATCAAGACAACTTTGGAACGTGAAGAGATAAGAAATGCTGTGATTGAAACAATATCTTATAATAGAAAAGAGAAGCAAATTAATACTTTTAAGATTATGACGAGTAGGGCAAATAAAAAATACCCGGTGGATTCGATGGAAATGAACAGATGGCTAGGGGGAGAGGTTTTAAATCACTTTCCTGATATCCGAGTCGATGTGCATCAACCTGACATGATAGTTTATGTTGATATTAGAAGCTTTTGCTATGTTGCGTCACAAAAAATAAAAGGTGTCGGTGGATTACCAATGGGTACCAATGGTAAGGGCTTAGTGTTATTATCAGGCGGAATTGATAGCCCGGTCGCCGCATATATGATGGCAAGAAGAGGTGTCAGAGTTTCATTTCTGACCTTTCATGCCTATCCTTTTACGAGTGAGTGGGCAAAGGATAAGGTTAGACAGCTTGTAGATTTGTTGACCACTTATTGTATTGAATCAACTTTGTATTCAATTAACCTATTAAATATCTATCAAGAAATAAAAAAGAAATGCCCTGAAGATGAATCTACTATCATAGCTAGAAGATTCATGATGAAAATCGCAGAAGAAATTGCTCTTGAAAAACAGTACGATTTTTTAATTACCGGTGAAAGCTTGGGCCAAGTAGCCAGTCAAACTTCAAAAGCTCTTGGAGTGATAGATGCTGCAGTATCTATTCCGATCCTTCGTCCCGTAATTGGTATGGATAAAACGGAAATAATTGAAATCGCAAGGCGTATTGGGACCTATGAAACATCCATATTGCCTTATGAAGATTGTTGCTCTGTGTTCTCACCACTTCATCCTGTCACTCAACCTAAAAAAGATAAAATTCTAGAGTCCGAAACGGTTTTGAATGATATGACGCTTATTGAAGAAGCATTACAAACGTTAGAGAAGGAAACATTTAAGTTGTAAGACTAAGAGCAGCCGCAATAAAACAAAGGTATAGAAAACTATTTTATGCTTTCTATACCTTTGTTTGCCAAAGCGTCAGCGCGTTCGTTTAATTCTACTCCCGAATGTCCTTTTACTTTGATGACGGAAATATCTTTGAATTCTTCTATTAATTCCAATAAAGCTATCCAAAGCTCTTTGTTTTTTACGGCTTCTTTTTTTGAATTTTTCCATCCGTTTTTCTGCCAGTTTACATACCATTTTTGATGAATGCAGTTTGCGATATAGGCTGAATCAGTGTAGATTTCAATCGGGATTGATTTGTTTTTAACAAGTTTTAAAGCTTCGATTACAGCCTTTAGCTCCATGATGTTGTTGGTAGTGTTTTTTTCTCCGCCGAATATTTCTTTTTCATGACTGCCGTATAATAGTACCGCACCGTATCCGCCGGTATTTTCAGTGCTTTGATTATTCGAGCAGGCCCCGTCGGTATAAATAATTATTTTTTTTTGCATTGAATTACCTCATAATTGTATTGATAATCTCAGAATAGACCGTTTCAGGATCAGATTTCCACCTTTGCACAATTTTAATGGCTAATTTTTCCGTAGGTACATTGATAGATAAGCTGAAGACAGTAATTGTGTCTTCAAAAACTTGTAGGATGACGGTGAAATCCTTATCTTTTCTTTGAAAATAATGCGAAACGAGTTCGCGATTTTTTTTAATTTCCTTACGCAAATTCTTTAAAGACTCTTCGATTTCCAAGATAAAGCCTTGGGGTATTTTATTCTTGAACATCTCCACAGATTCAGACCCAAGATCAGTTACGACGTAACCACTGCTGTTAAAGTTATCAAGATAAATGATAAAAGTATCTTTTTCAAGCTCCATTAGATTTTGTTGCAACGTAAAATAGTCCATGTGGTTTGTTTCAAGAACAAATCGAGTCAAATCCATATTGTTGACCGGGGTATTTAAATATTTTAAGATATAAAGGATTTTAAGCTTAATTTGAGCAAGTCTGCTACCTTTCTCCAACAATACATATCACCACCTGAAAAGTATTATATCATTTTAAGTAAGCTGTTGCTATAATAAAAAATTCACAAATAAGACTTAACTATAGAAATGTTGACTGAAATATTATACAATAGCTTGAGGTGATAATTTGAGAAGTGCTTTTTATAGTATGCTTTTAATCATACTATTATTGACAGGATGTGGAAATGACACGCAAAAAGATTTAACTTTGACCGGATCGGACATTGAGATGACGGAAATGTCGGACGAAACAAAAACAACAGAAACAACAGACGCAACAGAAATTTATGTAGATGAAACGACATCTATAGATGAAATAGAGGTTGATGTTTCATTAAAACCTAATGAAGCGGGCAAAATTATGATTTTAATGTATCATAGCATAGGCCAGGAAAATAGCGCCTGGGAAATTACACCACAAGCATTCAGAGAGGATCTGGAATACCTATACCAAAATAATTATAGACCTATTGCTTTAAAAGATTATGTTCGGGGAGAAATAAATGTTCCTGCAGGATATACACCGGTTGTATTAACCTTCGATGATGGAAATCGAAATAATTTCAATATATTCGATGACAAAGAAAATCTAAAGATAGATCCGGATTGTGCCGTTGGAATTATGCAGGCCTATAACCAAAAATATGAAGACTTTAATATAACTGCAACTTTTTTTGTATTTGGGACCAATCCCTTTAGGCAGCAGAAGCTTTATGATTACAAGCTGAGATATCTGATAGACAGTGGATACGACATTGGAAATCATACTTATCACCATATTTATTTGAATCAACTGCAATCTTCTGAGGAAATACAAGAAGAATTAGGAAAAATGAATAATTTCTTTAAGGAAACCTTGCCGGATTATAAGATAGAGTCTTTTTCAATTCCTTATGGGATTCATCCGACTGAAGATTTAAAACCTTATATGTTACAGGGCGAGTTTGAAGGAATTTCGTATAATCATATTGTAGCGGTAGAGGTAGGGTGGAATCCGGCTTATTCATGCTTTGATTCAAGATTTTCAGCACATTCATTGCCACGAATAAGAGCAAGTCAAACGGCGGATCATTCTGAATCAGAGGAATGGTTTAAATATTTTGAAGAAAAGCCTGAGCTTAAATTTGTAAGTGACGGGTATAGTGATATAGTGACGGCGCCTACAAGCATGGCAGATTTGATTGATGAAGAATTATTGGGAGAAAAGCGATTATATATTTATGAGGAGTGATATGAATGGATTATCGGATTATACTCATTTTCGTTTTTTTTGTTATTCTGGTCAGCTTGCAGTATACTTTGAATAAAATCTTAAATGAGATAAGAGATATTAAAAGATTATTAAGGATTAAGAGGGAAAACGGAAAAGATGAGTTACTATGAATTTTCGGAAATATATGATCAGTTGATGCAAGATATTCCGTATGAGAAGTGGGCTGATTTTATAATGAACAAGATTGGCAAACAAACAAGTATACTTGAGGCGGCTTGTGGTACAGGCAATGTAACAAAATATTTAGCCACTGAGGATTATAAGATTACGGCCTTTGATTTATCAACTGACATGCTTGTCAAAGCCCATGAGAAGCTCAGAAAACAAGCCAATGTTGAATTGCTGAATCTTGATATGAAGGATTTCAAATTGTCTAGAACCTTCGATGCGGCTATATGCTGTTGTGATGGCATAAATTACTTGATAGAAGAGGTGGATGTCAGTCGATTTTTTCAAAATGTGTTTAATCATTTAAATAAAAACGGTATTTTTATTTTTGATTATAGTAATCTTTACAAATTCGAAACATTTCTAGGGAATCAAACTATTGTAAGCGAAGAAGACAATGTTTTTATGATTTGGGAGAATAGCTTCGACGAAGAGAGTCTAATATGTGAAATGGAAATCAATTTCTTTTGCAAGGACGCAGGGGATTGCTATAGAAGAATCATCGAATATCAGAAACAAAGAACCTTCAAACCAGAATATATTCAGGAGAGCCTATTGAAGTCGGGCTTTTCTAATCTTGAATTTTATGAAGGGTATTCTGATGAAGATTTGAATGACATGCGTCAAAGAACCGTAGTGGTTTGCAGGAGGAATGATTGATGGGATACATGATAAGAGGTGTCGACAAGGAGTTAACCTTTCGATTTTTTGCAGTAGATGCAAGAGATACAGTTGAGCAGGCTAGACAATTCCACGCCACTAGTCCTTTGGCTTCAGCAGCTTTGGGAAGAACATTAACGGCGGGATTAATGATGGGTTATACCTTAAAGAATAAAGAAGATAGAATAACAATCAAAATCAATGGAAAAGGTCCTTTAGGAACGATTCTTGTGACAGCGGATAATATAGGACATGTAAAAGGTTATATAGATCACCCTGAAGTTGTGCTTCCTCTTAGGGAGGACGGAAAGTTGGATGTGGGACTTGCGGTTGGGAAAGAAGGTGCTGTTCAGGTTATTAAAGATAATGGGTTGAAAAAGCCATATTCTAGCAGTTCTAAGCTAGTAACCGGAGAAATTGGTGAAGATATTGCATCTTATTTTTTTTATTCTGAACAGCAACCTACAGTAGTCGGACTTGGTGTGCTAGTTGATGTGGATTATAGTATAAAAAGTGCCGGCGGATTTATGTTGCAATTGATGCCGCATCTTTCCGAAGATGAAATAATAAAGATTGAAAAGGCCATTGCAAAAATACCGAGTGTATCTTCTTGTTTTGAACAAGACAAGGACATTGAATTGATAGTACAAGAGCTGCTTCCGGATTTTGAATTGCTTATTAGTGAAAAAATTCCCGTATCTTATCAATGCGACTGCTCGAGAGATAGGATGAAAGAAATACTCACTTCATTGGGAGAGAAAGAATTAGGGGATATCATCTATACGGATAAAAAAGCAGAAATACAGTGCCATTTTTGCAACAAAAAATATTTATTTTTAGAGGATGAGCTTCAGGATATTATTAAGCAGTCTCATAAAACGATAAATTGAAGCGTTTCAAACATGACCAATCTATGTTATAATTTTACTTATGTGTGAAGATAAAATTTTATGTATCATTGACTATAGAGCTAGTGAGAATATAATAGGCTTTTTAAAGAGCCTTGAAATTGAGGTTATTTTGACAAATAAGGCATTTTACGATGAGAACCCTATTGATGGGCACCCAGACGTAGTGATGTCTAAATTAGATACCAATACTTTGCTTATTAGCCCTAAGCATTATGATTATTATCAGAAATGGCTAGAACCTTATCATATTTCGTTGCTAAAAGGAACAAACATCCCGGAGGGGCATTATCCTAAAGATACTTTTTATAATGGCTTGCGTACAGGCCAATATTATATCCACAACCTTAAATATACTGATCCTTCTATTTTAGAGTTCATTGATGAACGCAAATTGAAGACGATTGACGTTAAACAAGCTTATTCCAAGTGTTCAGTCATTAATTTAGAAGAAAATGGTATTATTACTGCTGACAAAGGAATTTATAGGGCATGCTTGGATAATGGAATAGACAGCCTTCTTGTGAAGGAAGGGCAAGTTGATTTGAGGGGATACGAAAACGGATTCATCGGAGGAACATCAGGATATCTTAATGGCAAGCTTTATCTTACGGGCAGTCTTGAATGGTTTTCTGATCAACAAAGAGTAATTGAATTTTTAGATAAAAAGAAAATTGAATTGATTCAGCTTTCAAAAGATAGACTATATGATTACGGCACACTTTTTATGTTTAATACAGGAGGAATAAATGAAGAGTATTTATATTAATGAGCTTGCTTCCGGAGATAAAGTAGATGAATTATTTATGATAAAAGCTATCGAAGTTAAGACGGATAAAAATGGCAACGATTATTTAGATATGGTTGTCGGTGATTATTCAGGTAGCCTTATATGTAGAAAATTCAGAGCTTCTGAAGATGAAATTGATAAAAGCAAAATAGGCGAAATCTATAGAATTACCGGAGTCATTAAAGAGTATAATGGCACGCTAAATTTTAATGCAAATACAATTGATTTACATACCATCGAGGACAATATTGACATATTGGATTTCATTTCTGCAGCACCTATCAAAGCAGAAGACATGTTGAAAGAAATAAAAATATATATTAATAAGATTAACCATAAAGACATTAGAAAATTAATTATTGAAATCCTGGCCGGTTACAAGGAAAAATTGATGTATTATCCTGCAGCGAAGTCAAATCATCATTCCTTCAAAAGTGGTCTATTATATCATCTTTTAAGAATGCTTCGAGCGGCCGAAGCAATCGGAACGGTTTATAACAATATCAATATGGACCTTTTATATTCCGGCATACTCCTTCATGACATTTGTAAAATTGAAGAGATGGATTCGAATGAAATGGGAATAGTATCGGATTACACGATGGAAGGTAAACTCCTGGGACACATTATTATGGGTATAAAATTAATTGAGCAAACGGGCAATCAATTGGAAATTGACAAGGAAATCACAGTCATGCTAGAGCATATGCTTTTGTCTCATCACTATTATCCTGAATATGGCAGTCCGAAGAAGCCTATGTTTTTGGAGGCAGAATTACTTCATTATTTAGATATCATTGATGCTAGGGTTTATGATTTTGAGAACGCATCTGATAAAGTCAAGCCGGGTGAATTTTCCGACAGAATTTATGTTTTGGATAATAGAAACATATATAAATCCACATTTTAGAATTCAATCACTTGAAAGGGGGGGACGTGTTGAACATTGAAATCATAGTGGGCGCACATAATACGGGGAAAACGACGTTTCTTTATGATAGGATTAAAAAACATTCCTTAAATCTCAAAAATGAAAGCATATTAATAGTACCGGACCAAACAACCTTTTACCATGAAAAAAAATTGATTAAGCATTTGGATAAAGATGGTATCATCAATATTCAGGTGCTTTCTTTGCGCCGATTAGCCTATATTATTTTATCAGAAGTAGGGGGCTTAAAGAAACCGGCCATTAATGATTATGGTAAAATGATGCTCATACGTAGAATTTTATCATCAAATAAAGAACAGCTTAAGCTATATCAAAAAAGTTATCAACAGCAAGGACTCCTAAAAGAGATGAATCAACTCATTAATGAATTTAAGTCAGGCGGTATTTCTCCTGAATTTCTTGAGGCGATTAACAGTAATATGAAACAAGAGAATTTATTTTCTGATAAAATTAATGATATTAAACTTATATTTGAAGCTTTAAACGTTTATTTGGAAGAAAATTTTCTTGACGATGAGGACATTTTGTCTTTAAGCACCAAACGAATGAAAGATTCAAAATATGTAAAGGATGCCTTAATCGTTATTGACGGATTTGAGGAAATGAGTGTTGCCGAAAAAGATTTTATTAAAGAATTATCTGAATACGCGAATCAAATTTATGTTTCCGTTGCTTTATCTCCGAAAGAAGATAAGGAGGAATATGAAATAAGCAAATTTTTGCTGGATGATCTGATCAAACGATTGACAAATGAAGGGAAAGCACCACGGGTTAAATTCTTAGATTATACAGAAAAAACAATGAACGACATTGGATTTCTTTCTGAATATTTTTTCGACTATGCTTCAAATGTGTATGAAAATAAACCTAACAACATTAATATGATTTATTGCCTTAATCCCAATGAAGAGGTTGAAAAAACATCCAATAATATTATTAGGGATGTTAGAGATCTAGGTCTTCAATGGAAAGACATCGCCGTTGTATTAAGTGAAGAAACCGTATATAAGCATGAAATTGAAAGGGTGTTTTCAGAATATGAAATACCATACTTTTTTAATTCGACAAGAGATATAAAGAATCATCCTCTTATTGTTATGATTTTGTCGATTATTGATATTGTATTATGGCATTATCAACAGAATGATGTCACAAGATTTTTGAAGTGTGGCTATACAGAGCTAACTTGGAATGAAATTGAAGAATTAGAAAATTTTGCCATTAAATACGGGATTAAGGGCTATAAGTGGAAAAGAGAATTTAGAGCTAATGATAAAGCAAACCATCAATTAGAAGAAAATGCAAGAAGATATACGATGGACTTATTAAAGAAGGTCGACTCATTAAAAGATAAGGGTACGGTATCTGAAAAGGTCATCATTCTTACGGATTTTTTAAACGGATTGAATGTTTACGATAATATTCGTCAGGAAAGCAGCCAATTAAAAAAGAAAGATATGCATGAGAAAGCTTTTGAAAATTCTCAAGTTTGGAATGCTACCATGGAAATCTTTGAACAATTAATTAACATTTCCGGAGATATGGAATTAAATTTGATGGAATTCAGAGATGTTCTTAAAGCAGGTTTTGAATCATATACAATTCGCATTATTCCACCTTCCGAGGATAGTGTTTTCGTCGGCACAATCAATAGCTTTTTTTCGGGCACATTGGAAAGTGTTTATTTTTTAGGGTTAAACGAGGGATTAATGCCCTCTGTCTATCGTGATAAAGGAATTCTTCACGATGAAGAGAGAGAGATTTTAAGAGAAAAAGGAGCTTTTTTAAAGAAAACAGCTCATTATATCATGAATGAAAAATATAAATTTGGCACTATATTGGCCCATTCTGGAAGGAAAATTTCTTTTTCCTGGTCTTTAGCTGACAAAGAAGGCAAGGCTTTAAGACCCTCAATCTATATGAATAGAATTAAAACGATGTTCCCTCATTTAATCATAGATGGAGGGGTGATTCAAAAAAAAGAAATTCCGGAAAGAATCAAACCCTTATTTAATTACATGGCGGAAGCCGTTAGAAATTACTTAAACGGCAAGGATTTTGAAAACACCGACTTAATAATCTATCAATGGTTAGAACGTGAACAAAAAGATTTCTTTGAGCTTCTAAGTAAGTCCATCAACTACGAAAATAAAGCAGAAATTAATGAATTGAAATATTTAGACCGGTTATATGGGAAAAATTTGAATATGTCACCTTATTCAATAGAAAGCTTCAACAGCTGTCCCTTTAAATTCTTCTTGGAGTATGGTCTTAAATTAAGGGAGAGGCCAGAGTACAAAATTGAGTTTAAAAACATGGGAACTATTTTTCATCAAGCTATGGAGCAGTTGACAGAAGAGATTATCAATGACAACAGCTTTATCTTTCTAGAAAACGATAAAATTTTAGAAGCTGCGGAACGATTTGTTGAAGCTTCTTTAACCCAAGATTCAGAAAATTTAGGTGTTTTTGAGGAGAATGAAAGAAGTAAATATATTTGGACAAGAATTAAAGAAATGGCAAAGCAATCGGCTTTAAATCTTGTACTACAACTACAGAAGAGTGAATTCAGACCGATGTACAAGGAACTCGGATTTGGAATCAACGAACAGGATATAAATGCAATAGCAATTCCTATTGATCGAGATAAAACAGTTTTTTTAAGAGGTGTGATTGATCGCATAGATATATGTAAAATTGGAGATGCTTTCTATGTCAATATTATTGATTACAAATCTTCAGAAAAAAGCGTCAGCTTATCTGACGCATATAACGGTATACAAATCCAATTATTTTTGTATATGGACGCTTTATTAAAAAATAATAGCAAACTTTTTGAAAACAAAGGATTGTTTGGGGGGGCATTTTACTTTCATATCAATGATCAATTGGTAGACGGAGATCAATACAATGGTATGGAGCTTAAGAAGGCACTTACTAAAAGATATTCTCTTCAAGGATATGTCATTGATGATCTTGAGGTTGTTAAAAAAATGGATACTGATTTTTCCGACAACAAGGCTTCAGAGCTTATTAAAGGAATGAAGCTTAAGGGTCAAGAAGAATTTGCCGCGACATCACGCGTGATAAATCGAAATGCAGTTGAAAATTTATGTCTTAGGATAGAAAAAAACATTAAAGACGCTGCTTCAGATATCCTCAATGGAAAAATTGAGATAAGCCCATATTCTTACAAAAATAAAAAACCGTGTACTTATTGTAAATACATTAGCGTATGTCAATTTGACAATACTCTGCATACTAACAAATATAGAAAGCTAAGTGAGTATAAGGACAAAGATATAATTGAAATCCTTTCCGAGGAGGACATAAATGATTAATTGGACGCCACAACAAGAAGAAGCTATTTCGGCAAGAGATACAAATCTTTTAGTTTCAGCCGCAGCCGGATCCGGTAAAACGGCTGTTTTAGTAGAGCGAATCATACGTACCGTCATTGATGAAAAAACAGATATTGATTGTTTACTTGTAGTGACATTTACCAACGCCGCTGCATCGGGGATGAAAGATAAAATCCAGAGCGAAATGATTAATAGAATATCACAGGATAAGGACAATAGAGTATTCTTGAAAAAACAACTAAATTTATTGGGAAGAAGTTATATTTCTACCATTCATTCCTTTTGTTTTAACGTGATCAGAAAATATTTTCATTTAATTGATATTGATCCGGATTTTAAAATCATGGATTTAAATGAGGTGCAATTATTGCTCGAAGAAGTCATTACAGGTGTACTTGAACAAGAGTACGGCAGTATGAACACGGCCTTCAAATCCTTCGTGGATGAGTATGCAGAAAATAGAGGCGATGATAAAATCATCAACATTATAAAAGAAACTTATCATTACATCCTAAGCTATCCGGATCCAATCGGATGGTTGGCATCTTCGATTGACAAATTAAAAAACAACGCTGAAGAGATTAATCATTCAATATGGATGGAACTTTTATCTAATGAAGCTAAAAGATACGTTGATTTTGCAAGGCGTCAAATTGAACTAGCTATAGAAAATTGTCCCGAAGAAATGTCTTATTATACAACTCTTCAATCAGATTGGATGAACGTAAACGAATTGATAAATGGCTTAGAACAAGGTCATGAGGCATTTGTTTCAAAGCTTATTCATCTTGAACACCAAAAGCTCAATGCTATCAAAAAAAAGGACAAAGAAGAGTATGGTGTTGAGATAGCAGAACAAATAAAACTTTTGCGTGTGCAGTATAAAGATTCACTCGGCAAGCTTAAAAATTTTTATCCGCTTAAAGACATAACCGAACTGGCTCTCGACATGAATAGGGCATACGTACCAATGAGTGCATTGCTTGATGTCGTGACAAAAGTGCATAAAGAACTATTAATGCGAAAAAAAGCAAAAAAATCTCTTGATTTTAGTGATGCAGAGCACTTAGCACTTGAAATATTATCTAAAGATGATGCCATTAAATATTACAAGGAAAAATTTAAATACATCTATATTGACGAGTATCAGGACAGTAATGCAGTTCAGGAAGAAATAATTAGTCGTGTTTCCAGAGGCAATAATCTTTTTATGGTGGGAGATGTTAAGCAAAGCATTTATAGATTTAGACAAGCTGACCCAACTCTATTCATTGCCAAATACCATGACTACAAGACCTCGGATATAAACAAACTGATTTTATTAAATCAAAACTATCGAAGCAGAGGAGAGATACTTGATTTTGTAAATTATATCTTTAACCATTTAATGAAGGAAGAACTTGGTGAGATCAATTATGATGATGATGCTTCATTAAAAAAGGGCCTAGAGTTTCAAAAAAAAGAGGACAGCGTCGAAATCAATATTATTGACAAAAAAATTGATCAGGATTTAGACGAAGAAATGGATGAGGATTTACTAGAGCTAAAAACAAATGAGATTGAAGCAAGGTATATTGCAAAAAAAATCAAACAAATCATACACGAGGATTATTTTGATCAAAAATTCAATGCTTATAGAAAAATTCAATATCGCGATATTGTCATTTTATTAAGGTCTGCAGTAAATTGGGCCAATACTTTTGAGGATGTTTTTTATGAAGCGGGTATACCGTTTTATTCAGATATTACAGGTAGTTATTTAGAAACGATAGAGATAAAAATTATGACGAACCTCCTTAGATTAATTGATAATATGCGTCAGGATATTCCGTTGATGAGCGTTATGCGTTCGGCAATCGGCAAATTTTCAATTGATGAAATGCTTAAAATTAAAACGGAAACAGGTCATAAGCTTTATTATGAATCGTTGATGAGCTATGCAGAAAATTTTCAAGATGAATTAGCGGAAAAAATCAAATATTTCATTACCCGTATTGAAGAATGGAGACTAAGAACAAGAAATACCAGTTTAAGTAAGCTTATTTGGGAAATATTAGTTGAAACAGATTATTATTATTTTAACGGGGCATTACCGAATGGCAATATCCGTCAAGGAAATTTAAGACTCTTATCGGATAGGGCATTTGATTTTGAAAATGAAGGTTTTAAAAGCATCTCTGATTTCCTCGACTATTTAGAGAGAGTTAAGAAAGCATCAGGAGATTTTAGCACGGCTAAGCTTTTGGGTGAAAATGATGATGTAGTGCGTTTGATGACTGTACATAAAAGCAAAGGCTTAGAGTTTCCTGTTGTAATTTGTGCCGGACTTAAAAAGAAATTTAATCAAACTGATTTAAGGAAAGACATTATTCTAAATAAAATTTGCGGTGTAGCACCAAAATTTGTCGATGCATCTCAACGCATTTACAAAGAAACGATGCCTCGATATGCTTCTCGCATTCAAATTGCGAGAGAAAATACAGCTGAGGAGATGAGGGTTTTATACGTTGCCATGACAAGAGCTATTGACCAGCTCATTTTAGTCGGTACGGTTAACGATTTTGATAAATGGTTTGAGAGCATGTCAAGAGAAGAAGTAAATTATTATAATATTTTTACTAAAGCCAGTTTTTTAGATTGGATCGGATTAGTTTTGGCAAAAGAAAATTGTCATTATTCTTTGAATAAAATTATAATTAATGAGCTGGGAGAAGCAAAGACTGATTTAGCAAAAGCACGTAGAGCCATAGAATCCATAAAGGCAACAATCCATTCTGATGAAGAGCTTAATGTATTTAAAATTAATCAAAAATTTAATTTTAATTATCCTAATCTCGAGTCATCTATAATACCTGACAAAATAACAGTTACAGAGATGAAGGAATTAAAACATGATTCTGCGAAATCAATTCGATATAAAATGCCGGGATTAAGAGAAATTCCAATATTTAAAAGCAAAAGCGCGACTTTTACAGCGGCGGAAATAGGAACGATTATGCATACGGTTTTACAAATCATTGAATTGCAACAGGATATGAGTAAAGAATACATCGAAAAATCTATTTCTTCAATGATTGAAAAGAAACATCTTACACTTGAAGAAGCAGAGACAATCAATATAAATCATATTTATAATTTTTACCATTCTTCATTAGGGCTACGATTGCTTAAAGCTGAAGCCATTAAAAGGGAGCAACCTTTTATTCTCAAGAAAATCATTTCATTAACATTAGAAAATAAACTTATAAATTCTTCGAAGGAAGTATTGCTTCAAGGGATTATAGATTGTTATTTTTATGAAAATGATGAAATTGTATTAATCGATTATAAAACAGATAAGGTTCCGGATGATAAAATAAAAATTCTGACGGATTATTATTCGCCTCAGATTTTAGAATATAGAGAGGCTCTGGAAAAGCTAACCGGTCATAGAGTCAAGGAAAGTTATCTATACTTATTAAGCTTATCAAAAGCGATTCAAATTAAATAAGTCTTTACAATATAAATGTCGTTGTTTATAATACAATATGCAATATACCTTGCTATATGATTTGATAAATTGTAGTTTTTAGATTATAATGAGAAAAAGAAAGAAAATTGGCCTGCAATGTTCGAGGTTTCATTTAATTCAACCGACATGATTGATACGGGAGTTCAAGTTCTTAAAGGGATGATGAGCCTGCTAGACAGGAGATCAAAACTTAAGACAGAACACCCACCTGCTGTGAGGCGGGTATTGAATTATATGAGCCACGGCAGAGCGGGTTTTTAATGGGAGACAATATGTATGATTTTCATGTGCATTCGATTTATTCTCCGGATTGTAGATATGACATAGAAAAAATGGCTAATGAAGCCATTAAAAGAAAAATTAAATTAATTTATGTTGCGGATCACTTCGAACTGAATCAAATCAATCACGAAGACATGACTTTTAATCTTGATGATTATAAAAAAGAGATTCAACGCGTAAACCGTAAGCTAAAGGGTGTTGAAATCCTTTCGGGACTTGAGCTTGGTTTGGATAATAGTCAATTTGAAAGATTCAACCAAATCATCAAGAACACCCCTCTTGACATGATCATTCTTTCAACACACAGGGTGAAGGGTATTTACTTGAGTGATGAAAAGTTTTATTCAGAAAAACAAACGTTAATGATATATGAAGAATATTATGCCGAAATATTGGAGAACATTAAAAATTTTGATAATTTCGATGTTGTAGGACATTTGGACCTCATTGATAAGTTTAAGGATAGGTACTACGTAGATTTGGAGTTTTCGAAATACAAGAAAATAGTATCTGATATTTTGAAAGAAATAATTAAACGCGATAAGGCTTTGGAAATAAATACATCAGGATACCATTCAATAGTAGGACGCCCTTATCCTAAAATGGAAATTCTTACAATGTACAAAAGATTAGGGGGAGAAAGAATCATTATTGGTTCAGACGCGCACAAACCTGACTTAATAGGATATAAGCATAAATCAGTCATTAACACTTTAAAGAAAATGGGATTTATGACCATTTCCATTTATCGGAAAAGGATACCCCATTTGGTAAGACTCTAAGATTATTTACGCATGAGGGAAAAATATGTCAATAATTCTTTTGAAAATTATGTTACTGGCCGTGATTGGCTCAATTATTGGTTATGTGACAAACGTGATAGCGATAAAATTATTGTTTAAACCATATAAAGCTATTAAAATTCCTTTTATTGGATTCAGCATCCAAGGGCTTATTCCTATGAGGCAAAATGACATTGCAAAAAGCATTGGTGACATTGTGGCGATTGAGCTCATAAGTATGGATGACATTTTACAGGGTATTGTCACTGAAAAAAAAATTAGAAATTTGATGATTGTCATTAAGGATAAGGTTAGGACAATTATCGAAAAAAAAATTGCAGAGTTTCCTTTGTTGTCAGGCTTTAAAGGAATGATTATTAAATACTTTGATGAGATGATGGACCATGAAGGCGAAGAACAAGTTCGTAGGCTTTTGGAAGAGCACATTAATCATATTAAAAGCGAGGTCAATATTAGTCAAATCGTTGAGGAAAAAATAAATGCACTTGATTTAGGAAAAATTGAGGAGCTCGTTTATGAGATAGCGCGAAAAGAACTTCGTCATATTGAAGTTCTTGGAGGGGTACTCGGTTTTATGATTGGTATTGTGCAAGGAATTGTTGTCCAATTATTTTAAGCTTGTTTTTTGCTATTAATTGGCATATACTGATAACTGTTAAATATTAAATATTAAATATACTTGGTTGAAGGCTCCGGAAACAAAGGTAACCGGTGCTGGACAAACTTCTGGAGAGACTCATATGAGCACCGAAGGGGAAAGCCGAAAGGCGAAGCTCTCAGGTAAAAGGACAGAAGATGAATTTTAAAAATTTGCGGGCCTTTGAGCTCGCATTTTTATATGAAGGAGGATTTATGAAAGCTATTGTCACAATTATCGGAGAAGATAAGGTAGGAATTATTGCAAGGACATCCTCAGTGCTGTCTGAAGCTAATGTGAATATTCTTGATATCAATCAGACGGTTATGAGGGAATATTTTACTATGATTATGTTGGTGGATATTCAAAAGATGAATGTATCCATAGACAAATTGAATGAGCAATTGAATGAAGCCGGAAAAGACTTAGGCTTGTCCATCAGAGTACAAAGAGAAGATATATTCAAAAAAATGCATGAAATTTAGGAGGCAGTCATGATTAACCGCGATTACATAATGGAAACCATTGGCATGGTTGAAAAAAATAAATTTGATATTAGAACGATTACGATGGGAATTTCTCTGTTAGACTGTGCAAGTGAAGACGGTAAGAGGTCAAGACAAAAAATTTACGATAAAATTACTAAAAAATCAGAGCATTTGGTTAAAACGGTTGAAGCCGTGGAAAAGGAATATGGCATTCCCATTATTAATAAAAGAATATCAGTCACACCTATTTCAATTATTGCAGGCTCTAGCGGCGACAGTAGCTACGTGGAATATGCCAAAATACTTGATTTGGCAGCTGAAGCTGTAGGGATTGATTTTCTAGGAGGTTTTTCTGCCCTAGTGCACAAAGGTTTTACAAAAGGCGATGAGATTTTAATTCATTCTATCCCTGAAGCGTTGGCAGTTACAAAAAAAGTATGTTCTTCCGTGAATGTTGCAAACAGCAAGGTAGGCATCAATATGGATGCTGTTAAAATAATGGGGGATATTATTAAGCATACAGCTTATTTGACAAGAGAAAAAGACAGCTTGGGATGTGCAAAATTGGTTATTTTTGCAAATTCAGTCGAGGACAATCCTTTTATGGCGGGTGCGTTTCATGGAGTAGGGGAATATGAAACATCTCTTAGTGTCGGAGTCAGTGGACCGGGTGTTGTAAAAGCTGCACTTGAAGGCGTAAGGGGAGAATCTTTTGATGTTGTATCTGAGGTGATTAAAAAGACGGCATTTAAAATAACAAGAGCAGGAGAGCTTTTGGTAAAAGAAGTATCCAGAAGATTGAACGTCCCTTTTAATATCATGGATCTTTCTCTTGCACCAACACCTGAGATTGGAGACAGCGTTGCAAGAATTTTAGAGGAAATGGGATTAGAAAGATGCGGCACTCATGGCACCACAGCAGCTTTAGCATTGCTTAATGACGCGGTAAAAAAAGGAGGTATCATGGCTTCTTCACATGTTGGAGGATTAAGTGGTGCTTTTATACCGGTCAGTGAGGATGAAGGGATGATTGAGGCGGTAAAAAAAGGAGCCATCACCTTAGATAAATTAGAAGCAATGACCTGTGTATGTTCAGTCGGTCTTGACATGATTGCTGTTCCCGGAGATACTTCTGCAAGCACATTATCGGCTATTATTGCAGATGAATGTGCCATAGGAGTCATCAACAATAAATCTACTGCGGTAAGGATTATACCGGTATATGGCAAAGGAATTGGTGAGGAAGCTGAGTTCGGAGGGCTGCTAGGCAGGGCTCCTATTATGGCTGTGAATAAGTTTTCTAGTGAAGCCTTTATTAAAAGGGGAGGTAGGATTCCTGCACCGGTCCATAGTTTCAAGAACTAGTAAAGTATGATATAATTTCAATAAGCTAATCATGCAGGAGGAAATATGACACAAGGGCCATCAAAATATTTAGTGTTTCTTGGACTTTTATTTACTTCGACATCTTCTCTATTTATTAGGCTGATAGATGCGCAACCGTTGGCGATTGCCTTTTATAGACTGTTGGCGGCATCGATGTTTTTCTTGGCACCATTTTTGATAGCACAAAAAAAGCAGAATCAAAAGTTAGACTTTAGTGATATTAGGCTTTCGATTTTTAGTGGTATTTTGCTTGCAGGTCATTTTGGAACCTGGATTAGCTCATTAAAATATACAACGGTTGCCAGTTCAACGGTTCTCGTGTCATTAAGTCCTATTTTTGTGGCGATCTTTAACTATACTGTTTTAAAGGAAAAAATAAATCGATTCCAAGTCATAGGAATCCTCACGGCTTTAATTGGAGCTATCATCATATCACAAGGAGATTTTTCATTATCAAGAGAGGCATTTTTTGGAGATTTTTTAGCTTTTTCGGGTGCTATTTTTGTTGCCGGTTATTTATTAGCCGGCAAAAAAGTTCGAAGTAGAATGCAACTGGTTAACTATGTTTTTATAACATATACCTCAGCAACACTGAGCTTGCTATTGATTGCCGTTCTCACAAATACAAATCTAAATATTTCATCATCTAAAAATCTGATTTTGATGCTTTTACATGGCATTGTATGTTCGGGCTTTGGTCATACGACTTACAACTGGATTCTGCAATACATTAGTTCAACATCTGTCGCAACGGTTACCTTGGGTGAACCGGTAGTAGCCTCTTTACTAGTATTTTTCGTTTTATCTGAGATACCTTCTTTACAAATCATTTTGGGAGGGGCGGTGGTAGTGATAGGACTATATATCTATTTAACACGACCGAATAATCGGTTGGAGGGGAAATGCTAGAAAAAATAAAAGAGGCGCTACTGATGGCATTTATTTCCATCATTATCCTAAATAACGGATTTCTAGTTAGTTTATCGGTCATGAAAATCTACAATGAAATAAATAGACACGCTTCAGATATTAATCTCTCAAACATAGAAATTGAAATATCTAAACCTGAAGGGGACTGGTATCCGCTGATGAATTTATTTTGCGTCAATCATTTTTCCTATGGACTGGATCGCGAGGTTTCTTTGGCGATATATTATTCTTTCGGTAATTTTTCTAATGGCAGCTCTGTTTTATTTGACCCTAAAAACGAGTTGTTTAATAGTTTTTATGGATATTATGTTGTGAAGGATAATAGGGGGTACTATGGATTTACTGAAGATATGCAACCCAATTTCAGTGAAATGATGGTTATTCCGGAATTCGATTTCAAGTATTTGGTTGGATCTGCTCTTGGCTTGAGCGAGTCAGGCTATCAATTGGAGTACGATATAGTGGCGCAAAATATTGAACAAACAGAAGTGACCTATGAACTTATTCTCAAAACAAACAGTATTTACCATCAATATTCGAAATACAATCAGAATTATTTACAATATGGAAAACCTTACATTGTGCTTCAAGGTAAAGAAGATTTTTTTCCAATTATACTATATTCAAAAATTAAGCTAGTAGCGTATGATAAACATACAACTGTTATATATTATATTTTTTCACCGACAGAGGAGATTGTAAAATCTTGGCGGATATAATGGACTGACTTCATGAGGAGATGGTAAAAGAAGATGAAAAAAATATTACCGTTATTTATTGTTTTGGCTTTGATATTCGTATCCTGTAAAAGAGAAGAAATTGACTTGACACCATACATGAGTCAGATTGAGAATTTGGAGATGAGGATAGAGGCATTAGAAGCAGAGAATCAAGGATTGCGAGAATTTATTGACAGTGTGTCAACTGAGCAAGGAGAGTTATCGGAAGATGAAAAGACAGACGATGTAGTCTTTGATGATACATTGCAATGGCTAAAAGAATCTTCTTGGGATGAAGTTGTGGTCTATGCAAACAGTGATTTAAACAAGTCCTTTCGAAGCATAACCGAAGAAGAAATATTGAAAATAGTACCACAGTCGTTGATTGGAATGTTAACGCCGTTAGCTAAGGCAGATATTTCTGAAGATATGGGATTGAATGACTACACCTATTTATTTAAAAAAGGACAGGATGACTATAAAATAAATGTATTAGCTCAGAATATCATTGAAATTAACGGACAAAGATACCAATCATCTATAAATGCCGCTTCCTTAGGAAAAGCTGTTATTGAGCATGCTTATATTTATGACCCGAAGGAGATTGTAGATAAAATATATCAAAGTACCTTTGCTGTCAGAAAAAAATATAACTCTCTTGTTATTTATGAAGATGGAACGTATAAAAGGAGCTCCAACTATCAATATTTATACTATGCAGATGGAATGCTTGTCAGAGATATCGCTACGGCAATACTCAACATCACTAAAAAAATGGAAAACAGCCCATTGTTGAGCGATAACATCAATAGCTATCCTCTAGGAGAGTTCAAGGTATACCATCAGGCGATAGCTTATAGGATGGATGTTTATAATAATTATATTCATATTTACAGAAATGACACAGGCTTAAATCTTTGGTATAGGGTTGAACAGGGTAAGGAAGAGTTGTATGCTCAAATCATCGCTGCTATTAAAAAATAGAATTTGGGAGGATAACTAAATTATGGCCTTCCATATCTAAAATTTCAATATTAGAATAAGCATACTTCAATTTTGAATATAGTTCATCTATATTATTAGCAGAAACAATAAAATGCCCTGCACGTTCAGTGGCATTTTTTATTTCACCGATAATTTCGCCGGGAAGAAAATTAAAGGCACCATCAATAATGATATTATCTTGAATCATTTGATTTATCCCTTTGATTGATTTTATTTTCCCCGGCCGTGCAAAAAATAGTTCTACTGAAAGGGATTGATGAGTCACATCCATATAGTTATCATGCAATAGATGATTCTTTACTTTGAGCACATCATTTATCAATAAATCATGTAAATCGACACCCGTTAGATAATTGATAAAAACATCTTCAAATGCACCACCGATTCTCGCTGCAGTTTCATTGACCAGAATTCCATTTATACCTACAAGCATTTGAAAATAGATGGGCCCGGATTTTATGTCAAATGCTGATACGATTTTTTTTGTTAATTCAACGATTTTAGTTTTATGGAGCGCATAATACTTAGAAGGAAAATGATGAGCTGTGCAGATTCCGATGTGAGGCTCAGTGTCGTAAGTTATTCGGTCAGTGACGGAAAGGATGTGAGTATGGCCTTCAATGACCCATCCTGAAACAGTAATTTCATCATTGGGGTAAAATTCTTCAATAAGGATTTCAGATTCTTCTGTAAATGAAAAAGTTTCACCAATCATAACTCTTAAATCCTCCGGACGATTAACCTTGAGGACGCCTCGCTGTCCTTGACTATCAAAGGGTTTGATGACTGCCGGAAATTGAAGTCCGGAAATATCTGCAAAAGAGAAATCCCTTTGAAGATAACGATGCTTCACCGTTGGAATATGATGTTTGACAAAGATGTCTTTCATAAATCGCTTATGGGTTAGTTCTTTAGCTTTGGAAGAAGGGATATAATAGGAAAGGCCATGTTTTTCGGAAGCTAAAGCACCCGCCAAGACAGGTTGGTCAGTTCCTGCAGTAAAAATACCCGCCACATTATATTTTTTCACGACGCTACATATGCCTTCCACGTCAAAGGTTGAAACCGTCTCATGAAAATCAGCAATTTTTTTACCTATCGGATTGGGTAGATAGTCTACCAGTATGACTTCATGGCCTCGTTTTTTCAGTCCTTTTATTAAAGATAACTGACAATTGCCACCGCCTAATACAATAAATTTCATTTCATCACCTGTTGATTATATTTGAAATGCCATATTGCCCACCTTTTTTTCGAAATCTCTGAAAAGGCTTAAAATGAGTGTAATATAAAATAATTCTTGCAAATATTTTAACCTGCTTAAGAAAATTATAATTGGAATTGCCGAATTTTCTCGAGGGTTTTTCATATTCAACGTTAGCTATATTTTTTGTGTGTTTCATCACAGAAGCTGAAATATAAACATATCGATAGTTTTCAGAAATAATTTTATCGACTATACTTTTTCTAATTATTCTGTAAGAGCTGATTCTTTTACCGGCTGGTTTTTTTAAGAACCAAGTAAAAATTCGATCAGTCATTTTTGAACCTAAATTGCGGTAGCGTTTTTTGTATTTGACAGGACTAATTGCATATACAATATCATAGCCCTCGCTCATTTTATGAAGCAGACTCGGTATGACATGAACCGGGTGCTGTAGATCATCGTCCATATTAAGAATCAATTCTCCCCTAGCAAAATTCAGTCCACAAAAAATGGCGTTCTGTTGTCCGTAATTTTTATCTAAAAATATTGAGATAATGTGTGGATCTTCTGCAGATAATACTGACATAGTTTGCCTAGAATTGTCAGTAGAGCCGTCATCTACCAATATGATTTCATAATCCCATTGATTTAAGCTAAATAATAATTTTAAAGATTCACATAATTCCCTCAAGGAATCAGAACCGTTATATACAGGTATGACCACAGATAACATAAACTAGAGCTCCTTCAATACGTCGTAAAAATGGTCCAGAACATAAGAACATTCTTTCATTGTCATTGAGTTATATATTGGAAGACGCAGAATTGTTTTTGACACGCGCTCGGTTACAGGAAAATCACCTTCTTTATAACCCAATTTTTTCCCCATATCAGAAGAATGAAGAGGTAAATAATGAAAATATGAACTGATGTGCCGTTGTTTCAGTTTATTAATGGCTGAATTTCTCAGCTCTTCCGTTTCAAAAAGAACGTAAAAAATGTGATAATTTGATTTTGAATAAGAGGGAATTTCTGAAATATGACGAATCCCCTTGTACCCGGATATTTTTTTCAATTCATGGTAATAGGTGTCATATATCATCTTTCTTTTATATTCTAGGTTTTCCAGTTCAAATAATTGTGATAATAAAACGGCCATCAACAAATCAGCAGGCAAATAGCTTGAACCCAAACTCTTCCAAGTGTATTTATCTACGAGACCATTCAAAAAAAGATGGCGATCAGTGCCTTTATTTACAACTTTATAGGCCTCATCAATCAATGCGCCGGGAGTGTTGATGCAAAGCCCGCCACCTTCCCCACACTGGATATTTTTAGTAGAGTGAAAACTGTAGCAACCTATATCACCAAGCGTTCCTAGAAAACGATCTTTGTACTTTGCGTTGATGGATTGGGCGGCATCTTCGATTAAGAAGATGTTTTTTTGTTGACATGCATCAATGATGGGGTCCATATCGCAAGAAACACCACCATAATGAACAGGCATGATACATTTTGTTGAAGGAACTATCCGGTTCAAACAGTCATTTTCATCGATGCACAAGGTATGTTCGTTAATTTCACAAAACGTAATATGCGCGTTTCTTAGCAAGATTGCATTGCCGGTTGAAGGGAATGCAAATGATGGCGTAATCACATATTGAGTGGGCTGAATTTTTGACAGAATAACAGCGGCCTCTAAAGCATGTGTGCCAGAGGTCATCGGAATAAATTCTAAAATATTAAATTTATCTTTGATAAAGTTTGAAACTTGATATAGGTAATGATTTTCTCCCTTAGAAGGGAATAAATCCTGCAACTCCATCACTGTTGATAGATTAAAATCAGCCTTATTAAAAGGAATTATCATTAAGTCATCTCCGTTAAACATTTTATATATTTCTGCAGAAAAAAAGTCAAAGTATTTACTTATACAGGATTAACTATTATAATAACATAAAGAATAATAATAAAATTAACAAAGGAGTGGGATGGATGAAAAAAATAAACTGCTTCGGAGATATTTGTCCGGTACCAGTCCTTAGGATAAACGAAGAAATTCCGAAGCTAAAAAAAGGCGAAACGATAGAGGTTGTTTGTGATCATAGTTGTGTGGTAGAATCCATTAAGCATCAGTATAAAAACTACACCGTTGATATTGATGAAGTCCTAAATGGTGTCTGGGAGATAAGAATCACAAAAAACTAGCAAAAGCTTTTTTCTCCAATAATTTTAAAATAATCAATAAAATCTTGTACAGCCTTTGATTTTGGGCTGTTTTTTTTGCCTATCATATATACATCCATGTCGACATTAAATTTATCAACGTTAATAATTTTGAATTGCTTATGATATAATTCTTCTTTAATAGCAATATATGGCAAAAAGGCAAGGCCGTAATTTTTATGGAGTGAAGATTTAACCGCCTCAATAGTATCTAAGATAAACAATACCTTCAAATCATCATAAGAATACCCATTGCTTTTGAGTAAAACATCAATTTTGTCTCTTACCTCATCTTGTATTGTCATTGAAATTAAGGGATATTTGAATAAATCCTCAAGATCGATGCTTTTGGGGACATCATAGTAATATGAGGATGTCAGGACAAACTTATTTTTCCCGATTTCATAATAGCTTAAGGCAGATTCGTTTGATTTACCATAAACAAATCCTATATCAGAAATATCGTTAATAACATTCGACTTAATATTTCTCGAAACATTGGTGATAAGCTGATATTTATGTGAAGGAAACTTTTCTTTCATTTTATAAAGTGAGCAAGGAAGGGCATAATTTGATATGGAAGGACAGGCCTCCATAAGAACACTGTTTGATTCATCGCTGCCATGATCTAGCTCAAGAAGCATTTTATTGTAAATGTTTGTAAGGTTTTCCGAATATTTAAGAACGATTTCTCCCATTTCTGTCAAAATAACACCTTTGTTGCTTCGTTCTAGAAGCTTGTAACCTAGACTGTCTTCAAGCTTTTGCAGTTGTTGACTGAGTGCAGATTGAGAAATATGAATTTGCTTTGCAACCTTAGAGATGCTTTTAATTTTAGCGACTTGGTAGAAGTAGTCAAAATATTCGATATGCATATAAGATCTCCTTTTGGTATAATATAATCTGATACTATATTATTATATCAAATAAAACAAAAAACACAAACCATGTTAAAATATAAACAAGATTGTTAATAATATATCATTTTTAATATCCATTGAGAGGTGAAACGATGACTGAGGTAAACAATAACCAGGAAAACGTAACTCAAGAACAAAGGAAACCGCGCAGACCATCAAGAGTAGCTGAACCTGCCACTGAAACAACGGCAGCCGATAATACCAAAATCGAGCCAACTTCTGAAGGAGAAAGAGTTCCAAGAAGACCGTCTAGGACGACATCTGATGATGCGTCAAAAGCAAGCGATGCTGAAAGAAGTCCTAGAAGAAGCTCTTCCAGAGCTGGAAGCAAGAAGAAAAAGCCAAATCAGATGCCTTATGGATTTGCAATTGTGTTGGCAATCATTGTTTTTGGATTATATCTTAATTCAAGAAGCTCAAATGTTGCTTTAAACTGGATACTGGGAATAGGATTTGGATTCATACTACAAAGATCTAGATTTTGCTTCACAGCATCTATGAGAGATCCTTATATGACAGGGTCAACGACAGTAACGAGAGCCGTATTGATAGCTTTTGCCTTTACTTCAATAGCTTTTACAGCTATTAAATATGGGTTTTTCAGAGTAGGAATGCCGATTCCTGGTATGGGATACGTTGTTCCGATTAGTGTCGCAACAGGTGTAGGTGCTTTTCTATTCGGTATAGGTATGGTCATTGCCGGTGGTTGTGCATCAGGTACTTTGATGAGAGTTGGAGAAGGCTTCCAAATGCAAATTTTATCACTATTTTTCTTTGTGGTAGGATCCCTTTGGGGAGCACATGATTTTGGATTTTGGAAAAGAAATTTCATGCTCGCCGGTAAAAAAGTTTTTCTTCCGGATGTGTTTGGATGGTTCGGAGGACTAATGGTCAACTTGTTAATTATCATTGTCCTTTACATTATAGCAGAAAAGTGGGAGAACAGAAAAGGTGCCGCAGGACATTAAGATTAAGTTAAAGAAAAAAGAACATATATTTAAGTAAAAAATAATGGAGGATGAATAAGATGGCAAAAGAAGTAATTTTAGATTGTATGGGAGAGGCATGTCCGATTCCATTGGTAAAAGCAGAAAACTCATTAAAAGAACTAGAAGTTGGTGATGTTCTTGTAGTTCAAGTTGATCATAGCTGTGCGATGAAAAATGTACCCGAATGGGCAAGAAAAGAAGGTCATTTTGTAGATATCGAAGAAGTAGATGATGGCGAGTGGGAAATCATCATAGAAAAAGCTAAATAGGAGGATAAATAAGATGGCAAAAGAAGTAATTTTAGATTGTATGGGAGAGGCATGTCCGATTCCATTGGTAAAAGCAGAAAACTCTTTAAAAGAACTAGAAGTTGGTGATGTCCTTGTAGTTCAAGTTGATCATAGCTGTGCGATGAAAAATGTACCCGAATGGGCAAGAAAAGAAGGTCATTTTGTAGATATTGAAGAAGTAGATGATGGCGAGTGGGAAATCATCATAGAAAAAGCTAAATAAATAAAAGGAAACTTTTAGGAGGTGTAACATTGGATTTTTTCAATAAGCTTAAAGATAATCCATTTTACAGCAGATGGTTTAAGGCACCTTATTCTTATGTCACTGGAGCGATTCTGCTTTCATTACTACAAATCGCAATACTTGCAACAACCGGCAATCCTTGGGGAGTGTCAGGAGCTTTTGCAAATTGGGGAGCCTGGCTCTTTCAATTGATAGGTGGAAGTGTAGACAATTGGTATTACTTTAGTTCGCCGGGAGCACAAGCAACCTTGGAAGGTGGATTCCTTAATAATGGAGCTTCGCTTCTTAATCTAGGAATTATTTTTGGCGCTTTGGCTTCTTCATTGCTAGCGTCTCAATTGAAAATCAAGAAGATTAAGAGCATAAGACAAATTGTCGCAGCAGTTTTAGGTGGTTTGTTGATGGGTTACGGTGCAAGAATAGCTTTTGGCTGTAATATTGGCGCTCTCTATGGAGGAATTGTATCCTTGTCATTTTCAGGGTGGGTATTCGCATTTTTCATGTTTTTCGGAGCGGTTGTAGGCAGCAAGCTTTTGGTGAAGTACTTTATGTAGATTTATTAAGAAATTTTATCTTAAATAGACAGAAGAGTCTATCTAGGGTAATCGATTATGCTTGCATTGGTGCAAGCATAATTAGTTTTGGGTTATTGTTAAAAATATAACGGAGGAAAAATAAATGGCAAGAGAGAAAAAGGTTGAGCATTATGATGTAGTGATTATAGGCGCGGGAGCTTCTGGCATGACAGCCGCAATTTATTGCGGAAGAGCAAGATTGAAAACTTTGATTTTGGAGAAAGCATTGGTAGGAGGTCTAGCCACCTATACAAATGAAATCGAAAATTATCCTGGTTTTCCGAATAGTCCAAAAGGTGAAGACATCACCGATTTAATGAAAGAACAAGCTAAGAAGCTGGGTGCTATTTTTAAAGGAACTGAGGTTCAAAGTGTTGATTTTACCGGAGAAGAAAAGAAAGTCGAAACATTCAGAAATACTTTTATTGCAAAGTCAGTTATTTTGGCCACAGGTGGAAGACCAAGAACAACAAATGCTAAAAATGAAGAAAATTATCTTTTTGACAAAGGAATTTCATTCTGTGCCACTTGTGATGCTGCTGCAAATACTGACAAAACAGTTGTTGTTATTGGTAGTGGAGATGCAGCTATTGAAGAAGGTATGTTTTTGACCAGATTTGCAAAAAAAGTTATTGTATCAGTCATGCATGACGAAGGCAAAATGGACTGCAATGAGATCGCAAAAGAAGCAGCATTGAAAAATCCTAAAATGGAATTTGTTTGGAATACAGTTGTTGATTCATTTGAAGGAGAAGGTCACTTAGATACAGTCGTTCTTAAAGATCTCAAAAAAAATGAGCTTGTACCTGTAAAATGTGATAATTGCTTTGAATTTATCGGTTACTTACCAAATACTGAGATTTTTAAGGGCATCATTGACATGACTAAAAACGGTTATATATTAACAAATGAAAAAATGGAAACAAATATAGATGGCGTGTTTGCGTGTGGCGATGTCAGAGAAAAATGGCTTAAACAGGTTGCTACAGCAGTAGGAGATGGAGCTATTGCAGGATTCGCAGCAGAAAAATTTATTGCTGAAACCGAAATCTTTGAAGACACAGTAATGAAAAAAGATAAAAATGGCGTTATCTATGTTTACAACGCTATTGAGCAAGCTCAAAGAGAGCTATTACCAATGATCGAGGAACTAAATGCTAAGCACGGTGATGAGTTCCATTTCACTAAAATAGACGTGTATAAATCTGACGGAATAGCAAGAAAACTTGGCAAAACAGTTTATCCGTATGTTGCTATCGTTAAAAATGGTAAAGTTGCCGAGCTTATTGATACTATAGAAGCTGACAAGATTATGGAAGCGGTTAAATAAATAATTTAGTTAATTTAAAGAGGATTATTCTTAATAAAGGAATAATCCTCTTTTTATTGTACTTTGTAAATTTTTACGGTCCACTCCTTTGTGTACATAAATCTAACAATTCTCATTGCATAAGGACTCTCAAATTCATGGATTAGTGTACAGTTTTCTTTGATGAAATTATGCATATCGTCAAAGTAGTAATATAGATTTCCGTAGATGCCATTCCATATCGGACGATGACTGTAGATGTAGTCCATCTCCTG
Source organism: Tissierellales bacterium (assembly GCA_016938195.1). GTDB lineage: Bacteria > Bacillota > Clostridia > Tissierellales > Dethiosulfatibacteraceae > JAFGVC01. Next base: position 20,155 of record JAFGVC010000037.1, on the reverse strand, counting down.
AGGATAAATGATATAATCGATTTGGTTTGCAGTTATATATGATTCAAAGTCAACGTTAGCTTCCTTTAGAAAAGCTAAATTGCGATAATCAAGAAGACTGCCGTTATCAAAGTAAAATTCTGAGTTAAGATTTGCAAGTGCGATATCACTTGGAGCTACATAATAGGAAATTTGACGAATATAATTATCGTAATCATTATTCAAAAAAGGAACGATATTATACAAGGACATTCCGGCAACAATTGTCAAGGTAATCATAGTCAATGTTCTTTTGATGTTTGTTGAGCTGACCAATATACCAAAAATTATCCAACAAAATGGGAAAATAAAGAGTATGCTTGTTTGATTATAACGACCAACTATGATGTAAGAAAGATTGATAGCTAGAATGGATGTTAAATAATTTATCAGCTTACTATCTATTCCTTTTTTGATTATCCGTATTATAGAACCAACAATTAGAAATGCAAATAGGATGAGTTGGAATCTTATGTTTGGTGTATAATAAGTGCCACTGACACCATAATATAATTTAAGATAATAATTGATAATTTGTAATGTTTTAGAACCGGTTGATTCTAAAACGCCAAACTGGTCGCCAAAGGCTGCATAGTTAGCAATAAAATTAGGGTCAAAATATAAACTAAGCTTGACATAGATAAGCGCAAATAATCCGGTAAAAAGAATATACATTATAAGCGATCCAATACCTTCTTTCTTTAGGAGTATATCTATTATATATAAACAACCTATTACCACGGCAATTGTAAAGCTATTTGGGTGAATGCCGACGGCAATACCGGTAATCATTGAAAGCATAAGCGGCTTATAAAATACATGGCTACTTTTATGATAAAAATAGAAAGCTACCAATAGCAAGAAGAGCATGATGATTTCCTGTCGGGCAAAATGTGAAGCATAAATATATTGGCTATCCAACGAAAATAAAATGGTTATGAAAAGAGCTAAATGCGTGGTTCTGGTTGTTATTTCAACAAGCTTGTAAAAAACCACAAGCGTTAAACAAGAAAAGGAAAGGGAGATTAATCTCACGGTGAAAACAGAATATCCAAGTGTCGAAATGAAGAACGCTTGTAACCAGTGAAAAATAATCTTGATGGCATGTGGAAATCGAGGATAAAGGTCAAAAAAAGTTTCGGTAATATTTGAACGACCAGTCATTAGATAATTTCTTGACAAGCCGCTCAGCCAGCTTTCATCGGAATGTACAAATGGAAATTTATCAAGAAACAGTAGATTTACTAAAAAATAAATAAAGAGATAAACAAACATTGGGTTGTTTATTGTATGTATAAATTTTTCGCGTTGAAATTTCAATAGATTAGCCTCTCTTAGCAATATATGTTGACTACTTTACTATTATACTAAAAAAAAAGTAATTTATAAATGGTATAATTTATTCAAATGCAATATTAAAGAAAGTGATATCTAAAATTTAGAATTATCGCATATAATAATTGTATATTATTTAACAATCTTACAATCTTGTAACAATCTACAGATTAAATTCGAACAATATTTGGAATGGAGGATAGCAAATGCGTAAGTTATCGTTAGTTATGGTTTTATGCTTGACGTTAATTTCGACAGTCATATTTAGCGGATGTGCAGCCTATGATTTTGCCGAAACGGACCAGGTCATTATCTCTGCGAAGGAAGCCATTGCCTTAATGAATCAACCGAACACAGTATTGGTGGACATGCAGAGCAAAGATGATTATGCAAACGGTCATATCGAGAATGCTGTCAATATACCTAGAAGTGCAATCAACGTAGATGAGCCTTTTAGCAATATGATGGCGCCAAAAGAAATTATCGAGGAAGTGATGGGTCAAAGTGGTATTTCTAATGACACGCTTGTCATAGCTTATGATAATACCAATAATATGGATGCTTCAAGATTATGGTGGACTTTAATGGTTTATGGGCATGATAATGTCAAGGTAATCAGTGGAGGATTCAAGTCACTGAAATCTGAAGGTGCAAATGTAACAAAAGAAGTGCCGTCAATATCTAAAACTACTTTTACAGCATCTGATTTGAATACAAATTATATTGCTTATAAAGCTGATATTGAAGCACAAGTCAATGAACCTGATCCAAACGTATGTCTTTTAGATACAAGAACGATAGAAGAGTATAGCGCAGGAACAATCCCCGGTTCATTGCATATAGATTATGTTAAAAATCTTTATAAAGACGGTACATTCAAATCTTCAAGGGACATACAAATCATGTATCTGGAAGAAGGATTAAAACCGGAGAATACGGCTATTATGTACTGTAAGACTTCTATTAGAGCGGCCAATACTTTTGTGGCTTTGTGGAACGCGGGATACAGAAACCTAAAATTATATGATGGTGCTTGGAGTGAATGGAGTGCTGATGAAAACGCACCTTCAGATGCACCGGCAGAAAATGATGTACCTGTTACTTCGTCACCACAAGACAATAGTTAATATATGATATAAAAATCAGGAGGAAAAAAATGAATAAATTCTTCAAAAAAATTCTTGTATTATTAACAGTTCTTGCACTTGTTTTCAGTATGGTTGCTTGTGCACCAAAAACGCAACCAACAACGGCAGCGCCAACGGAAACATCAACAGAGGTTTCATCAGAGAATCTAGTTGCAGATGCGGCTAATGCTTATTTTGCAGAAATGCCTGAAAGCATTTACAAGATTGCTCAAGCGGAATTCCTTCAAAAAGTTGCTGACGGAGAGGATATGTTTATCCTTGACATCAGACAGCCTGATGTATATGCAGAAGGACACGTCAAAGGTGCAGTTAATGCTCCTTGGGGACCTGCAATTGCAGAAAATTTGAAATTCATTCCACAAGACAAACCAGTATATATTTATTGTTATACTGGACAGACTGCCGGTCAAGCTGTTATGACATTGAATGCAGCAGGAATAAACGCTAGATCAGTAAATCTTGGATACAATTTAGGGATTTCAAAAGTAGAAGGATATGAAGCTTCTACAGAAGTCGTTGAATTTGGAACGACCGAATATGAAGTTGCACCGGAGCTTCAAGAAGCGATTAGTGCTTATTATGCCGGTTTAGCTGATGTAAAAGGAACGGTATACGCAAATTACAAGATTTCCGAGCTAGACCTTAGAAAAATGATTGACGAAGATGATGACAGCATATATATTTTATCAGTTAGAGCAGCAGACGCTTATGAAGCAGGTCATATTATAGGCGCTGAAAACATTCCTTTTGGCAAAGGTATGCAAGAAAGCTTTGGCACATTACCTGAAGATAAGACAATCGTTGTATATTGCTATACAGGACAAACGGCAGCACAAGTGACAGCAGGACTTAGAATGTTAGGATATGATGCTGTATCTCTTAATGGCGGAATGGGTATGCCTGCCAATGCACCAATGGGATGGCTGAACCAAGGTTACCCGGTACATATCGTCGAAGAAGCTGCTACAGCTTACTTTGCAGAATATGCTGGAAGCAATATCGTTGACACAACAGTGGTCATGGAAGCTATAGACGCCGGAACGGATATGATGATTCTTGATATTAGACAAGCTGATGTATATGCTGAAGGACATCTTAAAGGAGCAGTTAATGCACCTTGGAATGCAGAACTAGGCAATATCGTTGAGTACCTTCCAATGGATAAGCCTGTATATGTCAATTGCTACACAGGACAAACAGCAGGTCAAGCAGTGGCAGTATTGAGAATGGCCGGCATTGATGCACAATCAATCAAGTATGGTTATACACTGGGCATATCTAAGACAGAGGGTGTAGATGCTTATTTAGAGACAGAAGCCAATGAATTAGCTATGGATACTGTGAATACGGTAGCTCCGGCTATAAAGGATCGCGTAATAAAATATTTTGCAGATATGGCTGTTGCGGAAATCAAAAACAATATTATCAGTTCTGAGGCTTTGAATGGAAAACTAGAAGCAAAGGATGAGACTATATTCGTTCTTTCTGCAAGACAAGCGGATGCATTTGCCGCAGGTCATATTCCTACAGCAATCAATATTCCTTTTGGCGCAGGAATGCAAGAACAATTTAAAACATTACCAAGAGATAAGACGGTTGTGACATATTGTTATTCAGGACAAACAGCAGGGCAAGCCGTTGCAGTGCTTAGATTCTTGGGATATGATGCAGTTTCACTGAAGAGTGGTATGGGCACAGATGTAACCGCACCAAGTGGTTGGATGAACGAAGGATATGAGGTTGTTCAATAACGTAATTTAACATAATATTGATGCGGTGCAGAAATTGCACCGCATTTTTGCTTTGAATGTGATATAATACGTTTTGAAAAAGAGGAGGTGGCCAATGTTTATTACACTACCATATGAACAACTAAAGGAAAAGGGTATATTTATTGACGTTAGAACAGAAAAGGAATACTTAGAATCTCATATTCCTTCCGCAATTAATATTCCTCTGTTTACGAATGATGAAAGAATAGAGATTGGCACAGCTTACAAACAAAATTGTGTTGATGAGGCTAGGAGACTTGGTGTAAAATACGCATCGAAAAAAATGCCTGAAATATTTGAAAAGTTATTATTATTGAGAGGAGAACATCAGCAGCATCTCGTCGCTTATTGTGCAAGAGGCGGATATAGGAGCACATTTTTTTCGAGTGCCTTTAGTTCTATTGGTATAAGAGTTTTAAAATTAGAAGGTGGTTATAAAAGCTATCGTCAGCATGTTATCAATAGGCTCATAGAGATCAATCATCATTTGGAATATATTGTAATACATGGAAATACCGGAACAGGAAAAACAGAAATATTAACAGAATTATCAAAAATGGGTTGTGATGTTTTAGATTTGGAGGGAGCTGCTAATCATAGAGGTTCTTTGCTAGGAAGCATAGGGTTGGGTGACTGTGAATCTCAGAAACAATTCGAATCCAATTTATATGATCAAATGGATAAATTCAAGACATCACATATATTTGTAGAAGCTGAAAGCCGAAGAATTGGCAATGTAATGATTCCGCAGGCTATTCATGATCGAATGAAGAAGGGAAAACATATCTTCATAGACAGAGACATCAAACAAAGAATTGAGATTATAAAGAAAGATTACACTTCGAAGCTAAATTGGAAGGAAGAATCAATTAAAGGCATTAAAACATTAGTCAAATACATCCCTGAATCCAAAATTGACGAGCTTGTAGAAGAATTGGAATATGGTAATGTTGAAGAAGTCATAGAATTTCTCATGTTAAATTATTATGATCCGCTATATATGAATAAATCAAACAGTTATAAATACGATTTAAAAACAGGACTGTCTATGACGTTAGAAGAAATTGCACGGCGTATTTTAGAGTGGATGAATCAAAATACATATTAACATATGCCAAACAGCCATATTTGATGCAGGAACTTTATTTATTGCTGCATTTACGATGTTTATCCTTTTTAAAGCTAAAATAGATCCTGTTAAGGTCTTGTTTACGGCAGGTGTACTAGGTTTCATCCTTTACAGATAGCACACACACATTCATAATATAAACGAAATTTCAATATAAATCAGATGCTAAAAAGAATTGTGCATCTGATTTTTTAATATAGGCAATACAGTAAGAAATAGTTGGCTTGAAATAAATGCAAGAAAATAATAAAAACTTGCAAAAATAGGTTGACTTCACACAATAGATTTGTTAAAATAGCCTCATAATTAAGATGAAATTGCAAGTTATACGATGAAAAATATTTTACGTTGTAAACTATACAAGGTTATGATGGACATTTTTTCTTACTTGCAATTAAAGGAGGATTATAAGTTATGGATAATAATTATTCAAAAGTTTTAGATGTTCTTAAGCCGAATTTATTTAAAGATGTATTTCCTTATCATGAGTTTCCAATCAGTCAATTCGACAATGTTACTCTACCATATGATTTACCTAAACAAATATGGATTACGGACACCACTTTTAGAGATGGACAACAATCTATGGAATCATTTACAGTGGAGCAGATTGTCGAAATATTCAAAATGCTTCATGTGTTAGATAATGGAAACGGATTAATAAGACAATCAGAATTCTTTATGTATTCCAATAGAGACCGAGAAGCATTAGAGAAGTGCCAATCCTTAGGCTACAGTTTTCCTGAGATTACAGGATGGATTAGACCGAATATAGAAGATATTAAGCTAGCTAAGGAATGCGGTATCAATGAAACAGGGATGCTAATGTCATGTTCTGATTATCATATTTTTCACAAGCTCAATAAAACAAGAAGTCAAGTGTATAATTTGTATTTGAGTGCAATCGAGAAGTCACTTGAATATGGCATAATACCTAGATGCCATTTGGAAGATATAACCAGAGCTGATATTTTTGGGTTTGTTATTCCATTGGTGAAAGCGATTAACGATTTAGGCAAAAAGGCGAATATAAAAATCAAATTTAGATTATGTGATACCTTGGGCGTAGGAAAACCCTTTAATGGTCACAAATTGCCAAGAAGTGTCCCTGGGTTGATATATTACATTAAAAACATTGCGATGCTTGATTCATGTCAACTGGAATGGCATGGACACAATGATTATCATTACTGTACGGCCAATTCCACAGCAGCTTGGATGTATGGTGCATCATCCGTTAGCACAACATTGCTTGGAATCGGAGAAAGAACTGGAAATTGTCATTTGGAATCCATGCTAGTTGAGTATCATCAACTTAAAAAGCCTGAAAATAAAATAAATTTTCATCAGCTAAATGAAATTGTAGCTTTCTTTAAAAATGAGTTTGGATATGAAATCCATTCTAAGACGCCTTTTGTTGGGAAAGAATTTAATTCTACCAGGGCAGGAATCCATGCAGACGGTCTCATGAAGAATGAAGACGTTTATAATTCTTTTGACAGTAGAGAAATTTTCAATAAAAAAATTAGAATTGAAATAAATGAGTATTCTGGAACGGCTGGTATTTCCGGATGGATAAACTTGAGCTTCAATCTTAAAGATGATGAAAAAATCTTAAAAAAAGATAAGCGAGTTATTGCTATAAAAGATTTGATTGACGAGGCGTATCATTCAGGAAGAACTTTTTCATACAGTGATGATGAAATGATGACGTTGGTTTTAAAGGTTTTTGGGGATAGTTTTCCCTTTAAGAATGAAAATCAAAAACAAAGTATGGAAATTTTATGAATATAACATTATTACATCAGAGAGCCCATAAACCAATGCCGTTTATTTTGACAAGATGTATGATGCATGAATATTTGGGTTTGTATGACGAAGCATTAAATACACTAATCAGCAGTCAAGATATGTTCATAATTAAAAAACACTTGTGTTTCTATAACAGAAAACTAAATACAAATAAGTTTAAAGAAGAAATAATTTAAAAAATAAAAAATCATGCTTGTAAAATTAATAAAACTTTGCTATGATTTACAATAATAATTATAATATTGATGGAGTTTATGGCTCCATTTTTATTTATAATTATATCAATGCATAATATTGCATAAATTTAAAATAATATTTGTTACAAGGTGGATAAATGATGAAAAATTTTAAAAGAATTTTAGTTGCAAACCGTGGCGAAATTGCTATCAGAATTTTTAGGGCATGCAGAGAATTGGATATTAGATCGGTCGCTATTTATTCTGAAGAAGATAAAAACTCGTTATTTAGAACAAAAGCCGATGAATCTTATAGAATAGGAAAAAACAAAGGTCCGGTTGAGGCCTATTTAAGCATTGACGAAATTATTCATTTAGCCGTTGCCAAAGGAGTGGATGCCATTCACCCGGGTTATGGATTTTTAGCTGAAAATGTTGAATTTGCTAGAAAATGTGAAGAGTCAGGACTTGTATTTATTGGTCCGGATCATTATATGATGGATAAGCTTGGAGATAAAATCAAATCTAAGCTTGTCGCGAATGAGGTGGGTGTACCCACAATTCCGGGGATTGAAAAAGCTGTTCGTTCCGACGACGATGCTAGAACATTTGCAGATTACTGTGGATATCCTGTGATTTTAAAAGCAGCCGCCGGAGGCGGAGGTAGGGGTATGAGGATTGTAAGAGACGAAAAAGATCTGATTTCTGAATTTAGGAGCGCAAAAAATGAAGCAAAAAAAGCTTTTGGCATAGACGATATTTTCATAGAAAAATATATCGAAAAGCCTAAGCATATTGAAGTTCAAGTCTTAGGGGATGCTTACGGAAATATGGTCCATCTTTATGAACGAGACTGTTCGATTCAGAGAAGACATCAAAAAATCATAGAATTTACACCGGCTATTAGTATATCTGAAGAGCTTCGAAATGCAATTTGTCTTGACGCGGTTAAGATTGCAAAATCGGTTAATTACAGAAGTGCCGGAACGGTAGAATTCTTAGTGGATTCAAACAATAGACACTATTTCATAGAAATGAATCCAAGGATTCAAGTTGAGCATACTGTAACGGAAATGGTTACAGGCATCGATATTGTTCAATCGCAGATTTTAATTGCTCAAGGATATGCTTTGAATTCTAAAGAAATTGGGATTTCTTCACAAGAACAGATTTCTCCTAGGGGATATTCAATACAATGTAGGGTAACGACAGAAGACCCAACCAATAATTTTGCTCCGGATACGGGTATAATCGATGTTTATCGTTCTAGCTCGGGACTAGGAATTCGTCTTGATGGAGGCAATGGATTTACAGGTGCAGTCATTAGTCCTTATTATGACAGCCTATTGGTTAAAGTGACCTCCTATGGTAGAACATTTGACGACGCAATAAAAAAATCTACTCGCGCGCTTAAAGAATTTAAAATTCAAGGGGTAAAAACAAATATTACTTTTTTGTTGAACGTTTTAAATCATAAAACTTTCATGAGTGGATTATGTGATACTGGTTTTATTCTTGAAAATCCTGAATTACTTGATGTAAGAGGAACAGCAGACGAAGAAAAAAGAATTGTAAATTATATTGGAAATATAGTGGTCAATGAAACGAGAGGCGTAAAGGCACAATTTGATGTTCCAAGAGTCCCTAAGTTCGAAATGACCGAAGAAAGATTGGGTACAAAACAGTTGTTAGATCAAAGGGGACCCGAGGGACTTATAGAATGGATTAAGGACCAAAGGAAACTATTGCTAACGGATACAACCATGCGTGATGCGCATCAATCTCTTATGGCTACAAGAATGAGAACGATTGATATGCTTAAGATAGCGCCTGCAGTTTCATGCATGGCCAAGGATTTATTTTCAATGGAAATTTGGGGTGGAGCAACCTTTGATGTTTCATATCGATTCCTAAAAGAATCTCCTTGGGAACGGTTGGAAGAATTAAGAAAACAGGTGCCAAACATTTTGTTTCAGATGTTGCTAAGAGGATCGAATGCAGTGGGTTATAAGAATTATCCGGACAATGTCATTCGTGAATTTGTTAAGCAAGCTGCTTTGTCAGGTATCGATGTATTTAGGATTTTTGATTCGCTCAATTGGATGAAAGGTATGGAAGTATCAATTGATGAAGTTTTAAAGCAAAACAAGCTTGTTGAGGCGTGTATTTGTTATACGGGTGATATTCTGGATGATACTAAAACTAAATATTCACTGTCCTATTATATTGACATGGCAAAACAATTAGAGAAGGCTGGGAGCCATATTTTATGTATCAAGGACATGTCGGGTCTATTAAAGCCAATGGCAGCGCATAAGCTAATTAAAGCATTAAAACAAGAAATAGGCATTCCGATTCACCTTCATACACATGACACCAGCGGTAACGGTATAGCTACAATTTTAATGGCTGCACTGGCTGAGGTTGATATAGCTGACGCCGCTTATAGTAGCATGGCAGGATTAACAAGTCAACCTGCACTCAATTCAATTATTGCTGCGTTGGAAAATACAGCAAGAGATACAGGATTAGATTCAGATAAAATGCAAGAAATATCTGATTATTGGGATGCGGTAAGGCCTGTATATTCTAATTTTGAATCAGGATTAAAATCAGGCACAGCAGAAATATACAAATATGAAATTCCCGGAGGGCAATATTCAAATCTTAAGCCACAGGTTGAAAGCTTTGGACTTGGTCATCGATTCAAAGAAGTTAAGGAAATGTTTAAAACGGTGAATATGATGTTAGGGGACATTGTCAAAGTAACCCCAACATCAAAGGTGGTAGGTGATTTGGCGATTTTTATGGTCCAGAACAACTTAACGCCTGAAAACATCTATGAGAAGGCCAAAGATTTTGACTTTCCGGATTCGGTTGTTACCTACTTTCAAGGCATGATGGGACAACCGATGGGTGGATTTCCTGAGGACTTAAGAAAACTAGTTCTAAAAGGGAAAGAAACAATTTATGTAAGGCCGGGAGAACTATTAAAAGATGAGGACTTCGAGGAAATTAAAGCTTATCTTCAAAGTAAATACGGAATGAATGCTGACATGAAAGATTGCTTAAGCTATGCGCTTTATCCCAAGGTATTTGAGGAGTATTTGAAAGACCTCAAAGACAATGGGAGCTTTACGTTGATGGGTAGCGATATCTTTTTTCATGGTCTTGAGGAAGGAGAGACTTGCGAGGTTAAGACAGGAGAAGGTCGATTTATCGTGGTCAAACTAGTTGAAATTAGAAAAGCTGATGAAAATGGCGATAGAGATGTCGTATTTGAAATCAATGGCAATAGAAGAGTCATTAAGATAAGAGATAAAAGTATTCTTGCCAAAAGAAGCACCACGCAAAAAATGTTTGCGAATCCAGATTCTAAGCATGACATCGGTGCGAATATTCCGGGTACAATCATTAAGGTTAATGTATCTAAAGGGGACAAGATTAAAATTAATGATTCAATTGCAGTAGTTGAAGCGATGAAAATGGAGACTAGTATTATTTCTACTTGTGAAGGGATTGTAACCGAGATTAATGTCAAAGAGGGTCAGCAAGTTGAGCTTGGAGAGTTAATTGCAAAAATTGAATAATAAAAGGGACGCTCGGTCCCTTTTTTATTGCGATTTTATAATGTGTTCTCCAATTAAATAAACATCTCCCGCTCCCATTGTCAGAATCAAATCATCTTTTTGCGCATGTTCTAAAAAATATGATTCTGCCTCTTCAAAAGAATGACAATAAATTGCGTTGACATTATTTTGAATGAGCTTTTCAACCAAGTCCTTGGCATGGACGCTTCCATCATCAATTTCACGCGCCGGATAAATGTCTACTATAAGAACAAGATTTGCGTCTTCGAATGATAAGGCAAATTCATCGAGCAAAGACAGTGTTCTCGTGTAGGTATGCGGCTGAAAAACACAAAGACAGTTATTGTAATTCATGTTATTAATAGCGGAAAGAGTGGCTTTAATCTCTGTAGGATGGTGGGCATAATCGTCAACTACGATGGCACCTTTACAGGTTCCTTTGTATTCGAAACGCCTCTTGGTACCTGTAAAGCCTTCAATGCCTGCGATGATTGAGTCCAAAGGAAGATTCATACACAAGGCACAAGCGACAGCTGCCAAAGAATTATATACATTATGTAAACCCGGTACCTTAAGAGTAATTTTTCCTTTTGGTTTTCCATTGACAAACAATTCATAGTGAGGAAAAGGAGAAAATACGACCGATCCGGCATAGACATCAGCTTCTTTTGAAAGTCCAAAGGTCATCGCTTTGCATTTTAAATCTAAAAATAAATCTTTAGAATGTTTACAGTCTCGATTATAAATTAAATAGCCGTATTCACTTATTTTTTCGGCAAATTCAAGGAAAGCAGATTTAATATCCTCCAAGTTTTTGTAATAATCAAGGTGGTCCTCCTCAATGTTCAGTACAACACCATACTGAGGATTAAATTTGACGAAGCTTCTTTTATATTCACAAGCTTCTGTCAATAAGAATTCATGTCCTCCGATTCTTAAATTTCCATTAATTAGGTCAAATTCGCCACCTAAAAGGATTGTAGGGTCTTTATCAGCCTTGAGCAGGATAGAAGACATAAAACCAGTCGTGGTTGTTTTGCCATGGGTTCCTGCAACCGCAATAGCGTGCTCATATTCTTGCATAAGTTCACCTAAGAAATCAGCACGCTCTAAAATTTTCATTCCAATTGCTAATGCTTTTTTATATTCCGGATTATCTGAATGAATAGCAGAAGAAAAAACCATTAAATCTTGATTTGAAATGATTTGTTCGCTGTGTCCTATTTGAACTTCAGCACCTAATTTTACGAGATGCTCCACCAACGAGGAGTGATGGAGGTCTGATCCGGATATTCGACATCCGCGACTAAGCATAATTTCTGCTAAGCCGCTCATGCTAATGCCACCAATGCCAACAAAATGTATAAAATTATATTTCAACATCATATTACCTTTCAAAAAAATATTTTATGATACATTATAACAATAAAAATGTTGATAATAAAGAAAAACATCTATTGAGATTAACGAATGAAATGTGTATAATAAATATAAATATTCGTAAAAAAGGTGGATTTTCATGAAAAAATATAGAAGAAATCAAAGAGTCGGCGCACTTATGAAAATTTTTACCGAAAGACCTAATCATATATTTTCGTATAATTATTTTTCGGAATTGTTTAATGCAGCAAAATCAACTATTAGCGAAGATATTGTCATTCTAAAGGGCTTGGTGACCGAGCTTGAATTTGGAAAAATCGAAACAATATCCGGTGCATCCGGTGGAGTTATTTATATTCCAAGTTTAAATGATAAAGAAACATCAGGTTTGTTAAATGAGTTGTGCAATGCTTTTTCAAATCCATCTCGAATTATCCCCGGTGGGTATATTTATATGACTGATATCTTTAATTCGCCCTATTATTCTTCACGAATCTCGAAAATCATCGCGTCACAATATTCCAATAAAGAGGTAGATATTGTGGTTACAGTTGAGACCAAAGGAATCCCTACCGCACTGATGACAGCCAAGGAGCTTGATGTTCCGCTGGCGGTTATAAGAAGAAATACTAAGGTTACAGAAGGATCAACTTTAAGCATTAATTATGTTTCAGGCTCAACAAAAAAAATTGAGTCGATGACATTATCAAGAAGAGCAATAAAAGAAGCTTCAAAGGTTTTGATAGTGGACGATTTTATGAAAGGTGGAGGAACGGCTAAGGGAGTGAAGGATCTCATGGCTGAGTTTAACGCGGAAGTTGTGGGTACGTATGTTGTTATAGCTACCAAGGAACCTGAAAATAAGCTAGTTAAGGATTATAACTCTTTATTGATTCTTGAAGAAGTGGATGAGGAAAATAAGCAGATATTAATCTATCCAAACTTAAAAATAAAGTGATAATAAATAAATAAAGATTTTTTGCATTTTATTTAAATATGTAGTAGAATAATATTGTATTTGGACATAATTTAGTGGGGGAAGGTGGTGAAACCATGCAAATCACAGATGTAAGAGTTAGAAAGATTAACTCCGAAGGCAAAATGAAGGCTATTGTATCTGTTACCTTTGATGATTGTTTTGTAGTTCACGACATCAAGATTATAGAAGGACAAAATGGACCCTTTATTGCTATGCCAAGCAGAAAAATGCCTGATGGTGAATTTAAGGATATAGCACATCCGATTAATTCGAAAACCAGAACATTGATTCAAGAATCAGTATTTAAAGCTTACGAAGAGAAGCAATCTGAAGAAGATGAAGAAGAAAATGAGGAATAATAATGATATTGTAACGTGGAGGGTCTAGGAGACCCTTTTTTATTGCGAAATTACAAAAATATTATTTCTCCTATTGTTATTTTTTTTCATTAATAATATAATATGTGATGGTATTAAGCAGTACAGGAGGTAAGATATGGATGTTGCGGTCATACTTGCGGCTGGAGAAGGCACAAGAATGAAGTCTAAAACGCCCAAAATATTGCATAAATTGTGCGGAAAAGAAATGATAAAATATGTGATTGAAACAGCTAAAAATGCAGGCATTGAGAAAACCATCCTAATTCTGGGACATAATGAGGAGAGGGTAAAGCAAGTCTTTGATGAAGAACACCTTTTGTTTGAAAAGCAGCCTATATACGAGGGTGCTCCTTATGGGACGGGATTTGCAGTGATGCAGTCCAAAAAACATATTGAAGACGATGATACGGTTGTGATTTTAAGCGGAGACGTTCCTTTGATAAAAGAAAAAACATTGAGGTCTCTGATTGCATTCCATAAGCTTGAAAAAAATGCTGTTTCAATATTAACGGCAGAATTAGAACATCCCTATGGATATGGAAGAATTATAAGAAATAGTGACTCGTCGGTTGAAGGTATTGTTGAAGAAAAAGATGCTACTGACGCTCAAAAGACCATAAAAGAAATTAATTCCGGCATTTATTGTTTTGAAGGAAAAGCATTAATATATGCTTTAGAACATCTAAAAACGGATAATGCGCAAAAGGAATATTACCTTACAGACGCCGTTGCTATTTTGAAACAAATCAACCGCAAAGCGGGGGGATTCAAAACAGAAGATAGCAGTGAAATAAGCGGTGTAAACAATCGATTGCAGCTTAGTCAATTGCAAAAAATCAAGAGGAATCAGATTAATGAAAAGCATATGCTTAATGGTGTTACTATTCTAGATCCGGACCATACTTATATTGATGATGAGGTTATCATTCATAAGGATGTCACTATATTTCCGAATTCATACCTTGAAGGCTCTACGTTGATAGGCGAAGATAGTGTCATTGGACCCGATACAAGAATTTCAAATTCTTCTATTGGAAATAATGTAAAAGTTGAGTACTCAAATGTCTTAGATTCTATTATTGGAAATCATACTTCAGTCGGTCCTTATGCATATTTGAGACCTGCTTCAGAACTTGGAGAATATGTGAAAATAGGCGATTTTGTTGAGGTTAAAAATACTAAAATCGGCAATTATTCAAAGGCTTCCCATCTTGCTTATTTGGGAGATGGCGACGTAGGTGAGAATGTTAATATTGGATGTGGCGTTATTTTTGCTAACTATAACGGTCAAACTAAAAACATAACAAAAATCGGCAATAATGCTTTTATTGGGAGCAATTCAAATTTAATAGCCCCCATCATTATTGAGGAAGGTGCTTATGTTGCTAGTGGCTCTACAATCACAGAAAATGTAGAAAAAAATGCGCTAGCTATTGCAAGAGCTCGTCAAGTCAATAAAAATAATTGGAAAAAAGAGTGTAAATAGGAGGGTATTAATGCTTACCATGTATTCTGAAATCAAAATCTTTTCCGGCAATGCAAATATTGACCTTGCCAACAAAGTATGCGAAGAGCTGGGACTGCCGCTTGGAGATGCTGAAGTTTCAAATTTTAGTGATGGAGAGGTCTCTATGTATATCAAGGAGTCCGTAAGAGGTGCCGATGTTTTTGTGATTCAGCCTACTTGTAGACCTGTCAATGATAATTTAATGGAGCTATTGATATTTATTGACGCGCTTAAACGTGCATCTGCTGGAAGAATCAATGCGGTGATTCCATATTATGGCTACGCAAGGCAAGACAGAAAAACCAGAGCGAGAGATCCCATTACTTCAAAGCTTGTGGCGGATATGATTACAGCTGCCGGAGCCGATAGAGTGATTACAATAGATTTGCATGCAGGACAGATTCAGGGATATTTTGATATGCCGGTTGACCAATTGTTGGGAGGCCCTATTTTAGCTAAGTATATTGCGCCATATGTAGGAGCCAATAGCATTGTTGTTTCTCCGGATGTAGGAGGGGTTCTGAGAGCGAGAAATTTCGCAACAATGTTGGATTTACCTTTAGCAATTATCGAAAAAAGACGACAAAAGGCTAACGTTTCAGAGGTCATGAATGTTGTAGGAGATATCAAGGGCAAAGATGTAATTTTAGTAGATGATATCGTGGACACAGCAGGTTCTTTGACGAAAGCTGCAAAGGTATTAAAAGATTTTGGAGCCGAAAAAGTTTTTGCTTGTTCAACTCATGGTGTTTTATCCGGTCCGGCTATAGAAAGAATAAAAAATTCCGTGATAGAAAAATTGGTTATTACAGACACGATTCCATTAACGGATGAAATGAAAATTGACAAAATATCTGTTGTAAGTGTGGCACCGTTAATTGCGGAAGCTATAAAAAGAATTACTGAAAACAGATCTGTCAGTAGATTGTTTGAATAAGGTGATAAGGTGTATTTAGTAGTAGGTTTGGGGAATCCAGGTAGACAGTATTCAAATACTAGGCATAATATTGGATTTAACGTGATAGATTATCTTTGCGAACAAAAGAAAATCAAATGCGATAAATCAAAGTTTAACGCTTTATATGGTGAATATTTTCTTGATGGGCATAAGGTATTGATTGCTAAACCGCTCACATTTATGAACAGAAGCGGACAAGCGGTATTGGATTTATTTAATTATTATAAAATATCATTAAACAATTTGATTATCATTTACGATGATGTGGATTTAGATACCGGAAAATTAAGAATTCGCCCAAGCGGCAGCAGTGGTACTCATAATGGTATGAAATCAGTGATTTATCAGCTTCAGTCGGAAGAATTTGCTAGAGTCAGGATTGGAATCGGTAAAAATCCTCAAATGGACTTGGCTGACTACGTTCTTCAAGCATTTTCAGAAGATGAAAAAATAGTATTGAGAGATACAATCAAAATTGCGGCTGATGCCATTGATGAGATTATTTTGAAGGGAATTGATTCAGCAATGAACAAATTCAATATTAAATGATTCAAATGATGTAAATGAAGGGAAGCAGTGCTCGGGTAGATCATATCCGGGCTTGTATGCATGTTTAAACCTAAACTTGGAGGCGCTATGACGAGTTCGTATTTTAAGAGCATAAGAAAAACTAAAGAATATAATCAGATGATCGACAGCTTGAAGAACCGCGACAACGTCTTATTACATCATTTGGAAGAAGAGGGAATGACACTGATAGCTTCAATGCTTTCCTCAGTAGAAGAAAAGCAAGTGCTTATTCTTGTGCCTGATGAGATGAAAGCCATTAAGCTACACCGAAATGCTAGCGCCTACTTCAACAAAGCCTTTCATTTAAAAGCAAAACAATTGGCTTTATACGGTGTGGATGCGTTAAGCAGGGATAATATGAATAGCCGGTTAGAAGTTATTAATCGAATCATTACCGGAGAGACAATGCTTATCATTGCTTCGATAGACGCCTATTCAGATTTCGTGATGGATAAAGAGAGATTGATAGGAAATTGTTTTGAAATTCAAAGCAACTCTACAATAGATTTGACAAATATTTCGAGATTGCTAACACAATTGGGATATCATAAGGTGCCATATATTGAGGGTAAAGGACAATATTCCATTAGAGGTGGCATTTTTGATGTTTTTTCTCCGGCCATGGATACGCCGTGTAGGATAGAGCTTTTCGATGATGAAGTGGATTCAATGAGGAGCTTTGATGTTACGAGTCAACGCTCAATTGAAAACATGACGACTTACAGAGTCATACCATGCTGTGAAATTATCATTAATGACGAAGAGGCTAAAGAGACAAAGTTAAGAATAAGTCAAGAGATAGACAAGCGTCTTGACATGTTAAGTCATTTGCAGGATAAACACAAAATTGAAGATCAGCTAGATGAGTTAAGAGCTAGCATGACGAATGCTATTGATAGTGGCGATTATATTGACAACGTACAATTCTATGCCCCTTATTTGCCGATAAAGCTTCATAATATAGGTGATTATTTGAATGATAATTCCACGGTAATTATTTATGAGCCTGACTTGATTGCGGAGACAAGAAAAAACAAAAGAAGCGCATTTATTGAAAAGTTCTCTGAATTATATGCATCTGGTCAAGTTCTGTCACAGCATGAAAAGATATTTGATGAATTTGAAACGGTTGTGAGAAATATTAAGAATAAACTAAGCTTTATTGTCTATAATCAAATAGATAAAAAACAGTCTAATTTTGGAAGATTAAAAGAAATCTCAATCAAATCTAGAGAGAATACGCCTTATCATTCTAAAATAGATGAATTGGCTAAAGAAATCAACAAATATAAATATAAAGGTTACAAAATTTTTTTGGAGACATCACAAGAGGAAAGTGCTAGAAAACTACAACAAGAATTGTATGAAAAAGACTGTCAAGTCTCTTTGTCGTATGAGGGCAAAGAAGAGGTGCTCTCGGGTCAGGCTTCTGTTTCTGTAGGAACAATCGAGAAAGGATTGGAATTTTCTGATTGGAAAATAAAAATCATTTCTTCTAAAGAAATATTTGGAAGTCAGACAATTAGAAAAAAAACCAAAAAGAAATATAAAGCTTCTAAAATTGATAGCTTTACCGATTTAAAGCCAGGAGATTATGTTGTCCACGAATATCACGGTATTGGTGTATATTCCGGAATTGAAAAAGTAATTGTTCGAAACATTCAGAAGGATTATCTGAGTCTTCACTATAATGGTGGCGATAAATTGTATGTACCCGTTGATCAGATGGGATTAGTACAGAAATACATAGGCTCAGATTCAGTTAAGCCTAAAATCAACCGACTTAGCGGAAGCGAATGGACAAAAGCAAAAGCTAAGGCACAAAAAATGATTGATGAAATGGCTGATGAGCTCATTGAATTATATTCACAGCGATTGTCTGAAAAAGGATATGCTTTTTCTGAAGATACAGAATGGCAAAAGGAATTTGAAAATGCCTTTGAGCATCAGGAAACCGAAGATCAAGCTAGAAGCTCTGAAGAAATAAAACGAGACATGATGAAAGAAGTTCCTATGGATAGACTGCTCTGTGGAGACGTTGGCTTTGGCAAAACCGAGGTGGCGCTGAGAGCAGTATTCAAGGCGGTCATGGATGGTAAACAAGTGGCTATATTAGTCCCTACAACCATTTTGGCACAGCAACACTTCACCAATATCAGTCAGCGGTTTTCTAATTATCCTATAAAAATTGAGATGCTTAGCCGATTTAGATCTCCGGGTCAACAACGTAAAATCATCAGTGACATAAACAGAGGATTGTTGGACGTTGTGATTGGGACACACAAGCTTTTGTCAAAGGAGATTCATTTTAAAGATATCGGGTTGCTCGTTATAGATGAAGAGCAGAGATTCGGTGTAAGACACAAGGAGATGATAAAAAGACTCAAAACAAATATAGATGTGCTTACTTTGACAGCGACACCCATTCCTAGAACATTAAACATGTCTATGGTAGGGATAAGAGACATGAGTATCATCGAAGAACCGCCTAAAGAAAGATATTCCGTCCAGACTTTTGTCATGTCGTATAACGAAAGTATCATAAAGGACGCGATAGTAAATGAGTTGTCAAGAGGAGGTCAAGTTTATTATGTACATAACAGAGTGCATGATATTCACAGCAAAGCAACAAGAATTAAAGAAATGCTTCCCGATGTCAGGGTGACAGTAGCTCATGGGCAAATGGGAGAGAGAGAGCTTGAAAATGTCATGGTAGATTTTGTACACGGCGAGTATGATGTACTTGTATGTACGACGATCATAGAAACAGGAATGGATATTGCGAATGTTAATACGATGATTATAGATCATGCCGATAAATTTGGTTTGTCTCAGTTATATCAGCTTCGTGGCAGAGTCGGACGAAGTAATAAGGTGGCGTTTGCCTATTTAATGTATGAAAAAAACAAAGTTCTGACTGAAGTAGCTGAAAAAAGACTGAAGGCGGTCAAGGAGTTCACCGAATTTGGGTCTGGGTTTAAAATTGCAATGAGAGATCTCGAAATCAGAGGTGCAGGGAATATTTTAGGATCTCAGCAATCAGGACACCTATCCGCAATTGGATACGATTTATACGTCAAAATGATAGAGAGAACCTTAAAACAACGTTCAGGAAAGACAACTCAAAAGCAAGAAATTGAAACGGTTATAGAATTAGACGTTGATGGATATATTTCTCCTGAATATATTGACGATGTAGAGCAAAAAATAGAAATATATAAAAAGATATCATCTATTGAAAATGAGGAGGATGTGACTGATATTACAGATGAAATTATCGACAGATTTGGCGATATTCCTAAGGAAGTAAGAAATTTGATTAAAATTTCTCATATTAAAGCGATATGTAAAGAACTGAATATTATTTCCTTGAGACAACAATCAAACTTCTATATCATCGA
>JAFGVC010000189.1 GCA_016938195.1 Tissierellales bacterium | reverse complement strand
CATTCAAAATCAGGAGGTTTATATATGAAAAGAGAAGTTGTTATTGCATCGGCCGTCAGAACACCTATCGGTGTTTATGGAGGCAGTCTTGCAAAGGTTTCAGCTGTAGAATTAGGTGTTGTGGCCGCAAAAGAAGCCATGAAAAGAGCCAATATCAAACCCGAAATGATAGATGAGTATATCATTGGAAATGTTTTGGGTGCGGGCTTAGGTCAAAATATAGCTAGACAGGTCGCTATTGGCGCCGGTGTCCCAGCTGAAGTTACAGGATTTACCATCAATAAAGTTTGTGGATCAGGCCTACGTGCAGTCAGTATAGCACAACAATTTATAGAAAATGGCGATTGCGAAATCGTTTTGTGCGGAGGAACTGAAAGCATGAGCAACGCCCCTTATCTTCTTCCCAACAATAGATGGGGTCAAAGAATGGGCGATGGAAAAGTTATTGACTATATGGTTCATGATGGCTTGTTTGATATTTTCAATCAATATCACATGGGAATTACAGCCGAGAATATTGCCGAACAGTGGGGCTTTTCAAAGGAAGAGCAAGATCAATTTGCCGTTTCCAGCCAAAATAAGACAGAAGCCGCTCAAAAATCAGGAAAATTTGTTGACGAAATAGTGCCTGTTGTTATTCCTCAAAGAAAGGGAGATCCTATCGTTGTTGATAGTGATGAATTCCCTCGACACGGTACAACGCTTGATAAAATCGCTAAATTGAAGCCTGCTTTCAAAAAAGAAGGTACTGTCACAGCCGGAAATGCTTCAGGTATAAATGATGGCGCAGCTATGCTTGTCGTTATGAGCAAAGAGACAGCAGATAAATTAGGTATCACTCCTCTTGCAACACTTAAAGCTTTCGCTTCAGGGGGCGTAGATCCTTCAATCATGGGATATGGTCCAGTGCCTGCAACAAAAAAAGCACTTGAAAAATTAGGCTGGAGCGTTGATGACCTGGATTTAATTGAAGCCAACGAAGCCTTTGCCGCTCAATCACTTGCAGTCGTAAAGGATTTAGGACTGAATAAAGATATCGTCAACGTCAACGGAGGAGCTATTTCTTTAGGTCATCCAATCGGTGCGTCCGGTGCAAGAATTCTTGTTTCACTCTTATATGAGATGGAAAAAAGAGACAGCAAAAAAGGTCTGGCAACATTATGCATTGGCGGCGGAATGGGTACAAGCGTTCTGGTTGAAAGATAAAAAGGAGGTCTCACTTTGAATAAATTAATCTCGATTGAAGAAGCCGTATCAAAGGTAAAAGACGGCATGACGGTTATGGTCGGAGGATTCTTGGCCTGCGGTTCGCCAAAAAAGCTGATAGACGCTTTAGTTGAAAGTGGTGTGAAAGATTTAACACTTATTTGCAACGATACCGCTTTTCCGGACCAAGCCGTAGGTAAAATGATTGTTAATAAACAATTCAAAAAAGTAATCGTATCTCACATCGGAACAAATCCGGAAACAGGAAGACAGATGAATGCGGGCGAAACTGAAGTAGAGCTTGTTCCACAAGGCACGTTAGCTGAAAGAATCCGTTGTGGCGGTTTTGGATTAGGCGGTGTATTAACGCCTACCGGCATCGGAACTGAAGCTGAAGACGAGAAGCAAAGAATCAATGTTGATGGAAAGATTTATCTTCTTGAAACACCATTGAAGGCTGATATTGCTTTATTACACGGCTCAAAGGTTGATAAGAGAGGTAACGTATTCTATAACGCCACAACCAGAAATTTTAATCCATTGATGGCGATGGCTGCTGAAACGGTCATTGTCGAGGCTGAAGAAATTGTAGAAATCGGCGAAATCGACCCTAATTGTGTCGCCACACCTTTCAAATTTGTAAGCTACATCATCGGAGGTGAAAAATAATGGCCTTAGATAAAAATCAAGTCAAAGAAGTCATCGCAAAAAGAGTTGCCTTAGAGCTCAATGACGGCGATCTTGTTAATTTAGGAATTGGACTTCCTACTCTAGTAGCCAATTATATTCCTGAGGGAGTTGAAGTTTTCTTTCAATCGGAAAATGGCCTGATAGGTCTTGGACCTGTTCCGGAAAAGGGTCAAGAAGATTGGGATTTGACAAATGCGGGGGGACAGCCCGTAACACTCCTTACCGGAGGATGTTATTTTGACAGTGCTACCTCTTTTGGAATTATCCGCGGCGGTCATGTTGATGCAACTGTATTGGGCGCATTAGAAGTGGATGAAAAGGGAAACCTTGCCAATTGGAAGGTTCCTGGTAAAATGGTTCCGGGAATGGGTGGTGCAATGGACTTAACAGTCGGTGCTAAAAAAGTTATCATAGCCATGCAACACACACAAAAAGGAGAACATAAAATATTGAAGGAATGCACACTTCCCCTTACTGCTAAACAACAAGTTGATTTAATTGTCACTGAAATGGCTGTCATTGAAGTGACCCATGAAGGACTTGTCTTGAAAGAGATTGGTCCGGATACTACGGTAGCGGATGTTGTCGCAGCAACAGGAGCAACGCTTATCATTCCGGAAGATATAAAATCATTTAATTTATAAAATTCCAAGCAACCCAATAATCAACCAAAAATCCCGCGGCAATCAGCTGCGGGATTTTAATGATTATCAGGTTATATGCTATTTTCCCAGTATAAATCGATTAATCGCGTGGGCAACACCATCCTGCTCGTTGCTCAGTGTAATAAAATCAGCCATCCTCTTAATTTCTTTTTCGCCATTATCCATGCATATACCCAAACCGGCGTATTCAAGCATTGATAGATCATTATAGTTATCTCCAATGGCCATAATCTCGTTTCTGTCAATTTTCCATCGCTCTGCTAAATATTTTAAGGCACATCCTTTAGTTGCATTCTTGTCTGTGAATTCAAGAAAATTACTTTTTGAAAAAAAGACGTTGACCTCCGGTCCGGCGAGACGCACTAAATCCGACTTTGCTGCGATTAGCTTTGACCTCTCATCAATCAAAATCATTTTGGGCGTACTTATAAATTCAAAATCCAACAAATTGCCTGTTTCAATAATTTCCACTTTTCTAGCAAAGCTTCTATAATAATCCGTCCATTTATTCTTGCTTTTGACATAGATTTTTTCATCATCGTACAAATTGACATGAATATCATTTTTTTGAGCATATTCAATCACTTTGACAATTTTGTCCCTAGAAAGCGGGCATGAATACAAGGTTTCATTTGTTTGTGGATCAGTAATTTTTCCGCCTTGAAAACTGCCAAAAGGCCATTGAATTCCAAGTTGATTTACGAAGGGTATCGCGGAAGAGGTTACTCGGCCTGTGATAATGATAAATTTGACTCCAATCTGTTCCAAGCTTTTTATGGCTTGAATATTAGCTTGACTGATTGAAAAATCATTTCTAAGCAACGTGTCATCCAAGTCGCATGCAACCAATTTATACATCTTGTTCTCCTTTGAAGCTATTTTTTGAGATATACTTTTTTAATGTCATCCTTTAAAGTGCATAAGTGATTTCTCATGGCCTGTATGGCTCCCTCTTTGTCTCCTGATTTAATAGCCTTGAAAACTTCATAATGCTCCTTGATAATGACCTCCGGATTATAGCTTTCATTAAAATAAATGAGCCTGAACCTCTGCATAATTTCATTTAATGCATCCATAAAAGCGATGAGTTTTTTGTTTTCGGAGAGAGAAAGCAAGCTGCTATGAATGGTAGTATCCAAATAAACCATCCTTTGAATATCTCCCTCTCGGAACGCCTTTTCAAATTCATCATTTAATTTTTCCAAATGGCTAATATCTTTAGTTGTTTCTTTTTCAATAGCTAGCTTAACAGCATACGTCTCTAGTGCTTCTCTGACTTCTAGGGTATCGATAATATCCTCGAAGGATATATCCGAAACATAAGCACCCTTTCTGGCTTCCATGATGACAAGTCCTTCTAATTCCAATTTTCTGATAGCTTCTCTAACGGGTGTTCGACTAACACCCAGCTGCTCTGCTAATTGTATTTCCATCAGTCTTTCTCTTGGTTCAAGCTTTCCCTTTAGAATTGCATCCTTTAACGTTTCGAATACAATATCCCTCAATGGCTTGTAATCATTAATGTTGATAATATTCAATTTTTTATCCATACGTAACTCCTTCCTCAACTGTGTTTGTTTGAAAAACGTCTCTATAATATGTCTTGAAATATTCACCGCATTGATACATCTGATCATAATTCTGAAAAAATCCTATTACGGCCGATCCGCTTCCTGTCATAATGGCGTGAACGGCTCCAAAAGACATCATGCGTCTTTTAATGTCACCAATTTCCGGAAATAAACCAACTGCAAGGTCTTCAAGTACACTCTTGCTTGTATTCAACAATCCCGTCATCTCAGAACAAGAAAAATCATTTAACGCCGCTCGGATATCATATCTCTCATACATATCCGGCAATACTTGTTTGTATAAGGCTTCCGTCGATATCGAAAAGTCCGGCTTAACGATAAGAATATGTTCCCAACGAAAGGGTCTGATTGGTTTAAGCTCTTCTCCAATTCCCTCCGCTAAACACGTGCCTCCCAAAATACAGTACGGAACATCAGCTCCAATCCTTTTTCCAATGTCAATCAATTCCTCCCGAGATAATTCGAGATGAAACATTCTATCTATTCCAAGTATGACCGCAGCTGCATTCCCGCTTCCTCCGGCAAGACCGGCACCCTGAGGAATATTTTTTTTGATATGGATTTCAATACCTTGATTAATATGATAACGATTCATCATGACTTCGGCGGCTTTATAGGCTATATTAGCCGAGCCTAAAGGTATTGAAGGATTGTCACATGTTATATTTATACCTTTTTCTGAATATTTTATAAATAATTCGTCTGATATGTCAACCGTTTGCATAATCGATTGAATTTGATGATATCCGTCTCGTCTTTTTGATACAATGTTAAAAAATAGATTGATTTTAGCGTGTGAATAAAGTCCAATGCCTATTTTTTTCATAGCTTGTCCTTCTTTTTTATATTCATTTCTCAGCTATTCTTAATAAAATGTGCAACAAAAACAATTTACGTACTTTGTATACTGCATATTATATCATAAATGCATTATAATATCATCATAAAGATGCTTTTTCTCCCGTCTTTGGTAGTTAACGCCATAAATCTTTAGGAACAAAATTTATACGAATCACCCACAAACGCCTATAAATAAGGCTTTTTT
>JAFGVC010000036.1 GCA_016938195.1 Tissierellales bacterium | reverse complement strand
TTTTATAAAAATCTATCTTGCATCTTATTGTAATAGTCAAGCCCTATTAATTTATTAAATTCGCTAAAAGTAATCATTGTTTCTTCGGATTTTTTAGTCGTTCCATTTAACTTTAAATTTGTAAATAACTCTACTAAATTCTTGCTCACAGAATACAAAGCCGATACAGGATAAGCCACCACCGAATAACCCATGTCCTCATACTCCTTAGCCGTAAGAGATGGCGTCTTTCCATTTTCAACTACATTAACTAATTTAGGTGCTTTAATCGATTTTGCAATCAATTCAAGCTCTTTAATTGATTGAGGTGCTTCAACAAAAATCAAATCTGCTCCCGAGTCAGCATAAGCCTTCCCACGTTCAATTGCATCCTCAAGTCCATTTACGGCCCTTGCGTCTGTCCTAGCAACAATGACTAAATCTTTATCAATCTTAGCATACACGGCGGCTTCAATTTTTTTGCAATGTTCTCTCATTGGTATAACTTTTTTTCCCTCCATGTGACCACATCTTTTAGGCCATTCCTGATCCTCAAAGAAAATGGCTGCCACACCCGCACGCTCATATTCTTGCACTGTTCTCATAACGCTCATTGCATTTCCATATCCAGTATCACCGTCTACTAGCAATGGAATGCTAATTGAATTCGCAATATATTTTGACGTGTTAACCATTTCTGTCATCGACAAATATCCAACATCAGGTTGAGCTAATTTTGTCGCTGCGATAGCATAGCCTCCTATTGTTGTCGCTCTAAATCCACACATTTCAATTATTTTAGCACTAAGTGAATCATATGCGCCTGGCAGTATCAATATTTCATTTGAATTTATTAAATTTCTCATTTTTGTAGTTTTTTTCATATCATACTCCATTAATATTAATTTTTTATTTCATAACCAGATTAGGCAAGAAAGTGACAAACCAAGGCACATAGGTAAAGAGCATTAAATTAGCGATTAAGACAACTAGGTAAGGGATAACTTGAACCACTATTTTTTCAAGCTTCACGCCTGAGATATTCGAAGCCACAAAGAGGTTCATGCCGATTGGCGGGGTTATTTGTCCTATCGCCAGATTGATAATCATAATAACTCCAAAGAAAGTTGGATCGATACCAAAAGACACGACTAATGGTACCAATACAGGTGTCAAAAGCGTAATAGCTGCAACATTATCTAGCAACGCTCCTGCAATCAGCAAAGAAATATTAACTAGTAAAAGAACGACTGCAGGACTGTCTGTAAATCCTGAAATGAACATAATCAGCTTATTTGGAATTTGTTGTATCGTCAACAACCATCCAAATACCGCTGCCGCACCGATCAGAAATAAGATAACAGAAGAACTAATCCCTGTTTTCACGAAAGAACGATAGATATTCTTTAATGTCAATTGTTTTAATAAGAAATACCCTACAATTAAGCCGTATAGAACTGCAATTCCTGCCGCCTCTGTCGCTGTAAATGCACCTGAATAAATGCCTCCCAGAATAATCACCGGTGATAATAAGGCTAGAAAACTATGAAATATCACTTTTCCTTTACTATCTTCACTGACTTCTTCTTTTAACGGTACACTCCCATATCCTCTTTTCTTAGAAATAATATAGGAGGTGACCATCAGGCATAATCCCATAAATACTCCGGGAATAATCCCTGCAAGAAACATTTCAAGTACCGATGTATTCGCAATAACTGCATATAAAAGCATTGTTCCACTCGGAGGAATCAATAATCCTAACAATCCTGAAGCCGCTATGACGGCTGATGAAAAATCTCTTTTATATCCAGCCTTATCCATCGTCGGCATCATGATTCCACCTATTGCAGCTGTTGTAGCGGCAGACGAGCCTGAGATTGCACCAAAAAACATAGCTGATAACGTGGCCACCATCGCTAATCCGCCCGGAAGCTTTCCTACTAATCGGTTAGCTAAAGCTACGAGCTTCTTAGATATGCCTCCTTCTGTCATCACTTCACCGGCCAGTATAAAGAATATGACAGCTATCATTGTAAAATGATTGATGCCACTCATCAGTCGTTGTGTTACAATGAGTGCCGGAATTTTGCCTTCTATGACCAATGCCAACCATGAAGCACCCCCTAAGGCAATGCCTATTGGTATTGATAAAAGGAGAAATATTCCCATTGTTGCCAGTAGTACCGTCGTCATTTTATTCTTCCTCCTTCATTTGTTCACCTGTTACTTTTATCAAAATTTGATTGATATAATTGACAGCCATGATGACACATCCAAATAACACGAGTAGATAATAATACATTTGTGGAATCTGAGCCGCTCCTACCAAAGTATGTTGTGTCTTTCCAATCAGTTCATAGGCTTGTGTTATGATGATGATTAGAAAGAATATACTAATCCCGTCTGCAACAACCATAAATTTATTTCTGATTTTATGTGGTAAGGCATGTACGAAAAACTCAAGAGCGATTTGCTTATGATTAGCTACAGCAATCCCTGATCCCATAAAAACACTTGCTACCATCAGAAAAGTAAGGACATCCTGTGAAGCGGGCAAAGGCACGAAGAAAATAAATCG
>JAFGVC010000188.1 GCA_016938195.1 Tissierellales bacterium | reverse complement strand
TTTTCCTTGACAATTTTTGCTTCTACTTCTTTTACACCGTATTCTCCACTTATTTTAGTTGAATACTCATCGTTATATAGCCAAGATACATACTCATATTCGGTGTCAAAAGGAATTTTTTCTTCAATTGTTGCCATTTCAACTGTCTGTACTCCAATAAAAGGCTTTGGAATAATCAGTGAAAGCTCATCTCCTGGGTGAATCAAAACAGGATCCACTGTCGGATTGGCAGATATCAATTCGTCTACCGTAAGATGATACTGATCGGCAATAACCCAAAGATTGTCTCCTGATTCGACCACATGTATGCGTTCCTCTGTCGTCCCTTTTTGAAGAAAGGCCAACAGCTGTTCGTAATTATCTATATCATATTCTGAAACCTCAACTTGAACAATTTCAACCTCTTCTGCAAAATCCAAGGATATGATTTCTGAGTTTTCAAGTTGGCTTTCATAAGGCGCTCTGATATCATTCAGCAAGCTTTCTGCCTCATCTAATGTTCTCAGCTCTCCCATAATTTTCCCGTCAACTTTAACACCATAAGCCAATAGATTGTACTGAATCTGCGATTTGATACGAGCTACAATCTCATCTTGCGTGGAAATTTCAGTATCCTCTGCATGTCCCTCTAAAAATTCTATCTGATTGGAAATAGAAATCTCTGCATGACTTTGTTCCTGCAAGGACTCTTTAAAGCCTTCCAGGATTTCATTAAAGTTTTGCTTATTCCGGATGGAGCCAATATACTGTCCGTCAAAATAAATCTCATAGCAACGAATGGCTAATTCATGTTCCTGAATCATGGCCGCTTGGACTTGGAAAATATTAAGAATGTGAGAAAAAATGAGTACAAAAATAGTAACTGAAACTAAGACAGAAATGTGGACTGCGTATTGATTGGAAAGAAACTTCTTTACACGTTGATTCTGCATAATACGAGTGATGATTAGCTTTATCTTGGTCATAGATTTTCTCCAATGCGAATTTACTACTAAAGTATAACATAAAACTTTAAATTCAAAAAGATAAAATTTCAAATTTTGTGCTATAATAATACAAAAGAATTCTGAGGTGAATCTTAATGAATTTCAAATTACAACAGGAAAAAATAGATTTCGGGAATACACCCGTTGAAAATATTTTCATCAACGACTTTATGCCTGTTGCAAATGGGGATGATGTCAAGATATATCTTCTGGCTTACAAATATGCTAAGGATCAAGAAGAGAATTTCTCCAACGAAACACTTTCTAAAAATTTGGGGCTTCCCATTTCAAGAATTGAACAAGCTTGGGAATATTGGCAAACGCAAGGAATCATCAATATTGTTGAAGCCTCGCCGGGTCACAAAAAAATTGAATTTATAAACCTAAAGCAATTGTACGTTGAAAATATCTATCAACATATCAAAAGCAATCCTGATGCACCAACCTCTAGCGTTTCCTATGAAGATTTGATTGAAGCTAATAAATCTGACACTTTCAGAAACATGTTCAGAGAAACCGAATTATTGATGGGACGGCTAATTAATCCTAACGAGAAAAGAAACATTCTCGAATGGCTTGCAAAGTACGCAGCAACTCCTGAAATTGTGATTGACACTTTCAAGTATATGGTCGAAAAGAAAAATATTCGAAACCTGAGATACGTTGAAGCACTACTCGCCGCATGGCATGATAATGACATCCACGACAAAGATAGCTTAGACATTTATTTGGAAGAAAACAGAAAAAACATCAAATACTACAACATCGTTAGAACACATCTTGGTTTTAGCGGAAGACAGCTCACCCTCAACGAAAGAAATATTGTAGATACCTGGGTCGATGAATGGCATTTTAGCATCGAAATGATTATCGAGGCTTTGTCCTATTCATCTAAAACATCAAACCCAAACTTAAACTATTTTAACTCAATTCTGGAAAACTGGTACAAAAATAATATTCAAACGCTGGAGGAAGTCAAGAAATCTAAAAAAGCTCATGCGCGGACAGTCAAAACCAAACAGGACACAAAATCTTTTCACAACTTTGATCAGCAATATAATAAATTATCGGAAGAAGAGCTTGAAAAAATGGCGAGAATGAACTATTATGATTTAACTGAAGAGGACGAGGAAATTTGATGAAAGAAGAAATTGTCAATAAAATAAAAAAAGATTACCAAAGAAATAGATTGAAAGCAACGGAAGATCTTAAAACCAGAAAAGAGGAAATATATGATATGATTCCTCGCATGAAGGAAATTGACCAAGCTATTGCGAGTCTTAGTCTTGAGCTTGCTCGCATGTTGATTTCTAAAGGAAATGACTGGGTGGAAAAAACAAATTATTTAAGAGAAACCCTATCGTTACTAAAAAGCGAAAAATCCCACATCATGCAAAAGCGAAAAATCCCTGCTATTTATTTTGAAGAAGTATATCAATGCCAAAATTGTAGAGATACAGGATACGACGCACATGGTGAAATGTGCTTCTGTTATCGTCAAAAATTAATCAACGAATTGTATAACGTCTCGGGACTTGGTGAGCTCTTAAAGAGAGAAAATTTTGATGCCTTTGACTCGCTCGTTTTTAGCGACTCTAAATATGGAAGCGAAAAAATGACCCCACGCGACAATATAAAATTAATCGCAAAGCACAGTCAGCATTTTATCACCCACTTTGAAACCCATGACAGAAACATGCTTTTTTACGGTAGCACCGGTGTTGGAAAAACCTTTATGTGCAACTGCATTGCAAAAGAACTGATTGACAAGGGCATTCTTGTATTGTACCAGACAGCCTTTAAAATGTTTGAAATTATTAGCGAGCATAAATTCAATAGAAATTTGGAGTCTTATGCCAACAAAGACAATTTTTCAATGATTTATGAGGCTGATTTATTGATTCTTGATGATTTAGGCACTGAATCAATTAACTCATTTACAACGACTGAACTTTTTAACATCATCAATACACGCATGATTACCAATAAAAAAACCATCATTTCAACTAATCTCTCACTTGAAAGAATGTCAGAAACCTATTCTGATCGTATCATGTCGAGAATAATCAGCAAATATGATATCTTCAAGTTTTACGGCAAAGATATTCGAACAAGGAGAGGCCCTACATGCTAACTTTTGACACACTGAACCGCGGATTAAAAAAAGGCCTTCGCGTCTTGATAACCCTTGCAAAAATAATGATTCCCATCTACATCGTCACAGAGATTCTTAAATATTCCGGTTTGCTTCAGATGGTTGCCCGCCTCTTTATTCCATTAATGTCTCTATTAGGGCTTCCGGGCGAAGCGGCCTTTGCTCTAATTATCGGTGGAGCACTCAATATTTATGCGGCTCTGGGTGTTTTAGCTTCTATTGATTTAACAATAAAACAAGCTACCATCACCGGTGTTGTTATCTCTATTTCACATAATTTGATTGGTGAATCTGCAGTGATTAAAAAAATCGGCATCAATCCTTTTTTTATAACCGGACTGAGAATCATCTCTTCCCTTTTAACGGGAATGCTCATGAATATCATTTTGTAGGAGAATAAAATGGAATTAATTTTAGTTGTGTTCAACGCTCTTAAAATAGGCGCTAATGCTGTAATCAAGCTAGGGGTTATCATTGTCCCCCTCATGATGGCTATTGAAATACTAAAGGATTTAAAAATACTGGAAAAATTTTCTAAATTGCTTTCACCCCTTACCCGTTTACTGAAGGTGCATCAAGATTCTTCGTTGCCGCTGGTGATTGGTTTAGTACTCGGTCTTTTTTTTGGCGCAGGTGTTCTCTTTGAAAGCGTTAATGAAGGACAGCTTGACAAAAAAAGCTTAGTGGTTGTCTCAATTTTCCTTGCATTATGTCATGCTGTTGTCGAAGACACATTGATTTTTATACCCATAAAAGCAAACCTAATGATAATCATAGTAGTGAGAGTAAGTGTGGCACTTTTCGTAGCTATTGTAGCTTCCCGAATGATGCCTGAGTTGCAATGATATGCTATAATAAATAAAAAACTCGGAGGAAAATATGACATTTTTTTACTCATTTAAATCAAACAACAAAAAATCCCTATTAGCACTCCTGATACAATGGCTTGTCCTTTTCAGCGTGCTCATGGGATTATTAGCTACAATAGAGGCCTTCCGTTTTAGTCTCCAGAATATTACAGTCGGATTAATTGTCACATTAATTATGTCTGTTGTTCTTGGCCTTTCTTTATACAATGGATTTATTTATATTTATCTGACAAGCATGGCGATGCTGTTGTATGGTTTTGCGTCCATACCCGGATTCATTGCCGATTCTGCAATAGAAAATCCAGCAGCCTTTAGCATTATGGCCCTTATCGTGTTGGAATTCATTGGCATATGCTCTGGAGCAATCCCGGAGTTCATTAAATACCTTCGAAATCGCCCCAAGAGAAGAGCCAAAAAACGCCCATAAAATAACCGCTTATATTATCCGTTAATCAAAAGCTCACTGATAGGTCTTCCAGCCGGGACAATAGGATAAACTGAGTCGTCCTGGCCAATTGTGCATTCAATGAAAACAGCCTTGTTCATGTGTCTTGTTTCTTGCAATGCTTGCTTTAACTCTTTGATAGTTAAGCATTTATAGTACTTCATGCCAAAAGACTCAATAAACATTTTCATATTCACATCATCATATGTATCTGTTTCCGAATATCTCGCCCCACTAAACATTCTCTGCCACTGCCTTACCATACCGAGGGAGTGGTTATTTATTTGTAGGATCTTTATCGGTAATTGATAACAATTAACCGTTACTAGCTCACAATTGTTCATTCTAAAGCTAGCGTCTCCGGTAATCATCAGTACATCTTTATCCGGATTTCCCACTTTAGCACCTATAGCCGCACCCAAGCCGTAACCCATAGTCCCTAAACCGCCGGATGTACAGAATTCATTTGACTTCCTAAACTTCCAATATTGTCCTACCCACATCTGATGTTGTCCAACGTCAGTTGTGACTACCGTATTTTCATTATAAAAAGAATTTGCCATTTCAAGAATATTCCTCGGGATAAATTCATCAGGATTTGGCGCTTCTTCTCTGAATGAATCTATCTCGGCAATCCATTCTGGTCTTGTCGCATGATTCACTCTTTGAATGATTTGTTCCAATATATATGACATATCTCCAATTAATGGCACGCAATCCTTAGTATTTTTATCAATCTCTGTAGAGTCAATATCAATATGTATAATTTTTGCATTCGGTGCAAATTCATCCGGTTTTCCAATAACCCTATCGCTAAATCTCGCTCCGATAGCAATCACCAAATCACTTTTAGTGACAGCCATATTGGTGTATATTTGTCCATGCATACCTACGAGTCCTAAAGACAACTCATGCTCTCTAGGAATCGTGCCAAATCCCATGAATGAATTTGTGACCGGTATTTGTGCTTTTTCAGCAAGTTCTACAAGTCGCATGTCATTTTTTGAGATTCTCACACCGCCCCCTGCATAAAGCACCGGTTTTTTAGATTGATTAATAAATTCAGCTGCCTTTTCAATTAAACTTAAGTCAGGCAATACAAGCTCTTCTTTAAAAACGGCTTGGGTCTCCGGTTCATAATCCCATTCTGCATAAAAAACATCTTTAGGGACATCAATCAATACCGGTCCCGGCCGACCTGACGCCGCTACATCCATTGCTTCTCGTACAATTTTCGCAAGATTTTTAACGTCTCTGACCAAATAATTATGCTTTGTAATCGATAAAGTAATGCCTGTAATATCAACCTCTTGAAAAGAATCTTTTCCAATCAGCATATTCGGAACTTGACCGCAAATCACAACAATCGGAACTGAATCCATATAAGCCGTTGCAATTCCTGTTATCGTGTTGGTAGCTCCCGGACCCGATGTTGCAAATACGACCCCGGTCTTGCCCGTCGTTCTTGCATAAGCGTCTGCTGCATGAACCATATGCTGTTCATGTACTGTTCTGACATGTTTAATATGATCCAAATAATCATAAAGTGCGTCGTACAAAGGAATGACGGCACCTCCGGGATATCCGAAAATGGTATCAACATTTTTCTCTTTCAGGCATTCAATGATTATTTTTGAACCCGATAATTTCACTATTATATCCTCCTTCAGATCAATATTTGCTTAATAAAAACGCTTACCTTTTAAGAATCTTTATTAAACGGAGAGGAATAATAATCCTCTCCCGTCTGATACTATTTACATACCGC
>JAFGVC010000187.1 GCA_016938195.1 Tissierellales bacterium | reverse complement strand
ACGATTTCAATACTTGGAGCCAATCCTTTGTCCACAAACCCAGAAATTGCTGGTTTTTTCCACACTTGAAAATAGTTCTCTTCTAAAACATTTCCGTAAAATTCCTTTTTTATCTGGAATGTTGATAACTTTTTCTTATAATTAAACTCAACATATTCTTTAAGAGTTGAAAAAATCTCATCAGAATTAAGGGAGGTTGTGAATTCAAACTCTTCTTTGTATTGGAATAAATTCATAGGCTTAGAAATTCACTTATTTAATGTTTAAATTCCGATTTAGTCGACTTGTTCTCTCTTTGATAGTGAATTATCTGATTTTTCTACATTGGCCACAACGGTGAGTATAAGAATAGTAGCCGACTGCGTGGCACTCTCCTGTCAAGTTACAGAAAAGTTGAAGCGGGCTACACCCCTCGATTTTACAGCCATTTCGGCTATTATTTTTATACATTGTTATGGCCAGTTTTTGATTGTCATCTCCATTTATTTATCCTTTCTGTTTTCTCCTCAAATTCGGAAGATAGGGATTTTATCCTTGACTTAAGTAGGATTTTTCTACCTTCAATTGTCCTTGTATAAATCAAACTACAAGAACCAACTAATCGTCTCCATTGGCTCTCAAAATACTCTGCTGTCTTTTTATTTCTACCTATCAACTCTGGCACAGAATGATAATCATTTTGAGATATTACTTTTAGGAACAAACTTTTTCTTTGAATCAAATATCTCGGATTCTCTATCGTTGAAACAATTTCTTGTAATGATTTTATAAAGGTGGATTTTTCAAAGGTTGTCCCGCCATCAAGATGACAGTAAATGGCTCCATAATTATCAACAGAGGAAACAACATATAATTTTGAAATATCTGACTGGATTGTTCCCATTTTTACCAATGATTGTAATAAAGCCTCTCCGATTTGCTGTATATCTTTTGAAATATCTCGGTATTTAAAGAATATTCTAAACGTTTTGTAAAATTGCCTACCGAAAAATAATACACCAGCAATCCCAACAAACATTAGAAAACGAAATAAATCCTCTCGACTGTGAATATGTCTGGCCGACCTTCCGAGACCTTCTAGAATACCCTGAGAAAAACCTAATAAGCTCGAACCTAATGCCCCAAGCAGGTTTGCTATAGTTTTATTGTAATAAAGAGATTTTATTCCTTTATATTCTTTGTCTTCAGGAAACGGAACTTTTATTTCTTCGGTTAACTCAACTCCATTTGAAAGTGCATCTGTCCACTTTTGTTTTAATAAATCTCTTTTTCCAACCTTTTGAATTACTTCAATATTGTAGGATTCGATTTCAGGTTTAGTGAATGTTTCAGGAAGATTTAATCTATTAATTCCATTCTCAATTTTAACCTCATTATTATTTGAGACACCTACAAAAGATTTAAATCTTCTTTTCATTAATTGGAAATCGTCTCCACCATCAGGTGCTGTTGAATCAACGCAGACTAAATGCCAAATATTTCCTGTTTTGTTTGGGTTTGTTCTTTCAGAGCGGATAGCACGCCCTCTCATTTGGTTTGAAAGCACGTAAGAACCTACAAAGGTTGCAAGAATTAATGAATTAATGGTTGGTGCATCCCAGCCCTCTCCAAGTAAAGATTTTGTACCAATTAAAACTTCAATCTCACCTGATTCAAATATGCTTGTAACTAAGTAAACGATATTGTGTTTTATCTTTTCATTTGTATTGATTATCACAAAACCATCATCATAGGCTAATGGCGTATGCGAAATTGCATCAATATGCATCTTATTTGCAGCATCAATTAGAGGTTTTAATGCTGTTTTAGGAATAATAATAAGTGAGCCTGAAAGCACTCCCAATTTCATATTCCTATCATTAGTTCTTCGAAGCTGTTCAAATATTGGTAATACCCCAATTTTATTTAAAACCAGCTGATTGTTTGGCTCGTTGGATAAAAACTCTTTACGAATATAATCAGTAAGGATAACCATTCTAAGGTCATTGCCTAAAGTATCGTGTTCAATATCAACGATATTATCAATACTCTGCAATTTACTTAGCGAAGTACTTAATGAGCGATTAATTCGTTGATTATGTCTAAAACTAATAGTTCTCCTGTCGAGAAGTCCATTTCGCTTGAGTTTGTTTGTCAGTTTTTCTTTATGCTCTTCAGTTGTACTAAAGTTCTCTTTGTCTCCAAATAAATAGAAGGTTAAAAGAATTTCTATCCATTCATAGTTTAGTGGAGGGATTCTATATTTTTTGTCACCAATAACTTCCAATTGGCTTTCCGTTATAATCTTCCCAACGCCATTTAAAAAAATAAGAACTGACGAGTAGCATTCAAGGTTGTTATATATCCACTCTAAATTCTTAGTTGGAAATTGATAGATAGGATGAGCCATAATAGCTTGTTTAAATATTTCATCCTTCTTTATCTCTTCAAAAATCTTTAGTGTTTTTGCTCTTTGGTCTGTAATAAGTTTACCTTCTTCTTCGGTCGGTTCAGACAAGTAAACATAATCCTGATGTGGACATAAATCATTTTCTACAACTAATTCAGGTACTGAAATTTCCGCATCTACTGGGCCATTTAAATCTATGTATCTCTGCCATTCCGTGTATGTAACATCATAAGGTGGAGTAGCAGTTAATCCGACTATGGTGGGTTTTAAAGCATTCTTAACTGAATTTAAGGATTTCCACCATTCGTTTTTTAAATGATGAGCTTCATCTACAATGATAGTTCCAATATTTTGTTTTCGCAGCTTTTTAACTATCTCTTTTGTGTCAATAGTTGTTCTTACTTTTCCATTTGTGCCATTTTCAGATTCTTCTTCAATTAACTCTTCCTCATCAATAACTGTATTTGTACATGCAGCGTGAAGTGCCTGATATGTAGCAACAGTTAAAAATTTTGGACTTTTAATGTCTCTTGAAATCCAATCAGGTTCTGTATCGACTTGTAAGAATAATTCACAGAATCTTTGAATCCATTGGTTTCTAATTGCTACAGTTGGTGCAAAAATAAGAGTTGGCTTATTCAATCTCAACGCAACTTCTAATCCAAGTACAGTCTTACCTGAACCTGGAGGAGCAATGACATGTAAATGATTATCATCAAGATGTCCTTCCAATTCATCAAGGACTCTTTTTTGATATCGTCTCCAATCGTATTTAAATTTTATGTTTTTTGGAAATTCCTTCAAGGTTGTGTTGTCAGTTTAAATTGGCCATAACGGT
>JAFGVC010000186.1 GCA_016938195.1 Tissierellales bacterium | reverse complement strand
CCACAAAAACGTTCATTTTTCAATACCTATAGGTTGTTTTAGTTGATTTTTATGGATCGTTTTTGCGCAGTCTGCCGTCCCTTTTGTACCTCACTTTTGTACCTACACAATATCAGTTCTTATTATTTAAGTAGGCCTCAATCCTCACCTTCACATTCTCCTCAAGATTGCGATACCAAAAGGCATAGTCATAACGATGATATACACCGTCAGGATAAGGTCCGATTTCTAGTTCTTCTTCTATGGTGGTAGTGAGCGCTCCGGTTTCAGAATTAATCACCGCACCGCAATACTCGGGGACCTCTCTTAAGAGTTCTCCCGTCGAATCATTAAAAAACAAGGCCCCTTGGTTCAAGCTTGCTTCAGCGGTAGTTCCATCGGTTTTCCAGTTCAACGGATTGATGCAGTTGGCCCCCTTCATCAGCATAGGGCCACCAACAGAGGTTACAGACTGAGTGTTGAAGGTAATCACCACCCCGGTATCCGCCTCTCCTTGAGCCGCAGTTATTCCGGACAAGGAAAGATCTTCATTGGTAACAGTATATCCGATAAGATACGCGGCAACGAGATTTCCCCTTAATTCCTCAGAACTCCCGAACTCATCCTTAATGAGTTCAATCAGTGCCATTGTCCCTTGGCTGTGACCTGCCAGAATAAAGGGTCTACCCTGATTCATGTTTTCCATGTAGTACTGGAAGGCGGCTTTGACATCCTCGGCACCCTGTTTAAACTCCTCCAAGTCCGTGGCCAGCGCGTTTGGATCATTGGGTATTTTAGCTCCCGTAGACATTTGTCGGTAATAAGGCGCATAGACATTGGCACTACCTTGAAACACTGAAGCTTGAGCTTCATAAATCCCTTTCGCCAGAGCCCGCTCCTCCTCATTACTTATGTCCATATTCCCCGATTCATTGTTGCTTACGGTGGGGTAGACGTAAAACACATCGACCGCAAGTTCCGTTTCAAAGGCAGTGATCCAAGAATTGGGATCGGCGTAATTAGGTGTTCCTAATTTTTCCACTGTATTGCTGTTATCTTGAGCACAGGAGACCAGCAGCAGGAATAAAACAACAAATAAAGTCAAAGTTATCATTCTCTTTTTCATTATAACAATCCATCCTTTCAATAAAAATAAATCTAATTTTCGGGCACCAATCAGGTCATCAATAAAATTCAACCCTATATTCTTCCGAGTCATAGAAGCTCAAAACGGTGGTCTGGATTATGCTCTGTGCGTTGATAGTCGCTCTTTCCAATAAACCATTGCTTAAAGCAGCCTCTTCTGCTGTCTCTTTTAAAACTGTCAAGCTTAAATTCATATCAGAAAACGTAAAGGCATTAAAAGGATTGTATTTTTCATCATATACTATCAAGCTCTCGAAATCGACCTCCGAGCTCAATATCTTTGCATCCGGCAAATCAACAAAAATAGTTTTGTTTGCTTCATTTACAGTCACTTCAATCTCGTTGAAAGCTATACCCGCTTTAATGTAACCTTCATAGCTATACATGACTTGACTGTTCGTGAATGGAATTTCAAATCCTACCACTTTTTTATTTGGCTTGTCAGCGGTTTGAGCAATAGTGTAACCATATTCTGCCGTCGCCAATTCGCCAATATCCGATATTGTTCCCTGAATATCCATCGTAGAAATTATCGTGGGTTGCTGATCATTTATGTAGAAATTATAACCCGCGACAAGAACAACACCTATTACTGCAATTACGACGACTCCCTTTATAAGACTCCCAATCTTTTTCATTCTGACATCCTCCGTTTATTTTATCTGTATCATAAAATCATAATCAATGCATTTGTTCAATCAATTCATTCAACCGGCCGATGAGCTCTTCGGTCTCAGGACTTATCCCTACATCCGTGGCATTGGGATCTCCTGAAGCAATCACACCAAGATTATCGTTACTGGTGTATATGAACTCAATAATCGGAATTTCATATTCATCAATAGATTTTTTAAATAAATTTGTTCCCCATAACCCTGACCCTTCTTCAGTAACATTTATCGTTTTAGTGCCTTCAAATGTCCCATATATAGTTAAAGTGTCTTCCACAGAAATAAGAGGCTCTTTAACTAATCGATGATCTCTAAGCTCAAGGAGATTCTCTGTGCCTACTACAGTGACCGCCATACTATCCGATAATATCAAAAGACCTTCTTTTATCTCTAATATCTGTACTTCAAAATTCAGCTGTCTACCCTCATAAGATTTTGGATAATTCAACAAATCCTCATAAGCGATTGAATCGGATTGTTGGATATAGCAATCTCTGATATATACTTTATCTGTTTTAGCTCTTTTTTGCATATAGTCAGAAAATCCGTCTAGTGCCTTCTTCAATACTTTGTCATTTAATATTTGTGGACGCATATCTTCATTTAGTTTCAAATAATATATCGTGGCATCAATCATTGCTGTTAAATCCTCTATTTTGGGTTCGTCTTTCGTATAAGTGATTCGATCAATAAATTTCATGACTCTCTGAAGTTTTGCATTTTGAATCAGTTCAGGAATATCTTTTATCGACTTTGTTACCTCGTTTTTTTGCTCAGCAGTTAGTTCTTCGTAGATGGCTTCGGCACGTTCAATTGCTTCTGAATCTTCCGTCGAAATATCTTTTAATGCTTTAAGTGTCTCAATTGATTTATTAATGATATAAGCGTCATATTCCTTTTCAATTGCAATTAAATCACCAAAATAATTAACAATTGACTTTTGGGCTTTCGTCAGCTTATCATATTCTGATCTTGCCAAGTCAATAGCTGCCTTACTTTCATCATTAATTGACCCGATTGCTTCAATCAATTTATCCACTTTGTCCGATAAAATGAAATTAAATGCAAGCTCTGCTTTCTCTAATTCAGAATAATTAGAAACAGCCTCCTTATCCTTTTCAGACAAGTTGTTATACGCTTGTCTGACATTCTGAATCAATTCCTCGCTTTCTTCGGTCACGTTGCCAATCGATGAAATCTGTTGTTCAACAATCTTTACCTCCTCGCTCTTGCAAGCAGTCATTAAAAACAGTACCACAATAATTATTATCCAAATGCTCTTTCTCATGCTTTTTCCCTCATCTACAAATTATTTTATGTTATTGTGAACATATAAAAACCTTCTTAAAAAAAGAAGGTTCCAAAAAAGCCGACGCTTTATTCTTTGTGCTATGCATCCCCGATTTTTTAACCCCTTAAATACTAATTAAATTATAGTTTATTATTATATTTTTTGCAACACTCAAAAATAAGTTGGATGAGAGCTTTCCATCGTTGCAGTGGTTGAACAATGGTTGACTATCGTTAGTTAGGCTTATTAGGAACCGGTGTTATCTTTTCAAAAAACAAAAAGAACCGTCAGACTGCGCAAAAACGATCCATAAAAATCAACTAAAACAACCTATAGGTATTGAAAAATGAACGTTTTTGTG
>JAFGVC010000185.1 GCA_016938195.1 Tissierellales bacterium | reverse complement strand
TTGTTTATCTGCTTTTTAGTCGGTACTTTTGTCGTGGCCTTCCTTTTTTTCCATACTCGAAAATGACTTCAACCAACTCATTTTCGTTGAGGTAGACAAGGTAGCGGTTAACAGTTTGACAGACTAAGCCGGAAGCCTCAGAAATTTCTTCAACAGTAAGAAAATCAGGCTCTTTTCTTAATGCTTCTAGTATCAAATCTAAAGTATGCTTATTTATTCCTTTTTTGTATGCGAAATATTTTGATTTTTTTGGCTTTGATTTTCGGACATGTACTTTGATTCGACTAATCAAATCGATGGCTTTGATTGGTTTTAGAGCATAATCATTTGCACCGGCTTCGGTTATTTTTTTTGCGATAAAAGGGTCTTCTTCAACTGTTAATACTAGAATGGGTGTTTTATCATCCTGCATTCTGATATTTTGGACTACATCTATTCCGTTCATGATGGGCATACGATAATCAACAATAACCAAATCAGGATGATGCGTGTTGATTAGTTCACAGGCTTGACTGCCATCAGTTGTCGTAATGGTTGTCCAGTTTTCAATATCGCAAATGGCTTTTATCGTAAATAAAATGTCAATTGAGTCATCTATTGCTAGGATTTTGATGTCTTTCATCACAATACCTCCTTGATTTTAATAGTGACAGTTGTTCCGACGCTTTGACGACTTTGAATTTCTATGATTCCTTTATGATTTTCAACGACCTTTTTAACAAAATTCAAGCCTAATCCGGTAGATCCTGAATTACTGTAACCGATATCCCATATATGGTTGAGCTCTTTTTCTGATATTCCTTGTCCATTATCCGAAATTTTTATAACGATATACTCACATTCTTTGTCAAATGAAACTTCAATCAATCCGTCATCTTTGTCGATAGACTTATACGCATTTTCGATGATATTCACTAAGGCTCTTGAAAACCTAATTTTGTTGACAAGTATTTTTTCTTGCCTCAGATGATTATGCATAAGAATTGAATTTTTGATGTTAGTCGTTTTGATTTGAGAAAATACATAATCGATGAGCACTGGGACATCAAGAATATTTTTCGTGTTTTCATAAAGTATCTCAGATATCATACCATTCATAATTTCAGCAGAATTCGATATATTATGGCTATATTCCTTTACAGTTGAATCGACGGATTTTATTTCAATGACATTCGCGAGTCCTTGAATGGATGTCAAGGGCGTCTTTAAGTCATGCACGAGGTTCTGTATCTCTTCGGTTGATCGGCTTTCCAGAAGTCTAAGTCTAGATTGATATAATTCTAATTCAGCCAATCGTTTTTTGTTTGAAATATCCAACAAAGCATGTTGGTCGATAAGTATTTTAAGAACCAGAAAAGCATTGAATAAAAATACAATGAAAAAAATCAAAGAAAAAACGGTTAAAGAGTGGTAATGGTCAATGATGGCTGACGCATTCTTGATGTCGGTTGAGATTTCTCCCCTTCCAAACCCTAAGGGCGATAATTCAGGAACAGTATCCAAAAACTGAACACTAATTAATACGAGTATCATAACAGTAACTTTTTTAATAATACTTACATTGTACATCTCATATTTTTCCAAAAGGAAAATCACTACGATAAGTATGATTGCCGGATAACTAAAGTCATAGGTAATGCCATAAATCATTTGGATTGACTTATAACATAATGATAGTATTAAAAAGACAACAATAAAATGGAATAAAGGTTTCTTGCGAATTGAGAAAATTGAGTTTGTAACGTAAAAGGCACCAACGTATAGAGGCAAAGCACGGATACTATTCAAAAAACTTATTTTGAAGGCGGCTAATATTAAAATGCCTGTATCTTGTATTTTGGTTGAGAGGATAATATTGTCATATATGCCAAGGTTATTGATAGTTAGAAAGCTTGGTAAAATAATCCCGATAGATATAAAAAAAACACCGGATGAAAAATTCCTATTTTTTAATAAAAATTGCCATATCTTTGCTAGTATTTTCATTTTTAATTCCTTTCAATAAAAAGAATGAGCATAAAATGCCTATAAACACATAAGATTTTTTATATCGATAGCGATAAAAAATATCTCCAACACCGACATCTTGCATTGGAACAGGATCAATAGGTAAAGCATATCTTTTGGCGAGGTCTTTTATGTTTAAAAAATGGATTATAGGAATACGATCATTGATAAAACTTTGTCCCAATCCGATATGCGTATCATTTTTAGGCAAATCTACAATGACACCCCCGGGTAGATACGCAATTGTGTAACCCTTGCCAAAAGAAACAAGATTTCCCCCAACATTGATAAAAGCTTTGACTTTGCTATTGTCTTGATACAATAAATATCGATTGGCGATGTTATCCTCGAAATCCTCATAAAACAAATAGGTGATATTGTAACTTGATATTCTATTTTTGAGGGCTACCTTAGTTTCATTGTCAAATTCTAAACCTAAATCGTCGATTCCACCCATTGAAAAATATTGGCTTCTATTTTTTACAAGTCCATGCTGCCAGATGATGTTTTCCATATCTAAATAAGTTAACTGCGGATGATTTGCGCCATATGTGGAAGCACCAATTGTAGAGATAATGACGGCTTTAATCTCGCAAGCCTCCAATGCCGATAGCACGGCAATATTGACGGCGGGGAAGGAGCCTGAAAAATTCACAGCAACCGTGTCACCTTGCTTTAGGCCAAGTTCATGGATTAAATCGACGACAACTGCCGCGAAGTTGGGATTGGATGAAGTTCTTTTTGATTCCAAATCCCCATAGGTGGTTGTGATTTCGGTAAAATCATCCCCTATAATCCCAGTTTCGTTGATATCCAAATGAGAATTTATCAAAATGTTGTTTTCCAGCTTGTATTCTTTTATTAGAGTGATAGCCTCTTTCATTAATTGGGCAGCTTGGATTTTTTCCTCATAATCTTGTGCGAAGGTTATTTCTTTTGTGTGGTAAGTAATGAATACCGTCACAGATAGAAGCATTAATACAACAACAAGCTTGACATGGATTTTTTTTATCATAGTTAGCCCCCGATCATGATTGAGGATAGATGAATAAGCAGTGTCACAATACCCAGAGAAGATAAGGTGGTTAAAAGTCCTTGTTTTTCAATTTGGGATCCTAACAATCCGGGAATTAAATAGCCAATGGTTAGGGATAAATGATAGAATGCGAACATATTATCAAATGCGATATATGAAACTAATATTTTGATGACGATGCCTAGTATAATGTATACGGCGAATTTTCTTCTTCCATATAATATGGTGAAGCGAGAAATGAGTTTGATGAATAAAACACAAATGATGCTGATAGCAAGGGTACTCAT
The DNA here is from genome assembly GCA_016938195.1 of Tissierellales bacterium. Taxonomy (GTDB): domain Bacteria; phylum Bacillota; class Clostridia; order Tissierellales; family Dethiosulfatibacteraceae; genus JAFGVC01. The sequence continues at coordinate 2,188 of JAFGVC010000185.1, read as the reverse complement.
TATTCTGTAAGGGTCATTGAAATAAATGGCAAAATATGCGGGAACAATGATACCTCCCGGTGAGATGCCGGTTGCTTCTGTATAGATTAAACTAATCAACAGTCCTAAAATCAAAAGTTCACTCATGAGTATCTCCTGAATTCAGCCCCTCAATAAACGCATAGGCCTCTCCTTTAATATTTCCAATACCGAATATAATCGAGTTTTCTTCTAAATCATGAAGAAAAGATAGATTTTTTTCTCTGACAATTTCGATAGAAAAAGATTTTATAAATATTTTATGTGCAAGGTACGTGTTTTCGCCACAAATAAATAATTTATCGAAAAGATTGAAAATATCGTGGGTGTCACTGTATAATCGGATTCTGCCTAGGCGGTCCGCACGATTATTATAGACCAGATATTTATGGATATAGTGGTTACTCTCACTTAAATAATAATCTATCCAATACTTTGTTGAAACCGGATCGTTGACAGAAAAAAGATTTACGAAAGTGATATTTTTGTTTTGGCCATTCTTTATGATATATTTTTTGCTTTCGACAGGATTGAAATAGGTTGATTCAATTCTTTGATTTGGATGGTGCTCCAGGATTAAATCCTCACATAATTTGTGAGCTAATTTATAAGTATTGAATTCCGCATCTTCAACATAGCATAATTTAGCATTTCTTTGATTAGCAATGACTTGGAAGCTATCCAAGTATCGGCAATCAGCCGTATAGACAAAGCCGTTAGCAGGAATTGTCCGAGATAGAGCATAGGCAATCTCATCTAGATTTTTACCCATTTCCGGAATATGGTCGGGTCTAATATTAGTCATGACTAATCTATCGCTTTTCACAATCCTGTGTTGCAACACATGCTGCAAGTCCGGGTCGATAGCCATACATTCGATAATAAGTATTTGAGCTTTTTGTGCATGAGCTTTTTTGATAACGCTCAACTGTTCATTTATATTTGCCTGACCTTTTCTTTTGATGATTGATCGATTATGATTGCAATCTAGAATGACAGGTTCATCGCCTGTTGTTTTGGTAAACACTCTAAAACCATTTTCCCTAAGTAATGAATCGATTTGCAACGCGGTTGAAGTTTTACCTCTTATTCCGTTGACAAGTATAATGTTAGAGAAAGATTTTTTGAGATGTTCATTATGAGTGTATTCATAAATCAAATAAAGCAAGTATATTGCAAATAATGAAAGCGAGAGGAATAACATAAAACACATCCTTTCTATAACTATTTCATTTTATCAAAAAAGACAAACATAAACTATATATTGACATCAAATAATAAAAAGAAATAAAAGAAAAAAGAGAAAATGTTATAAATTATCGAACAGTCTAATATAATTGAAACATAATAGGATAAAAGGAGGGATTGAAATCAGAAAATTATATATTATTTTGTTGATTGCTATTCTCAGCACAACAGGATGCAATCAACAAGAACCAATAGGGCATGAAGAAAACAATCCTCAAAGCACGGAAGAAGCGACGCTTAACACGGATATTTTTGAACCATTGGAGCCACTTAAGATATCGGAACAGGATTTGGATTTGAGTATCAGAGACGGTGTATGGGAAAATGCGGTAGTAGCGTCAGCGCATCCGTTGGCTTCTTTGATAGGCGTTAGGATTCTAAAGAAAGGCGGAAATGCTGTAGATGCGGCTGTTGGCACTTCCTTTGCCTTAGGGTTGCTAGAACCTAATGCATCGGGTCCCGGCGGCGGTGGATATATGACAATAAAAATGACAGATGAGGATCCAGTATTTCTTGATTATCGCTGTGTTTCACCGTCAAACGTTGATACTGAATTATATCAAGCCATGAGTGAATACGATAGAAATAATGGCATTTATTCGATTGCTGTTCCAGGTGCCATTGACGGTTGGCTAAAAGCCCATGAAAGGTTTGGAAGCTTAGCGTTGGATGTGATATTGGAAGATGTAATTGTTTTGGCGGAAGAGGGTTTTCCGGTAGACGAGCATTTAGAGGGAATATTGATAGATAATTATGGTAAATTTTTATCGGATGAGGCTGCAAGCAAGCTATTTCTTAATGAAGGGATTCCTTACTCTAAAGATGAAGTAATGACAAATGAAGCTTATGCTAACTTTATTAAAACGCTTATTCAAGAAGGAAGAGATGGTTTTTATAACGGAATTATTGCAAAAAATATACT
>JAFGVC010000035.1 GCA_016938195.1 Tissierellales bacterium | reverse complement strand
CCGACCGAATCCTGGCCATCAACTCAGATCCTTCCGCCCCGATTTTCAACATTGCCGATTATGGCATCGTGGGTGATTTATATGAAGCAATCCCTAAATTGATTGATAGAATAAATTTAAAAAAAGCTAAAGCAGAAAAAATTGGAGGAATATTATGAAACAAGAAATAATCAATGAATTAATTCAGATTGTAGGAACGGATTATGTCGTTTCTGACTTATCTCAAATGAATAGCTATCTATATGATGAGACTGAATTCAAATTAAGACCACAGGCATGCGAAGATTGCGTTGTTGCAAAGCCTGAGACTCCGGAAGAAATATCCGAAATTGTCAAATTAGCAAATAGATATCGCATGCCAATCGTTCCGAGAGGAGGAGGAACAGGACTTTGTGGAGCTGCTGTGCCTACCGTTTCAAGTATCGTACTGTCAATGGAACGTCTCAATAAGATTGTAGAATTTGATGATAAAAACCTGATGATTACAGTTGAAGGCGGCGTGACACTAGAGGGCTTGCTTGAGGAATTAAAAAAACATGACAAGCTGTTTTTTCCGGTCCATCCAGGGGATGAAGGTGCTCAAGTGGGAGGCATGGTAGTTGAAAATGCAGGTGGTGTGAGGGCTATCAAGCATGGCATCATGAGAAACCATGTCAAGGGATTGGAAGTGGTCTTACCTACCGGAGAATTAGTAAATTTAGGCGGCAAGCTCATTAAGAATAACATGGGGTATGATTTGCTGCATATGATGATTGGTAGCGAGGGAACTCTTGGAATCGTTACAAAGGCAACGTTGAAATTGTATGCTAAAAATCCTAGCGTGGGAACACTTTTGGTATCGTTTAATTCGACTGAAGATGCATCGGAAGTTGTACCCAAAATTCTCCAGTCAGGAATTACACCACTGGCCGTGGAATATATCGATCGAGAAATGGCATTGCTTTCCGCAGAACACATAGGATTGACCTATCCGGCTACAAAAGGCTCTGTCGATTTAATATTCATTTTAGACGAAGCCAATGAGGATGATTTATACGCAAAATGTGAACGCATTGTTGAAATGTGTGAGGAAAACGGTGCAGTGGATAGCTTGATTGCAGAAACAACAAAAGACCAGAGAACCATACTTGAAATCAGGAGCAATGTATATACAGCCTACAAGGAAATTGTGGCGGATGCACTTGACATGGCGGTTCCTGTAGCTTATTTTCCATCCTTGATGAAAGATATTGAAGCTCTTTCTGCAAAATACAATGCAAAAGTTCCGGTTGTCGCGCATATTGGCGATGGAAACATGCATCACTATATTTTAATGGAAGATGGAAAAGCACCGGATTATCTTGATAAATTAAGAGAGGAAATGTATGAAGCCACATTAAAATATGGTGGAACAATTACAGCCGAACACGGCACCGGAAAAATCAGAAAAAAATATATGACCAAGCAATATACGGCCCGCGAGATTGAGATTATGCATCATATCAAAAAAGCCTTTGATCCAAACGGCATACTCAATCCCGGAACCATATTATAGCATCACGATAGCTCTAAAAATTGATTTAAAGCTTTTGTAATAGTTATATCAAGAACGGGCTCTTGATAGTCGCGAAGTCTTTTTTCTACAAGCTGATTGGTTTTGGATTTGATATCAATGCCTCTCGCTTCCCAAGTGCTGTATCCAAAGCGATCAGACACTTTTGGGAGAAAGAAAGCTTCTCTGAAATGTTTCATGGTGTCGGGGTGTTCGAGATAATTTTTCGTGCCTACTTCACCAATTACATCAATCAGACTATCACTGAATCCGTTCATTTCTTTTTCTAACACAAAAATTCGGGCTAATATTTCTTCATCCATTATCCACTTTTGATATGAGATGGTGTTGAAGGATTCCAGGATGCCTAGTGAATGGAAGGCAACATCGACCTTATTGGCCATCGTGAACATCAGATTGGTCGTAGCTTCAATACCGGCTTGGGCATCAAGATCTTTAGCATCCGAGAGACCGCCTCCACTCCTGAAAGGAACGCCGTAATAGCGTGCTAACTGACAGGCTGCAGTTGAAATAACAGCAGTTTCAGGAGCTCCAATAGCCAATCCTACCGTTCTCATATCGGACACGGCAGAAGTGTTGCCATAAATGACAGGAGCTCCGGGACGAATGAGTTGAGAGTAAACCAAACCACTTAATATTTCTGCGTTATTGGAGACTAAGGTGCCTTCAAGACTGATATGCGACGTGAATCCAGCCATTGAGCAACAAGCGACGACCAAGGGCTGGTTTTTTTCTGCAAATATTTTGATTGCATCAAGCATATTCTCATCCCATGACATGGGAGATAAACTGTTGACAATTCCCATGACGTAATGCCCTTCACCCGACTGAGTCGCGATTCTTGCCATTTCAATGGTATCTTCCGCGATTTTTTTATTGTTCGTTAAACCAAGCAAAGATTTATCACAAAAGCGTATGGCTGACATCATTTGCTCATATAATATTTTTTGTGGATCATTGCTCTCGGGATATAATAAACCTGCACAGGAAATATCACAAAAGTCACTTGAGTGTGAAAGCTTGTGAAAATTTTCTAAATCATTCATAGTACCACGGATTCTACGTCCTTCTTTATTTAACACATAAAGAACACCGGCAGAAGGGCCGAACAATGTTTTATGAGGCAACCCCACGCGAATGTTATGGACAGGATTACGGGCTTTTAGTTCAAATTCAGAAGGGATGGATTGAAGCGAAGCTTCAATCATAGATCGTGGAATGAAGACGCGATTGTTTTCGATACGAGCTCCATTTTTTTTGAAGGTTTTTATAGCGTGCTCATTATCCATCGTTATTCCATGTTTTTCGAGTAAACCAATCGTTAAATCATGAATCTTCTCAACGTTTTCTTTGCTAATTGCCTCTACAGCTAATTTCATAAAATAATACCTCGATTTTTCAATTTTCATTATTTAGTAAACGTTTTCAGACTAAACATTCCATAATGAATAAAAATAAAAAACCGGCATGCAAGGATTATAATACATCAATTGGCCCTTGCATGCAATGGTTTATTGAAATTTCAAAAGTAAAATTTTATTTTATATCGTAGGTTCTTAGCTTGTGCTGTAGATTTTGCCTTGTCATGCCAAGGCTTCTGGCTGTTTCACTAATATTATTTCCGTGCTTTTCAAAAGCATCCAAAATCATTTGCCTTTCTATGGATAACAAGGTATCCTTGATACTACCGGTCGGTGCGTGTTCGTATTTTGATAAAACTGAGTGTGTGGTGTGATTTTCTATAATATAGTTGGGTAGATGGCGTGGCTCAAGCATCGTGTCATTGATATCGGCTAAATAAAGTGATTGATCAATAACATGCTTAAGCTCTCTAATATTTCCGGGCCATTTGTGGGCAAACAAAATAGTATAGATTTCAGGAGACACTTCAGTAATTTTTTTCCCCATGACAACAGAATGATGAATCAAAAAATGACGAACTAATTCAGGAATGTCATCAAGCCTATTTTTTAAATCAGGAATAAATAAATTGATTACAGCGAGACGGTAATAAAAGTCATCTCTTAATAGACCGTCCTTGACAGATTTTATTGGGTCTTGATTGGTGGCACTGATGATTCGGACATTGATTGGTATTTCATTATTTCCTCCAACTTTTCGGACATGCTTTGTTTCGAGGGCCCTCAAAAGCTTAGCTTGTAGATTGACACTCATAGAGTTAATCTCATCTAAAAACAAAGTCCCTCCTTCGGCCGTCTCAAACAACCCTTTTGTTTCATCTGCACCGGTAAAAGCACCTTTACAGGTACCAAAAAGAGTGCTTTCCAATAGATTTTCAGGGATGGCTGAACAGTTAACGCCTACAAAAGGACCGGTGGAAAACAGGCTTTCATTATGGATACTTTGAGCAAAAACTTCCTTTCCGGTACCCGTTGAGCCGAAAATCATAATAGGAGCCGTACTCAAAGCAGCTTTTTTAGATTTTTCGATGCACGCAAGAGTAGCAGGACTCTTGCCTATAACATCTGAAAAAGCGTAGATGGTACCATTGCTCTTTCTTTTAATTTTTTCCTGAGCCAAATCTTTTTCTAATTTTTGGATAGTTTGCGCCATTTTAAGGTAATCGCCAATATCCCTAAAAATACAGATAGCCGCCTCAACCTGATTGCTGTCTTCGCTAAATATGGGATAGGTAGAGCTGATGACGTTCATTTGATTTCCAAGTGATGTCGTGAATTTAACATGGTTGTTTTTCATTACTTTTCCGGTTTTCAATACGGTGAGCGGGATGGAGCCATAAGGATTATCTTCGGTTACATTGACGGTATAAAGCTCAGGAATAGTTTTTCCAATGACATTTTCTCTCTTAAGACCCTCAATCATTTCACAGCCCTTTGAATAACAAATGGTTCGACCACTGCGGTCAACAATTTGGATACAGATATCCTCTATCCTCTCCATTTCTTTGATGGACATGTTCTCAATCTTAAAGACGGTGTCGAATTTATTTTCAAAATGGTTATCATTCATAGCGTCACCTCCAAAATGATTGTATCATAATTTTAATAGAATGCAAATAAATTAGCATGCAAATAAATATTACATTCCCTGAAACCCAATGATTCAAGGTAAAAACGTTTTCCTAAAACAAGCACTATGCAAATATTTTGGCACTTATTTCTGGCAAGAAAAATCTATGAACTATAGAAGTGTTGAAAATACAAGATTTTAAGCATCGCATAGGATAAAATAAAACTTGGCACGTCTATTGCTATATCTTAGTCGAAATCATTATGAAGGTTCAAGGAGGAAATAAAATAATGGCAGATATGAGTTATCTGAAGGACAAACCTATAGCAGTGCTTGGAGCAGGAGCTGTAGGAAAAGCAATAGCAGGAGATTGTGCACTAGGTGGCGCAAATGTAAGAATTTGTGATTTAATGCCTTTTGCAAAAAACACATTAAGAAATGTAGCTGAAAAAGGAATCAAATTCTATGGCGACCAAATCAATTATTATGGATTTGAGCGAGAAGGCTTTGCAAAAATGGAAAAAGTGACAACAGATGTCAAAGAAGCCGTTGAAGGAGCAGGTATCATCGTTATTGCAACACCTACCTTTGGACATGTTCCATTCTTCGAAAAACTGATTCCACTTCTTGAAGATGGTCAAGTCATCCATATATTCCCAGACAACTTTGGTTCATTAATTTTAAGAAAAATGATGAAAGAAGCCGGATGCACTAAAAAAGTCATCATTGGCGGATGGTCTAGTTCAACTTACGGTAGCCGTGTAGACATTCACGGGGGCGTGATTACTCATAAAATCAGAGTTTACTACAGAGCAACTACATTAAGAGGCGCTGCAATGCCGGCTAAAGATACAGCGGACTTCATCGAAAGTTCAAAATATTTGCCATCAATGGACGCAGTAACCTTCGGAGACGGACCTGTAGCAGGAGACACTGTTCTAGACACCGGATTCTCAAACGTCAACCCTGTTCTTCACTGTCCTGGAGCTATCCTTGGTGTTTCAACGATGGAAAACTACGGGAGAATATTTGGAGAAGATAAATATAAATTCTCAATTTATTCACACGCTTATTGCGAATCTATCTCTCAAGTTCAATACACCTTCTATACTGAAGAATGTTCATTAGCGAACAAAATAGGTGTAGGTATCCAGCCTTATGAAAAAGAGCATTTCTTCTCAAGAGAAAATGTTTTAGGACAAGAATACATGGGACTTGAATACAACATTCCGTTTGACCAACAAGACCCTATCCAATTTGGTACCGGCCCATTCACCATGGAAAATAGATATATAACTGAAGATATTCCTGTAGGCTGCCACGTATATCGTGAACTAGGCAGAAAATATGGCGTCGGGACACCGGTTATTGATTCAATGATTAACCTAGCCTGTGCTATCTTAAACAGAGACCTGACAAAAAATGCTTATACACTTGAATATCTTGGCATCGGAGATATGACGGTAGAGCAATTAAACATTTACTTAAGAGAAGGCGTTAAGTAAAGCCTTCAGCAACAAATGAATAGTAAAATGCGGCTTTCTTTTTAAGAAAGCCGCCTCATGAAAAGGGAGGAAAAATGACGACGATTAACAGAAACATCCAATTCTCCGTTTTGGGAAAGGAGAAAGTAGAAAAAATTCACGAATCCAGTTTGTATCTTCTTGAAAATGTCGGAATGAAAATCATCGGCGACAGGACAATTGAAAAGCTTAAAGCTAAAGGGGTTGTCATGGAAGGAGATATTGCAAAGATTCCGAGAAAAGTTGTTGAAGAGGCTTTGAAAACGGTACCAAAAGAGATTACGCTCTATACTAGAGACGGAAAACCCAACATGGTCATCAACAGCAAAAACAATGTCTACTTCGGAACCCATTCAGACCAGCTAGAGTATCTTGATTATAAAAACAACATGGCTAGAACTTATATGAAAGAAGATATCAAGACCATGTGTACAATCGGTGATGCATTGAGCAATATTAGTTTTATCTTGTCGGTAGGAATGTGCGGAGACGTGGACCCAGCCGTCCAGTCACAAATTACTTTCTTAGAAACCGTTAAGAATTTTAGCAAAACCATTAATTTTTCAACCAACGACATAGAATCTCTGCAAGAAATCATTGATATGGCAGCTGTTGTAGCAGGTGGTCACGATAAATTACAGGAAAAACCATTTATTTTCAATTATTGTGAACCGATTCCACCATTGACTCATCCGATAGAAAGCACGGAAAAACTTTATATCAGCGCTATCAACAAAATTCCTGTCGTCTATATGCCTTATAGCATGATGGGTGGCACAGCACCGGTAACCATAGCAGGGGCTTTAGTTCAAAATAATGCAGAAATTTTGGCAGGCGTAGTGATTACACAAGCTATTAATGAAGGAGCACCACTTATTTACGGTTCAATGCCGACCGTGTTTGATATGCAGACAACGGTAGGCTCATACGCTGCACCTGAATTTCATCTTGGAATTGCAGCAGCATCAGAAATGGCTGATTTTTATGGCTTGCCATTTTATGGAACAGCTTCTTGTAGTGACGCGAAGACAGTAGACCCACAATCAGTAGCTGAAGCTTCGATGGAACTTTTCTCCACGGCATTGAGCAAAGCCAATATTGTACACGACATCGGCGTTATGGATCATTGCAATAGTGTTTCTCCCGCTATGGTCATATTGGCCAGTGAGATTATTGATCAGTTAAGAAGCTACAATAAAGGCGTGGAAGTTAATGACGAAACCTTAGCATTAAATGTTATCCAAGAAGTAGGGTTTGGCGGACATTATCTCCAACATAATCACACCTTTTCCAATTTCAAAAGCATCTGGTATCCTAAGCTTTTTGGCAGAAAAATGCAAAATCCAGATGTTTCAGATCTCATGGACAGAGTAACAGATAAAATTGACAACATACTGGCAACACATAAGGTGGCCTCTCTGGACCAAAGCATATTGGATGAGCTTAATAAGTGGGAAGCAAAATATTTAAATAAATAATTCATTAGGAGGATGAAATGAACAGAGATTACGGTATCAATTACATCAAAACAAGGAAAAAACACACTTGTTATGGTATGGGAATCGGCATCATGGTTCTTGATGACGCTTATCCTGGATTTCCTGGAGACGTTAGAAATGCCAGCGGATTCGGATATCCTATCCAGTACCAGATTGCTAAAGGGGTAGACAACTATACTTTAGTTTGGGAACAAGACAAAACTCCTTGTAGACAACCGATTTTAGATGCGGCAAAGGCATTAGAAAACATGGGTTGTAAAGCGATTGCAGCGGAATGTGGGTATTTTGCCTATTTCCAAAAGGATGTTGCGGGATATGTTGACGTTCCTGTATTCATGTCCAGCTTACTCCAAGTGCCATTTATTCAACAGTTAATCGGACCAGAAAAATCTGTAGGGATCATCTGTGCACAAAAAAGATTTTTAACAGATGTCCACCTCACTAATGTAGGTATTGATCTAAAAAGCAATTTCCACGTTGCAGGCGCTCAAGATGAATATGGATGTCCACAGTTTGATACCCTTTGGGATCATGAAAGAAGACCGGAAATTCCTGAGAGCTACTATGATGAGTCAGAAAAAGACATGATTAGAATCACGAAGGAATTTGTTCAAAAGCACCCTGATATTGGAGCGATTATGCTTGAATGTACAGGCATGCAGCCTTTTGCCAGAGCGGTACAAAGAGCCGTGGATCTACCTGTCTTCAGCTGGGGAACCCTGCTAGACTATGCCAACTCAGTTATTGACCACAGAGATTATTACGGACACGTTTAATGGTAACAATCCCTTTCATTGACATCAAAGCACAATCGTAAAATAAACAAAAAAAGGGAGATTATAAAAGGCAAAAAAAAAATATAAAGAGGGAGTTTTATGGATAATAATAAAGGTTTATTTAAAAACATCAGATTATTAGCAGTGTCTATTCCAGTCGTCACATTCGGTATACTAATCATATTAGGCTTCATGAATGCAACCGCATTTGTTAACGTATTATGGGATGTTTTTATTTGGTTAATGGTCAATATTGGTTGGCTAGTTGATCTTGGAAGCTTAGCATTCGTTATCTTCCTATTGGCTTTGCTGATTCATCCTGTTGGACGAATTCGTTTTGGTGGTCCTCAAGCAAAACCGACATTTGATACATGGAACTGGTGGGCCATTTCACTTTGTGCCGGTATTGGAACGGGTATTGTTTTCTGGGGCGCAGTAGAGCCTTTGATGCATGCGATGAGGCCAGCTGGTGGGATGGCTCTTGAGGCAGGATCAACAGCGGCAGTTATGTGGGCGATGAGAACATCATTCCTACACTGGACACTGACTCCTTATTCGATATATGTTGTTGTCGGTGTAGCTATTGGCTTTGCATACTACAATCTCAACAAACCTTATGCAGTTAGTTCAGGATTAGTGCTTTTAAGAGATGGAAAAGATTTCAGCAAAACAACAGAAGACATCATTGACGGTATTACATTGCTTGCCATCACCGGTGGTGTTGCAGGGTCTTTGGGGTATGGCTTACTTCAGATAGGTAGTGGTTTAAAATTTGTATTTGGCATAGAGCCAGGTCCGGTGGTTTGGATAGCTACGGCAGCTGTCATTATCACAGCTTACACGATTTCAAGTGCGACAGGTCTTGACAAAGGAATCAAATGGTTGAGCGACAAAAATGCGTGGATATTTATTGGATTGCTTATTTTCACACTTATCTTTGGACCAACCGCTAAAATACTCAACTTGACAACTCAAGCAATGGGATCTTATGTCGCTAATTTTATAGAAGGGATGACTTTTACTGATCCTTTCGGAACAGACCTTTGGCCACAATGGTGGGACATGTATTGGTTTGTTGACTGGTTATCATTTGGACCGATCGTTGGATTGTTCTTAATCAAGCTTTGCTATGGTAGAACCATTAGAGAATTCGTTGTTGTTAACTTGCTTTTGCCATCACTTTTCGGTATGATTTGGTTTGGGGTTTTTGGTGGAATGGCGTTGGATCTTCAATTAACTCAAGGTGTTGATTTATTAGCTTTCATGGATGCTAACGGATTGGAAAGCCTCATGTTAAAGGTATTTGAATATTTGCCTTTGGTTGGCATCGTAAGACCTTTGATGATGGTTACTATCATGTTATCATTCGTTACATTGGCGGATTCAATGACTTCAACGGTTTCATTGATGTCATTTAAAAACAATCATGATATGAAAGAAGCCCCATTAGGCTCAAAATTGTTCTGGGGACTATTGATGGGACTAACATCCATCATATTCGTTCTTAACGGTGGACTAGAAGGAATCAAAGTAGTCAAGACATTGGCAGGATTCCCGATACTGTTTATTGAAATATTCATGATGGCTGGATTTATTAAGTACATGGCAAAACATGGAAAGGCTATCGTCAAAGAAGTAGATGCTTATCAAGATAAAATAGAAGAATCAGTATCTTAAAGGATGAGATAGATGAAAATTAGAAATTACTTTTTGTCTGATGAAGAGATTAAAACTCTTCATCAGGCAACAATTCGAGTATTGACAGAATCAGGAGTAGAATTTAACCATGAGGACGCATTAGCGCTCTTCAAGAAAAACAATGTCCGAGTAGAAGGAAAACAAGTCTATATTAATGAAGAGATTTTGCAAAAGACCTTAAAAACAGTGCCTAAAGAATTTGTGCTTTCCGGAAGACGAAAAGAAGATGACGTATTAATTGGGGCCGGAAACACGGTGTATGCACCTGCTTCAGGACCTGTTTTTACGCAGAGAGACAATGAAAGAAGACCGACGACGGGAGAAGATTATATCAATCTTTTAAAACTATTTCAAACCTCTCCGGTCATTCCTATTGTCAATGCAAATATGACGGAACCACAAGATATGGCCTTTGAAGACAGAGATATTTTTAGGTTAAAAAATTGTCTGGCTCTGACAACAAAACCATTAATGGGATTTACAACAGGAACAAGAGATGCCAAGCGCTGTGTAGAGACTATTAAAGGCTTCTATAACAATGAGGATAAACATTATGTGTTGGGAGTCATCAGTCCCGTATCACCTTTGTGCTTTGATGAATCAATGATTGAAGGGATGATGGCTTATGCGACAGAAAATCAACCGGTGTTGATTGCAAGCTGTTCTTTGCCAGGTGCGACTAGCCCAGTGACAATAGCTGGTTCGTTAGTTACCAACAACGCAGAGGTTTTGGCAGGCATTGTCTATACGCAACTCCTTCGACCGGGATTGCCGGTCATCTATGGTGGAACAACGACCTCATGCGATATGCGTATGGTTACTCCTGCGATAGGATCACCGGAGACAGGTCTTTTCACTTATGGTGTCAGAGGATTAAGTGCCTATTATGGCTTACCTTGCAGGTCAGGTGGATCGCTTACAGATTCAAAATCACCCGATATGCAAGCGGGTATCGAATCAACCTATACATTGTTGAGTGCCGCAATAGCAGGGATAGATTACGTGCTTCAAGCCTGTGGCATTTTAGAATCATTTAGTTCAATCTGCTTTGAAAAAATTGTGATGGATGAAGAAAATATCAAACTGGCCAAAAGATATGTCAGTGGATTTGAGATTAATGAGAAGACCTTAGCGATTGATGTCATCAAGGAAGTGGGCACTCAAGGGACATATATTACTCAGAATCATACCTATCAACATTTCAAAGATGATTTTATACAAGCGACCTTGATGTCTAAGGACGGTTACGAACAATGGGAAAAAGCAGGTTCAAAGAGTTTTTTCCAAACGGCTTCGCAGGTGGTTGAAAAAAGACTATCAAATTATATACAGCCTGAATTAAGTGATAGTCAAAAGGATTATTTGGAGAAACTTTAAGTAAAAAGAAAATGGAGGTTACAAATGAGCTTTGAATTAATAGCTGAAAGCATCATCGATGGAAATGAAGCAACAGCAATAGACGCAGTACAGGAATTAATCGATCAAGGGGTGGATCCACTTACGATTATTAGCGATGGCTTAATGGCTGGCATGAATGTTGTCGGAGAAAGATTTAAAAATGGCGAGATGTTTGTTCCTGAGGTACTGATGTCCGCTAGAGCCATGAATTCAAGCATTGACTTAGTCAAACCACTCATCAATGAAGGAGACATGCCTAATGCTGGAACTGTTATCATCGGAACCGTCAAAGGAGATTTGCATGATATCGGCAAAAACCTTGTAGCTATGATGATGGAAAGTGCCGGATTTAAGGTTATCAATATTGGTGTAGACGCTTCAGTAGAGAAATTTATCCAAGCGGTCAAAGATAACAATGCCAAGATTGTCGCTATGTCCGCCATGCTCACAACAACAATGGTATACATGAAAAAAGTCATTGAAGCCTTAAAAGAAGCCGGGCTTAAGGATCAAGTCAAAGTTATGATTGGCGGAGCACCGGTGACAGCAAAATTTGCAGAAGATATCGGAGCCGACTTGTATACAGTT
>JAFGVC010000184.1 GCA_016938195.1 Tissierellales bacterium | reverse complement strand
GGACGCTTTGATTGGCACGTTCAAGAAGTCAGGGGGACGTTTTGATTGGCACGTTCAAGTCAAGGGGACGCTTTGATTGGCACGTTCAAGAAGTCAGGGGGACGTTTTGATTGGCACGTTCAAGTCAAGTGACGCACATAAAATATAGATTGAAAAAAAGAAATGCTTGAGCTTTATTGAGTTCAATCATTTCTTTTTTTCGTTTTTCACAAGCTATTGTAAATACTGATTAAAATAGTATAATTAAATAATCACGATAGACACAATAACGAGAGGAATACTTTGAAAAAAATAATGTTTTTTCTTCCTTCAATGGCTGGAGGGGGAGCAGAAAAAACCTTGATTCACATCATGAATGGATTGAGCAAAGATAAATATATAATCCATTTTTTGATAATAGATTCACCTAAAATAGGGGACAATAAAGACGAGTACCAAAATATGCTTAAGCCCCATGTCTTGGTTAAAAATCTGAAAATCCCATTGAAAATGAAGCATTACCCTAAAATTTTCTTAAAAACAATCAAAGCACTTTATGAAATTAAACCGGACATCATTTTCTCGACGGTTATAAAAGCCAATGTTCTGGCTTCGTTTTCGAGCGTGTTTTATTTTAAGAATAAAGCTTTAGTTTTATGCGAGACAAATAATCGTTCAAATTTTGATTTCAGCTTACCTTTCAAAATAGCATCAAGAATATCCTATAATAACTTGGCAGATGCGGTGGTAACAAAATCACAGGGGCTCAAGAACCATATGGTGGAATTTTTTGGCACAAATGAGGAAAAAGTCCAGGTCATCTATAATCCTATAGATTTAGTTGATGTCAAGCACAGATCAAGTGATGAGGTGGAGCTTAACAAAACAGATAAATTGAAGCTGGTTTCGGCAGGAAGATTGGAGGAGCAAAAGGACTATCCGACTCTGTTAAGAGCATTGAAAAGCCTTAGAGAGGAAAAAGACTTTGTTTGCTATATACTTGGGAAAGGGTCGTTGCAAATAGATATACAAAATATGATTGACGATTATGGATTAACGGAGCACGTTTTGCTTAAGGGCTTTCAATCAAATCCCTACAGATATTTCAAATGGGCGGATATTTTCATTTTGCATTCCAAGTGGGAAGGCTTTGGCAATGTCATTTTAGAAGCGATGGCCGTTGGCACGCCGGTAATTTCATCTGACTGTGATTATGGACCTGAGGAAATAATCGGAGAAGAATGGGGACTCTTATTTAAGACGGGTGATGCAGAAGGATTAAAAAGAAGAATAATAGAGTTGGCAGATTCTGAAGACCAAAGGATTTCTTTATCTAAAAAAGGGAAAAGTAGAGTGAAGGATTTTTCGATAGAAAAAGCAATCAGGGAATATGAAAGCCTTTTTGACAGTTTCATTTTTTAACCAAACTGTGTGAAATTCTCCCATTCTCTTAGGTGGGAGATGAATAGCACTTGCCGATAGGCAATAGATGTGATAAACTATAATCAGTTAAATTAACTGGAAGGTAGTGTTCTCAATGGAATTAGACAATAATAATCATTCAGTATTCTTGCTAAGCTATCACTTAATATTAGTTATAAAGTATAGGCGAAAAGTAATAGATGATGATATATCTAATAGGTTAAAGGAGATATTTGAATATATATGTCCTAAATATAATATTATATTAGGCGAATGGAATCATGATAAAGACCATGTACATCTTTTATTTAGAGGGTCACCTAATACAGATCTATCAAAGTTTATTAATGCATATAAAAGTGCTAGTAGCAGATTAATAAAAAAGGAATTTGAAGCAATCAGAAAACAATTATGGAAAGAGTATTTTTGGAGTAGGAGCTATTGTCTTATAACAACTGGAGGGGCGCCGATAGATGTAGTGAAAAAATACATAGAAAATCAAGGAATGAAGTGAGGTGAGAAAATGCTTAAAGCTTATAAATATAGACTTTATCCAAATAAAGAGCAAAGAATATATTTAGCAAAAACCTTTGGTTGTAGTCGGTTTATTTATAACCAAATGTTAGCAGATAGGATAAAATCATATAAAGAAAATAAGGATTTAGATATTAAGAAAATGAAGTACCCGACACCTGCACAATATAAAAAAGAATTCGAGTGGCTTAAAGAAGTTGATAGCCTTGCATTAGCCAATGAACAATTAAACTTAGATAAGGCCTACAAAAACTTTTTTAGAGATAAATCTGTAGGATTCCCGAAATTCAAGAAGAAAAGTAATACGAATAGCTATACAACTAATAATCAAAACGGAACGGTATATATTGAAAAAGGCTCTATTAAAGTGTCTAAACTAAAAACCATGATAAAAATTGAACAACATAGAGAATTCGATGGATTAATTAAATCTTGTGCTATTTCACAAGTACCCAGTGGAAAATATTTTATATCAATTTTAGTAGATACAGAAAACGTCGAATTACCAAGTATAGATAAAAAAATAGGTGTAGATGTTGGATTAAAGGAATTTGCAATATGTTCTGATGGCTATAAAGAATCCAATCCTAAACATCTTAGAAAATCAGAGCAAAGGCTTAATAAACTGCAAAAGGATTTGTCAAGAAAGCAAAAAGGGAGTAACAACAGAAACAAGGCCAGGTTAAAAGTAGCTAGGCTACATGAAAAAATAGCAAATCAAAGAGCAGATTTTTTACATAAGTTATCAATTAAACTTATTAGAGAAAACCAATCTATAGTTATTGAGGACTTAAAAGTTAAGAATATGCAACAAAATCACAAATTAGCTAAAGCTATAAGTGAAGCTAGTTGGAGTGAATTCAGACGAATGTTAGAATATAAAGCAAAATGGTATGGTAGAGAAATAATAATAGCTCCATCAAATTATGCAAGTTCACAGTTATGTTCAGAATGTGGCTATAAAAATGCAGAAGTAAAGAATCTAGCACTTAGAGAATGGATTTGTCCGAATTGTGGGACACATCATGATAGAGATATAAATGCCAGTAAGAATTTGCTGAAATTAGCTATATAATTTTGGTACTATAGCGAGGTCGGTTCGACCTTTAGAGCGTGGATAAACTTGTTCCGTTGGGAATATTGACCACGAAGCCACCCACTTCTATAAGTGGTGGTAGTTCACTTAGGGGTGATAGGATGAGTAAAATTTTTGTGCAAAGAGAGAAAGAATTCGGTTATGAAATTTTCTGTGAAAACCTTAAACAGATGCAGCTTTATGATTCGCTGAAAACCGCAGGGTGTATTATTATCAAACCCAATCTGACAGGAGGATCTTATACAAAGGAAGAAGCAGGAGCTATCACACCAAAAAAAATTTTAGTCAAACTAATAAGCTCTTTGAACGAGATAGTACCAAATGTGACGATATACATCATGGAATCTGATAGTAACAATTACGATTACGCCTATCAAAAATTTGAATTTCAGGAGTATAATGATATCGTAAAGAGTTTTCCAACGGTGCAGCTTTATGACGCTACGAGGAGTCCACAGACGACGATAGAATTTAACGGACTTT
>JAFGVC010000183.1 GCA_016938195.1 Tissierellales bacterium | reverse complement strand
TCTTTGTCGTGATTACACTATAGCAGAAATCTTCAAATGAATCTTTCTTTTATTTGATTTTTCGGTCATTTCATTTTACAACTTAGCTGCAATTTTGGACAGTGTAAATTCATGAAGGAACAACGCTAAATCCCACAAAGCTTAATAATAGAACAATTAATCCTGCCACCATGACTCCCAAGGAAATATAGATGAAGGATTTCATGTAATCAAGCTTAAGAAATGAGGCAACGCCGCAACCTGTCCAAGCACCGGTCGTTGGGAGTGGAATAGCAACGAGCAGTAATAAACCCAAAAGCTCATATTTAACAATTTTTTCAGATCCTTTATCAATTTTTCTAACAACGTATCCTGAAAATTTCCTTAGATAACGCGTTCTTGCAATATAGCTAATAGCAGGTCTGAAAATTTTTAGAAGAATTGGAACAGGCAGAATATTTCCGAGGACAGCGATGATATAGACCTTCCATGCAGGCATTCCCATGCCTATTCCTAATGGTATGGCTCCTCTCAATTCGGAAATCGGCATCATTGAAAGTATAAATATTGATAATTCTTGGTTTAAGTTTTCGATTAAAACATTCATGATCTACCCCTTTTTTCATGTAATTATTATTATAGACTAAACATACTCAATATTAAAGAGAAATCAGAATAAAAACATCTGAACTCAAAGAAAAAGGAAAAATAATGCAATTCATCTCATTTAATGGTAGTATAATTAAGTTATATAGTATTTAAGTTATAATAGTATTTAAGATTAGGATGGTAAAAAATGAAACAAATATTAGGCGGTATCCGAAAAGCCGTTGCTGAATATGATATGATTCATGAAGGTGATAAAATTGCTGTTGGCGTGTCGGGTGGCAAGGATAGTATGGCATTACTCTACGCTATGAAGTTATATCAAAAATTTAGTCCTGCAAAATTCGAATTAGCTGCGGTGACTGTTTCTATGGGATTTGAGACGTTTGATTCATCTGTTATTCAAAGCTTTTGCCAGAAGTGGGACATCCCATATTATTTGGTTGATACAGATATTGCTGAAATTATTTTTAAAATTAGAAATGAAAAGAATCCTTGTTCGCTCTGTGCTAAAATGAGAAGAGGAGCGTTGCATGACCAAGTTAAGGCAATCGGGTTCAATAAAGTTGCATTGGGACATCATGCGGATGATGCGATTGAGACGCTGTTTTTAAGTATGCTTTATGAGGGAAGAATGTCAACCTTAAAACCTGTAACCTATTTGTCCAACAAGAATTTATATAGTATCCGTCCCCTAATGTTGTTAAAAGAAGCACAATTGATAGGTGCCATTCAAAGGCATGACATACCGATTGTCCATAATCCATGTCCGATGGATAAAAACACAAAACGCGAGGAAATCAAAATAATGCTCAAAAGAATTTATCTCGATGTTCCCGCAGGAAGGGATAGAATATTAAATGCTATTCAAAACAAGGAACAATTTAATTTGTGGTTTGATTTATAAGGGAACTAAAGATAAAAGAGCGAGTCTAAATGATTAAACGACGAGAATTTATAGGAGGATATAATGAATAGAAAACTAACTTTTTTCATAATCATATTAACCTTAGCGTTAAGTATTTCTGCAAATGCACAAATTAAAACATTGTATGAAGAATCTAATGAGATAATTCTTTCTAATGGGATTACAATGCTACAGATTCAAAAGAATACATCAGAGGGTCCATTGGATATCCATATTATTAAAATTGATTTACAAAATGAGCAGGTTGATCTTAGGCCTATATATGCGGATAAGACTTCTGTCAGAAAACCGCTTACGACCATCGCTGATCAATGGAAAGTAGCGGCGGCAGTTAATGGAGACTTCTTTCACATGGGTAATCCATCATATACTTATGGAACGTTGATTGATAAAGATGAAATTATATCAAGTCCGAATAGCGACGTGTATCGTTTCCCAACTATTATAAAGGATGGAAGCGGATATACCTTTTCTATATTAAAGCCAACTATGAGAATAGTTTTGGAGGACGGGTTTTTGGCACTTGCCTCTATCAACAAAATCGGGGCTTTTAATCATGAGGTCACTGTTTTCAATAGTGCTTATGGAGATTATTCCCTTGGTAGTACTTCAGACAGGCAATTAGTGGAAATTGTTGTAGACAAAGATATTGTGAAGAAGATTTATATCGGCAAGCCTTCAGTTGAAATTCCAAAGACGGGATACGTGATAGCTTTTAACGTTCAAAATGAAAGTTTAATAAACTCTTTTAAAATAGGAGATAAAATACAGATTTCATTAGATTTAGGTTTTGATTTATCTAATGTTGATTGGGCAGCAGGTGGCGTAAACTATCTTGTTAAAGAGGGAGAGATAAATGAATACCACAATTCTTTGCTGGGAAGACATCCAAGGACGGCTTTAGGCATTGATAAGGAAGAAAAATTTGCTTATCTTGTCACGGTAGATGGAAGGACCACAGAGTCAGTTGGTCTACTTCAATCTGAACTGGCTGAATTGCTTTTAGAGCTCGGATGTTTCAATGTTATCAATTTAGACGGAGGAGGATCAACAGAAATGGTGGTTGATCTTCACAATACGCAAGATTATACGGTTGTTAACAATCCGTCAGACGGAAGTGAAAGATATGTCGTTTCGGGATTTGGTGCGTTCAACTATTATGCAGATAGCCATGTTGTTAAATACATTAGAATTGTGCCATCGGAAAAAAGTTATTTTAAGAACCAAAATGTGAGCTATGAAGTCTTAGCTTACAACAAATATTTTATGCAGGTTCCTTATCAGACGTCAAAATTAACCATTAGTGCTTCGGGTCTTCGGTATCGCAAAACGAGAAACGGCATCTACTTTACGGAATCCGGAACAGGCGTATTGAAAGCAACTTACAATAAAATAACGCATACTTCAGAAATAAAGATTAATGATGACATTGAGGAAATATACACATCCATCAATGAAATCACAATTCCCTGTAATTCTCAGTTTGAAATGCCTACTTTTATAGGCGTGGATAAAAATGGGAATACGGGTCCGCTGAATCCTGCAGAGATAGAGTGGTCTTTGTCTAGTAAGTTGGGATCCATTAAAAACGATGTATTGACGGCAGCTCAAAAATCGAACACCGGAATATTGGAAGGAAAAATAGGAAATGCTAAAATTTATATGCCGGTTTACATCGGATATAATGAAAAAATGATTCAAGGATTTGAGAAAACGGATGGATTGATTTTTAAACAGTATCCTGAAGATTCAAACGGAAAAATGACGCTATACAGTCGTCGAATAGAAGGACGATCAAGCTTGAAGGTGAATTATGATTTTTCAACGATGAAACCGAATGATCAATCAATCGCATTTGTGGAATTTGGAAAATTGGGACTGTTTCTTCAAGAAAAGCCGGAGAGTATTTCTATGCAGGTTTTTGGAGACAAAAGTGGACATTGGCTCAGATGCAGGGTAACAGATGCCAACGGTCAAATGCATAAGATTGATTTTGAAAGAGAAATAGACTGGTATGGTTGGAAAGAGGTCACCGCTCAAATTCCAAAGGACATGGCCTATCCGATAGTACTAAACAATATTTATGTTGCTGAAATTGATAATGAAAAAGCAGATAAAGGCAGCATTTATATTGACCGATTGATTGCAAACTACCCTCAGGAAAAAATTGATCCCGACAAAATACGCCAGAACACTAAAGTGGAAGACAATGCATTTAAAATATCGGACAAGTTCGATTTTCAACTAGAGATTAACCACGAAGGCCTAGTGACAGAAGGTTCTTTAGTAAATGATGAAAAACTGAATAGAGACCTTCGGAGGATAAGCATAGATATCTCTAATGGAGGCATTAGCCTGACAAATGCACTTCAATGGGATATGTTGATAGAATTAAAAGGTGTGAGTGAGTCAGATATTGTTATCAGCTTCAATCATGACTTTAATCAACTGAAATATTCAGAAAGCATAGTATTAAAACGATTTTTTGGAAGCCTTATGCAAAATGGAAATCATGTGTTTATTGTCTATCCAGGGTCAGCTGAAACTCAGGCAAATGTTGTTTATTTAGAGGGTGTTAGGTATATTGAATATTCAAATTATTTCAAATATTATCATAATCGTAGTGAGGCATTCTATTATTATGAATGATTAAGACTAACGCGTATGGAGGAAAAAATGATTAAAAAGAAGATTGTTAGGGATGGTATCTTGCTGTTGAGGAAAAAAATGACCAAAGAAGAAGTACAACAAAAAAGTCAGGCTATTCTAGAACAGCTTATTCAATTAAAAGAATATAAAGACAGCTCTTGTGTCAGTATTTACCTTGGTTTTGCCAATGAAGTAGATACATTTATGATAATAAATAAAATGAAATCACAAGGCAAAAAAATAGTGATTCCCTACACGGACGCATCTCGGGTGGAGTTAATACCTGTATATCTGGAAGATCCGTCAAAAGATTTAACTATGAGTGCCTTTGGATATCCCGAACCCATTTTTGAGAGAGCTGTAAAGGCACAGATTGAAGATATCGATTTAGTTATTGTCCCAGGAGTTGCTTTTGATGTGACCAAAAATAGAATTGGATTTGGGAAAGGATATTATGATAAATATTTATCGAAAATGAGGCCAGAGGTTAAAAAAATCGCAGTTGCCTATGATTATCAAGTGTTAGAAAGCATTCCGAGCGAAGATCATGATGTTAAGATGGATTATGTGATGACTGAAAGCAGAATAGTCAGTTAATAATTAATAATCAGGAAGTGGAACATGATAAATAAAGTTAAGGAAAATCTAATCGAATTGTGTCAGGTGAAAGAAGGAGAACATATCATTTTAGGTTTGTCCGGTGGGCCGGATTCTGTATTTCTTTTTCACATGTTGCGTGAAATTCAATCAGATATTCGATTTCAATTTAGCTGTGCTCATATCAATCACTTGTATCGAGGGGAAGAGGCCTATAAAGACGAAGAATTTTCTAAAAATCTTTGTCAAGAATATGGTATCAGATTTTTTTTGATGAGAAGAAATGCAACGGAGTACAGCCATGAGAAGGGTATTACTGAGGAAGAGGCTGGACGTGAAATTAGATATGACTTTTTCAACGAACTGATTACAAGGGTTGGAGGAGGATATATTGCGACCGGACACAATTACAATGATCAAGCGGAAACACTTATGCAAAGGATTATCAGAGGAACCGGCCTAGATGGATTGACAGGAATGACATTTAGAAATGGCAACATAATTAGGCCTATCCTCAATATAAAGAGGCATGAAATTGAGACTTATCTAGAAAATCACTATTATGGATACTGCATGGATCAAACAAATCTAGAAACTGTATATGGTAGAAATAAGATAAGATTACAACTGATTCCACATATCGAACAATATTATAACGCGAAATTTTCGGACAGTCTGTATAGACTTTCTCAAACTGCAAAGCTAGATAAAGATTTAATCGACTCTGTTGTAAATGAAGCCTTCTATAAAAATGTGCTCACAGAAAACGAGTGTGTCAAGATAGACCTTCCTTACTTTAATCAGTTGATTGAAGGTCTTCAATTAAGATTGTTGAGAAAAGGGATCGAAACGATAAAAGGTAACAAGTCAAATATTGAATTCAATCATCTCAAAGCCTTTGTTGCACTATGTAAAAGTGAAGCAACCGGAAAGTCCTTAGATTTGCCTGATGATATAAGACTGGAGGTTTCCTACGGGAAAGTCATAATAAAAACTAAAGATGAAATTAAGAATTTTGAGTATAATATTGAAGTTGGGAAGGAAATAATAATTGAAGAAATCAAAATGGCACTGAATTGTCATATTGAAAAATTTGATTTTATCAGAAATTCTCGTAACACAGTAAGCGTAGATTGTGATAAAATAAGGGGTAATCTTGTAGTTAGAAACAGAAGACGGGGGGATAAATTTCAACCACTGGGTATGACAGGTACAAAAAAAATAAAAGATTTTTTCATTGATGAACGGGTACCGAGACAGAAACGTGATGCTATTCCTATCGTTGCGGATCAAGAGGACATTATATGGATTGCGGGATATAGAATGAGTGAAGGTTACAAAGTAGATGCAACAACAAAAAATATTTTAATTTTAGAAATTAGGGAGGTATAGATGGACTTAAATCATATTACAAAAGAAATCATGATTGATGAAGTAAGTCTGTTAAACAAGGTCAAGGAATTGGGTGAAAAAATAACCCGCGATTATGCAGATAAGGATTTACTGCTTGTTTGTGTATTGAATGGGGCTGTCATGTTCATGGCTGACTTAATGAAATCAATTAAGTTAAATGTCGAAATTGATTTTATGGCGGTATCAAGCTATGGGTTGTCAACAAAATCTTCCGGTGTCGTAAAAATCATAAAAGATTTGGATAAAACAGTTGAGGGTAAACACATTTTGATTGTTGAAGATATCATTGATTCGGGTCTTACATTAGCCTATTTAATTGAGAATTTAAAATCCAGAGGTCCCGAAAGTGTTGAAATATGCACATTGTTAAACAAGCCATCCGGTAGAAAAACGGATGTGCCGACTAAGTATGTGGGTTTTGATATTAAAAATGAGTTTGTAGTTGGATATGGGTTGGATTATGCGGAGAAATACAGAAACGTACCCTATATTTTCGTATTAAAAGAAGAAGTCTATTCTTAAGGCTTCAGTTGAAATAAACGATTGATTGTGTTAGAATAAAAAATCGAATAAAAATATCTTTGGTATCAATCAATAATTCATGCCGAAAGGAGGACAAAATGAAGAATTTTGCAAAGGGCATCAGTATTTACATTGTCATTTTTGTTATAATTTTGTTGATTGTAAGCTTGATGACAAATCCCGGAACAACGATAAAAGAATTTACCTTTACAGAGCTTATAAATCAACTTGAAAATAAAAATGTTTCAGAAATTAAATTTGTCAATAATACCGTTTCCGGTACCTTAAGGGATGGAACCGAATTTACTTCCTATGTGCCGGATATTGCGCTTTTCTCTATTTACGACAATTATATTGCTCAGGATGTGCTAGAAGGGCGTATTGTTGTAGAAGGCGAACCTACACCCGTAGCACCGTGGTATCTCCAAATGTTACCTACGCTTGCGATGATAGGTTTGTTTGTTATTTTCTGGATTTTCTTCATGAATCAATCTCAAGGAGGTAGCGGCGGCGGAAAGGTGATGTCATTTGGCAAAAGCAAGGCCAAATTACATAAGGATAATCCTGAAAAACGTGTTACTTTTGCTGATGTAGCGGGTTTAGATGAAGAGAAGGAAGAACTAAGCGAAATAGTTGAGTTTTTAAAAGATTCAAAAAGATTTACCGCTCTTGGTGCAAGAATACCCAAGGGAATATTGATGGTAGGACCTCCCGGAACCGGAAAAACTTATATTTCAAAAGCTGTTGCCGGAGAAGCAGGTGTGCCGTTTTTCAGTATTAGTGGTTCTGATTTTGTAGAAATGTTTGTAGGGGTAGGGGCCTCTAGAGTTAGAGATTTGTTTGAGCAGGCGAAAAAAAGTGCACCTTGCATTATCTTTATTGATGAAATAGATGCGGTTGGAAGAAGAAGGGGTGCAGGTCTTGGCGGGGGTCATGATGAAAGAGAACAAACTTTAAATCAACTCTTAGTTGAGATGGATGGATTTGGAGAAAATGATGGCATTATCATGATTGCGGCAACTAATAGACCCGATATTTTGGATCCGGCCTTGCTTAGACCCGGTCGATTTGATAGACAAGTTCATATCGGCATTCCGGATATTAGAGGCAGAGAAGCGGTATTGAAAATTCATGCCCGAAAAAAACCAATGGCAGATGACGTGGATTTTGGGGTTGTAGCAAGACGAACGCCCGGCTTTACGCCTGCCGATCTAGAAAATGTATTGAATGAAGCGGCTCTTTTGTCTGCAAGAAAAGGTGATACAAAGATTTCAATGGATATCATTGAAGAATCTATCACCAAGGTGATTGCCGGTCCTGAGAAAAAGAGTAAAGTGATTAGTGATAAAGAAAAAAGGCTGACGGCTTATCATGAAGCTGGGCACGCGGTTGTTGCTAGACTGATGCCTAACTCAGACCCGGTTCACATGATTACTATTATTCCTCGAGGCAGGGCAGGTGGATTCACTATGATTCTTCCTGAAGAAGATAGATACTATATGTCAAAAACCGAAATGGAAGAAACGCTAGTGCATCTATTAGGCGGAAGAGTTGCAGAGAAATTAGTGCTTGATGACATCAGTACCGGAGCTTCAAATGACATACAGAGAGCTACAAAAATTGCAAGAGGGATGGTCACACATTATGGTATGAGTGAGAACCTTGGACCAATGTCCTACACAGGAGATGATGACGAAGTTTTCTTAGGGCGTGATTTTGCGAAAAGCAGAAATTACTCAGAAGAAGTTGCGGCACAAATTGATAGGGAAATGAGGACCATTATTGACAAAGCTTATCATAAGGCGGAGTCGTTATTAAGAGAAAACATAGACAAGCTTCACAGAGTTGCCGCCGCCTTACTCGAAAAAGAAACATTAGGCGGAAAAGAATTCGAAGAATTGTTTGAGCAGGCTTAAAAATAAATCCCGACATGTTCGGGATTTTATTATTTTTTGATTAATCAAAAATATGTTAGAATGGAGTTGTTCATAATTTATTTATATAAATTTCATTTATTATTGTTTAAAAATGGTTAGAATAAGTATAAGCGGAGGAGCTATGGAGAATAAGGTAATATTGGTTGTTGATGACGATAAAGATATCCGAAATATGATTAAAATTTATTTGCAAAACGAGAATTTCAAAGTTATGTTAGCTGAAGATGGGATGAAAGCCTTGCAGATAATAGAGAATCATGCTATAGATTTAGTGATACTAGATATCATGATGCCTGAAATGGATGGAATGGAAACATGTATTAAAATTAGGGAAAGTCAGAAGATGCCTATTCTTTTCTTATCAGCAAAAGGTGAAGATATGGATAAAATTATGGGCTTGTCAGCCGGTGGCGATGACTACATCACGAAGCCGTTTAATCCGCTTGAATTGATTGCAAGGGTCAAGGCAAACATTAGACGTGTAGAAGTTTTTGATAAGAGCCCAAAGTCTGAAATGACCGGAGAAATAATTGAAATAGATGATTTGCAACTCAATATTGAAACGCATCAGGTTTTTTTGAAAGATGAAGAGGTTCATTTGACAAAAACAGAATTTGATATTTTGACATTATTAGCACAGAACAGAGGAAATGTGTTTAGTATAGAAAAAATATACAATAGGGTTTGGAAAGATGAATTTTTTGTTACGGATAACACAGTAACCGTACATATTAGAAAATTAAGAGAAAAGTTGAAAGATGATTATAAAAATCCTAAATACATCAAGACCATTTGGGGAGTGGGATACAAAATTGAAAAATAAGAATGTCAAAAGTCTTCGTACTGAATTTTTAGGTTTCTTCATAATTTCTATCGTAGCGGCCATTATTTTTGGATCGCTGTCATTTTATATTGTCGAAAAAAATTATTATAAAGCCAAGATTGATTCTTACAACATTGAAAAAGAAAAAGCGTCACAATTTATAGAGCAAATACACAAAAAATTAAGCAATCTGAATAATTTGAATCAGATTACTGAAGAAATGCTCAAACCAATTGAACAAGAATTATTTTATCACATTAACATTGTGAATGAAAATGGAGAAGTCATATATGAAAGCGGTCATGAAGCCGTATTGCAAAGAGACTTCGTTTTATATAGGACGTTTAGTATTATGGGTCATAGTTACATAATCTTTCTGGAGGGACAGTATAGGGAAAATACTTATGAAGAAAATGTTCTCGTTATGATGATTATCGCCTTGTCTGTTTTGCTTTTCATCTTTATTTTTTTCAGACTAGCTAACAAGAGAATAAACTATATTCATGAAATATCTGAATCGGTTGATAGAATTTCTAATGGTGATCTCAATACTCCCATTGCCTTATCCGGAAATGATGAATTGACGTCTCTTGCACAAAATATTAATTATATGAGTTTATCCATAAAAGAAAGAAATGCCTATGAGGATAGAATTGAAAAATCAAAGAAAGAATTAATTACAAATATGTCACATGATTTAAGAACGCCACTCACATCAATAATAGGTTATTTGAACCTGATTAGAGAGGAAAGATATGAGGACAATCATCAATTAAAAGAATACGTTGAGATCTGCTTTAGTAAAGCGCAGCAACTTAAGCAGCTCATTAATCGCCTGTTTGAGTATTCGAAGCTCACCAGTGAAGCTATTAATATTGAACAAATTCAATTGGATATCAATCGTTTTATTGCTCAATTAAAAGGTGAGTATTCTCATTTGGTAGAAGATAATCAGTTAACCTTTAGCATAGATTTATGTTCGGGTAAGCCTCTCATTTATGCTGATCCTTTATTCATGGTACGTGTATTCGAAAATCTGATACACAATGCAGTGAAATATGCAAAAAAACCCGGTGAACTAATCATCAAATCATGGAACGAAAAAGAGAATGTCATCATTACATTCTCTAACACGGTTGATCATAATCTCTTTTCAATCGGTGACATGGATAATATTTTTGACAGAATGTTTATTAAGGATAAGTCTAGACAAGAAGGAAAAAGTAGTGGACTTGGATTAGCCATATGCAGGGAGATTGTTGAACTCAATGGTGGTAAAATTTGGGCAACGCTTGAAGAAAATTATATCGTATTCTGGATTAGCTTCAAGCGAATATCAAATTAGTTTTTTTTGTCTTAACACGTAGATAGACTCTTTTAGCGCTGCAATTGTTTTTACTTCAATGACGACAGTTAAACCTCTTTCTTTTGCAAAGGCAAGGCGGTTTTCAATATCTAATTCGCCTGTGAAGGGAACCAAATGATCTTTAGCGCCCAAAGTGTCATGGCAATGCATATGTGAAATAAAATCAATCTTTTTCATTAAGAAATCGTGGTCGACGTAATTTTTTGCGGAATCATGTCCTACATCCCAAGTAAGGCCGGTGCCTTTAAACCTAAGGACACTATTCAAGGCTTTCTGTGCGAAAGAGTTTCCAAAGTTACCGGAGTTTTCAATATTAATTTTGACGCCTTTTTTGAAACCGGCTTCAGCAGTTTTTAAAAATGATTCAGTAAATTTGGCAATAAAAACATCTTCATATTGGTCGTAAATGTATACTTTTCTGTCCGGAAGAGTCATTTTAGCTCCTTCAATAATATGAAAATTCAAAAGCTCTACACCTGAATGATAGGCCCATTCAATTGTATCTATAGACAGCTGAACATAACCCTTTCTTACAGGCTCGAAAAAGACGCCCATATCAGCATCATCCGGCATATGCATGGTATAAGAAAGCTTGTGCTTCTCTTTAACGGACATAAGATGACTACTGTCAAGATTTTCTATAAAGTTTGAAGGCAAATTCATATTCAATTCAATGAAATCAAGGCTTAATTCCCTACACAGGTCCACTGTGTCATCAAAAGAAGCCAATTCAATTAAAGCAGGCATTCCAATTCTGAAATTTTTCATAAAGTTCTCCTTTGCTTAATGTCATTTAATAAGCATAATTATAATACAAATTGAGAATTATCACAAAATAAATTAATAATAATGTTGAAAAAGGTTGATAAAATATTAAATTTTCTTTATAATTGTACAAATAAGAAGATATGTTAAGAATTTAACGAATTTCAAATTCAGGAGGTATTAAAGGTGCATAAAAAATTGTTTATACCGGGTCCGGTAGAAGTAAGACAAGAAATATTAGACCAGATGGCAAAACCATTAATCGGACACAGAACAAAAGAAATTTCAGAATTACAGAGAAACATTAGCAATAATTTGAAAAAACTTTTTTACACAGAAAACCAGGTCATGCTCTCAACTTCTTCAGGAAGCGGTTTTATGGAAGGGGCTATTAGAAGCTGTACGGCTAAAAAAGCTGCAGTTTTTTCCGTAGGAGCCTTTGGGAAAAGATGGTATAAAATGGCTGTAAGCAATGGCGTTCCGGCTGATTTATTCGAAGTCGAAATGGGACAAGCGACATCGCCTCAAATGGTAGAAGAAGCGCTATCAACAGGGGAATATGATCTTATCACAATTACGCATAACGAAACCTCTACCGGAGTTATGAATCCAATCAAGGAAATAGCAGATGTTGTAAAGAAATATCCAGAAGTTGTGTTTTGCGTTGATACGGTAAGCTCAGCCGCTGGATCAAAAATAGAAGTTGATCAACTTGGAATTGATATATGTATTACATCCACGCAAAAGGCGCTTGGATTACCTCCGGGATTAGCGATATGCACAATGTCAAATAAGGCATATGAAAGAGCAAAAACAGTTAAAAACAGAGGCCTATATTTTGACATGGTTGAGATATATGACACCATTAACAAGAAAGATCATCAATACCCTTCAACACCAAACGTGTCTTTAATGTATGCCCTTGAATACCAGCTTGACCAAATAATGGAAGAAGGTCTGGAGAATCGCTTTGCAAGACATATCGAAATGGCCCAATATGTCAGAGGTTGGGCAAAAAAACATTTTGAAATATTTGCGGATGAAAAATATCTTTCTAATACATTGACAACTGTTAAGAACACAAGAGGAATCAGCGTCAAAGATTTGAACGGTGAATTGGCAAAAAGAGGATTTATGATTTCAAACGGCTATGGAGACCTCAAGGAGAAAACTTTTAGAATTGCACATATGGCGGATATTACATTAGATGAAGTTAAAGAGCTAATCGGTCATATTAATGAAATTTTAAATCTAGAAGAATAATTTGATACCATAATAAACAAGACTTTATTAACAAACCAAGCATCTATGCCAAGGCATGGATGTTTTTTTATATTGAAAAATACAAAATTTTATTGTATTATGCAATAGACAACCTTCAGGAGGCGATGAAATGTTGGATTTTAATCTATTGGAAGGAATGCTTCAAACAAAAGAAATCGGAAGAATTTTCCTTCAATTTGAATCCCTTCAATCAACGCATAAAAAAGCTAGAAGTATCATTAATCAATGCCCGAATGGCATGGTGATTTTTGCAGAAGAACAATGGAATGCACAAACAAAAAGAGGAAAGATATGGTATTCTCCAGAGGGGGGTATTTATTTTAGTGTCATAATTCATTCCAATTCGAATGAAGATTTCTCTGAATTGCTTAATTTAATTTTGACCCAATCTATGATAGACGCGAGTCAGTCTTGCAATGAAGAAATACAATTTAGCGTGTCCAATGCTTTATGGAGAGGCAATCAAAAGTTAGGCTGTACAATGGTTGACAAAATAACCAAAAATCAAGAGTTTTCCTATATATTAGATGTATTCCTAAATTACGATATCGACCCAAAAGAACTGAGCGAGAACGTCAAATGTCCTGCTACTAATATAAAGACTAGCGTAGAATGCAAGCTATTAAAGGAACAAATAGTAGCTAATGCTTTGAATTGTCTAGAAAAAAATCTGGAATTAATTTATTTGAATAAGGAGATGCTTGCAGAGTTTTTGAGTAAACTCTTTGAAAATAGCATTGAATACGGTAAAGAAATACAGATTAAAAAACCGGATAATAAAAGATGGGTGGATGTAGAATTGATTGATTTTAATTCCTTAGGACGATTACGCATTAAGAAACAAGAACAGATTGAAATCTTAAATATAAATAAATATGAAATAAGGATGATAGAAAAATAACATGAAAATTGGAAATGTTATATTAGATAATAATCTTGTTATGGCACCTATGGCAGGCATTACAGACATGGCCTTTAGAACTATTTGCAAAGAATTTGGTGCGGGGCTTGTTTGCACAGAGATGGTCAGTGCAAAGGGTTTGTATTATGAAGACAAAAAAACTGAACTTCTTATGGAGATAAACCCCTCAAATAGACCGGTTTCGCTTCAAATATTCGGATCTGATCCGGGCATTATTGAGGCTGTGATTTTAGAAAAGCTCAATAGACTGGAAACCTTCGATATTTTGGATATTAACATGGGATGTCCTGCACCGAAAATCGTCAATAACGGAGACGGTAGCGCACTTATGAAAAAGCCTTTATTAGCAAGGGAAATAATGAGTCGTGCTAAAAAAGCTTCAAACAAACCGGTTACAGTAAAAATCAGAAAAGGATGGAACATTGAGAGCATTAATTATATGAAGATTGGAGCCATTGCGGAGGAATGTGGGATAGATGCCCTCATTCTACATGGCAGGACGAGGAGTCAATTTTATGCAGAGAAAGCGGATTGGGATACTATAAAAGAAATTAAAGATAAGCTTTCGATTAAAATAATAGGTAATGGAGATTTATATACAGTGAAAGATGTCGAAAGAATGATTGAGGATACCGGATGTGATGGTGTGATGATTGGCAGAGGGGCTTTAGGACGTCCATGGATATTTAGAGATATTCTAAACTATTTAAAATATGCTGAAATACCGGAGGAGCCAAAAGACGAAGAT
>JAFGVC010000182.1 GCA_016938195.1 Tissierellales bacterium | reverse complement strand
TAATCTCATCCATGATTATTTTGTGAAAATAGGCGAACTCCAAGCCATATTACCATCCTCTTGGAGCACACGAACCCAGTAGGCATTTCCCTCAGTTAAATTTCGCTTCATATCTTTAAATGTATATTCAACATTGCTAGCTGTAATAAATTCATCCAAATTTTGACATTTTTGATTGGCTAAGCTCACTTCTACTTTCAGATTTTCACCACCAGCAGGATAAATCATTAATTCCTCAGTTATTTCACTGACATTGACTGTGAATTCTTTCTGTGTCGATTTAAAAATCAATTCTGTGTTCACATCATAATCTAACTCCAAGATGACGCCATCATAATCTCCTGACGTATTAGAGGTCCATCTGATTTTATTGTCCGTTTTTTCCTTTATTCCTTGATCCTGTCGATCAAAAGCATATTCTTCGGCACTAATAATTTTACCGCCTATAATTTCTATATGCCCATCCCAAACAGTTGATTTTTTTCTTGTTCGTACGCGAACACCGCTCCATGCTATTCGGATGCGCTTATGATCTTTTGGGCGTAAATTAACATGTGCTATTTGTTGATCCCAATTATACAGTGCAAGGGTATCAATCGGTGAATTGCTATGAACTTTGACGGTCATATCTGCCGCAATATTGTCCTGTATTTCTTCTCCCATATGATAACCGCTCATATCTGTATCCAGAATCATGCGATTGAAGGTTGTCGCATAACAATATCTAGCCTTAATAGCTTTCCAAACATTCTCTCTCGTTAATGAAGTGGTATATAAAGCGGTATAACCGCTTGTTACATCGAAGGAGGAAGCCTTCCCGTCCTTACTTAGAGGATAAGACATACCTAGACGGCATGTATGATCATCGCTTGTCGCAATAAAGCCAACTTTATGACGTGCTTTCATTGCATCAAATATGAACCATTCAAAAGTCCCATGATGAGAATGTACTTCTATGACTGGCGTGAAGTGGGGATTAAAGAATTCTAATGTCCCATATCTCCCTCCGATATGTGGAATAATCATGACATCTTCTCTTTCCTTAAATTTTTCAAAAAGTTCGGTTACCGTTGGCGCATTGTTTTTTATATCGGTAGACCCTGGCATTTCCAACCAATTGCTGTTTGGATAAAAGGTTTCATTGTCGTTAAAAAAATATACATTGTGATCTCCACCATTTTGAGTCAATCCAGACCATTCATAACCCAAAAAAGTAATGAATTTATTGGGTTGATGATATTTTTGTGTTGCCTCTCTGACATCATGCCATTTTTTATCATTAATCTGAAAATCATTGCCTTGCCATCCGGAAAAATCGATAAATGCACTATCTCTCGCAAATGAAAAATATCGATCTAAGCTACCTGTTCCAACTGTCTCCGCTGTTTGACCATGCATGTCTCCAAAATAAAGCTTTATGGTTTCGTTCGATACGCGATAAGGATTGCTTATACCATGCAACCCAGTTTTTTCGCCATTGACACTAAAATAGTATGTTCCTTCTTTCAGATTATGTGGCCATACAAAACGGATGAGTCCTTGATTTTCTTGATTCATTGATATTTTAATACTCTGTTTTTCACACATGGAATCCGCACATAACAATTCGATATTGATACTGTCTTCAAATTTTTCTGATATGTTCCCATATCGATCTAACGCTCTAATGAGTATCTCGTTTGAACTTTTCGAATCATAATAAGATGGTGCTACCGCATGAATTTCACAGGCTTTAGCTGAAAAAATCGGAAATACAATATCGTTTGGCAATCTTTGATAGCGTCTAGAGCCATACGGATCGACAAATGTTCGAAATTCATGTTCTTCTTCACAGAAGGTCTGGGCACGTATACCCTCACTGCCAAAGCGTTTGTCTCCCATCGTTATTGTGATGGTATCCCCTTCGACTAGAAATCCGTCAAATACAGTGATTGCAATGCTGTTGTTGAATGGCCTCTCAAACGTTTCCAGTTCAACTTTAATTTTTGCATTTCCGTTGACTTCTATTGTGGTATATCCAATGGCTTCAGGATTATTAAACTGAGGCATCCCCCAATCACTTGGGTTGCGCCAAGCAATCTTCAAGCTTCCTGTATCATCTATCCCATATTTTCCTACTTTATATATAATCATCCACGTATTAATTTCTCCTGCCTTAACATGTTCAGTGTTTGTCATCTCTACATGGCCTAAATATTCATTTGTCAGAATCATGCACTTTCCTCCGTCTGTTTTCTGTTTCGAAAACTGTTGTATTAAATAACACTCTTAGAATTAATTGCATCCTGAACTCGTTTATAAGTGAGTCCAGGACGCAAAATAGAAAATATTTATTATACGTAATTGATGACGCTTGCTACCATTAATATGACTGAACCCAACGCCATCCAGAACAAGAATAATTTCCACATATATTTAAACCATCTGTCATATGGTATCCCAACGACGCCCAAATAACCCATCGTCGCTGTTGCATGCGGTAAAATATAATTACAGAATCCATCTCCAAATTTAAATGCCAATACAGCAGTTTGTCTTGAAACTCCTGAAAGATCTGCAAGCGGTGCCATGATTGGCATGGTGATAGCTGCTTGCCCAGATCCAGAAGTTACAAATACGTTAACTAATACTTGAACAAACATCATCCCTGGTGCCCTCAAAATTGCTGGTAGTAAAGTTAACTGTTCTGAT
>JAFGVC010000034.1 GCA_016938195.1 Tissierellales bacterium | reverse complement strand
TGATTTGAAATTCTCCACGGTTGAGTCCCTCTATTTTTTCACTCATGGCTTGACGCGCAGCCTCCGTACCGATTAAAACTACCTTTTTTGAGGTAAGCGTCCGGCTATATGCCAAGGTCATCAGATATTTGGATACCGCAAAGAGACCGAGCTGAATCAAATAGGCAAAGATAAAGAGCTTGGAAGGAATCCGTGTCAGGTTGAGTCCGAATGCGACGACGACGGCTGATATATTGACCAATAGGCCTGCCAATCCGACGGAGATATAGCTTTCAATATAGCCGTACTCTCCATATTCGAACACGTTGAAGACTTGAAAAAATATGAAGGACAAGGCTAGGATAAAGGGAATAATCAGTATAAAGTCATTTAGCGCCAATATCCTTGGATGGGTAGCGTTGAAGGGGATAATCGCCAGGATATATGAATAATAGACGATAGCCAGATCGATGAGTCCTTGGCTCAATATGAATAGTTTGTTTTTTCTGTCAATTTTCATGGTTTTCTCCGATATTTATCATTGTAATCAGTATTCATCCTATGAAGTAGTATAGCATATCGCTTATTCCTTCTCAATTGTTGCGGGTCTTTTTTTTGAGTGTCTTGATCATATCGGTCATCATTTTGATTTCTGTTCGATCAATAATCCACGTCATCATCAATGTACCGTAGATGAGTGTGTAGATGGCACAGATCATCATAATTCTAACCATATAATGAACGTCTAGCTGTTGGTGCAAAAGAAAGCTGATGGAGGTCGCCAATAGCATTGAGAAAATAATCTTTAGATAACTCTTGTCATAGGGATGGATTTTGAGCTGTCGGTACATCAATAAAAAGGCTACGATATTTGACAGCATGATAGAGGTCATCGTCGCAAAGGCCGCTCCTTTGATGCCTTGTGTGGGAATCAAGAGCGCATTGAGCGATACATTGACGACGAGAACGATCAGCTTGGTGTATAGCGTATACCGCGGATGCCCGGTCTGGATATTGATTGCACCAACCGGTCCTGAGGCGGAATTGATGATTTCTCCCAGCGATATGATGACCAAAACCGAGGCTCCGGGCAGGAATTCTTTGCCAACTAATCGCATCAAATCTTGTGAAAGAACAAAGAAAATTCCGAAGATGAGGAGATTGATGACGGTGACCCACTTTGTCGATTTTTTATATATATCTGCCATTTCTTCCATTTTACCCTCATGGTAGAGCTTGGCGATTGAGGGTGCAAAGGCGGTATTGAGTGATATAAAGGCAAAGCTTGTCAGCGTCGCGAACTGGATCGCCACCTTATATATCCCTACCTCTCTGGCGTTCAGCAGGTATCCGATCATATATTGATCGATATTGGTCGTCAAGATGCCGATCACACCGCTAAACAACAGTGGCAGGGAAAAAACAAGAATATCCTTGTTGACCTTATGCTTTTCGATACGTCCCAGATAATCGTATTTTTTCATTTTGGCGCATAAATAGATAATCGATCCTGTGCTGTATATATAATAAGGAACGATTAAGCTGTATTTGTTTTGAATATTGAAGCCTAAGGTAAATACCAGTAGGAGTATGAGCTTGCTTGACGGGATAAAGATATTGCGGATAAAGACATGCTCCTTGATGCGCCCGTTGGCCCGCATAACGGCTAGCAATATGTGTTCTAAGGATAGCAACACGATGGTCGGAATCAGCATCAAAAGTATGGGCAGTAGATTCGTATTGTTGAGGAGCTTGTCGGCTACAAGGTCTGAGAAAAGATAAAGGAGCCCACCCACTAGCAAGCTGGCTATTGCAATGACGCTGACGACATACGACGAGAGGCTTTTTTGCATGTCCCGGGTCTTTTGTCCCGGCAAAAAAGCAATGATGCCGTTTGTCAATCCAGCCCCGGACAAGGTCACAAACATGGCTAAAAAGCTGACAACAAAAATAAACTCGCCGTAAATCTCGGCTCCGAGTAAACGTCCTACTGCGATACCGAATATGAAATTGAAGGGTCTGCTGATGAGATTGCCTGCAAAAATTGCGGCTGATTTTCGTCCGACTTGGCTTAATTCACTTGCCATCTTTACCTCTGATTATATTAATATCGCTTTATTTTGATTTTTGGCGACTGTTTTGTCACTGAGATTATTATATTATATGGAAGCCCTTTTGTATATAAAATGCATGATTTTGCTATGTTTTACATGGAAAAAATGACATGTTGATGGTATAATGAATAATTATATTAAAATTTTAACAAAATTTGTATTGAGAGGTTTGTATGTCCCCCAACGTTTTTTTTAAATTGACTGATTTTTATATTTCTGAACGCCGGCATAAGCCTGCACTCCTCATTCCAACGGGTGAGGTTGCCTCCTATGGCGATTTGAACCGTTTAATGCTTATTGCCTCACGTTTCTTTTTGGAGGGCGGTGTCCAACAGCATGAGCGCATCGCCTTGGTTTCTTCTGACGGCTTGGCTTGCGGCATGCTTGCCCTGCCTATCATGGAAGCAGCGACACTTGCCCCTTTGGATGACAGCCTGACGGAAGAGGGATATTTGTCGTATTTTAATCTCTTGCGTGCGGATTATCTGTTGACGGATGAGCATTGTCCGCCCGACGCGCTGTCGGTAGCTCGTGCGACAGGTATGGGGATTATTTCATTTAAGTATACGGGTGAAATTGAAAATCTTGAATTTTCATTTGAATGGTTGGAGAAAGCGACTCAGAAAAAAACAGACCCTGAAAAGGATCAAGCCGATATGGCTTTGCTCCTTACAACTTCAGGCACAACCAGTACCCCCAAGGTGGTGCCGATTACCTACGAAAGTATCCTAACCTCTGTGGAAGAAAAAAATGTTTTCTTTGATTTTACAGAGAAAGATGCAAATCTCATTATTGCAAAAATGTTTAAGGGAACCTCCATCAACTCAATGCTAAGCACCTTGCTTACAGGTGGACAGGTTGTTATCATGAATGGCTTTAAACACCAGACGCTTTATCGACTCATCAATGAAAATAAGGTCTCTTGGTTTACTGCAAGCCCGGCTGTACTCAATGCCATTGTGGATGATTTGCAAAGAAGCGGTATGAAGATAACCGGGTCTAGGTTGAGATTTATTCGCTCAAGTGGCGCACCGTTGAGCTTGAAAATGAAGCAATTTTTGGAGGCGGCTTTTTCTGCCCCTGTCATTCAGACCTACGGCATGACTGAAACACGCACTATCGCTTCGGATTATGGGGCGCCTAAGGGCTTCAAGGAAGGCTCAGTCGGTGTTACGCTCGGTTTGGATATTAAAATTGAGCAAGGTGAAATCATGGTGAGGGGTAAAGGTGTTTTTTCCGGCTATGAACAGACCGACAGCTCTGCTTCTGCTTGCTTTACGGACGGATGGTTCCACACTGGCGACTTGGGTTATATCGACGAGGATGGTTACGTCTTTATCACGGGGCGTGTCAAGGAAATCATTAACCGTGGGGGCGAGAAAATTTCTCCTTATGAGGTGGAGTCTGCCATTCTTAAACATCCTAATATTAAAGACGCCGCTGTTTTTGGCTTTTTGAACGCCGAAGGGATGGAGGATGTCGGTGCAGCTATTGTGCTGCAAGGGGATGTGAATATTGATATTAAAACGCTTAGGCGATTTTTGAGCGGCACAGTCTCCTCCTATAAAATGCCGTCTTCACTTTATGTATTAGACCAAATACCTGTCCATTCAAGTGGCAAGGTGCAACGAAAATCTTTATATCTTCATCTGAAAAATCATGAAGCGGAATCTAGTGTTTATGCTTCAAGCGAAGCTTCCCAAGATTGTCTGTCAGCAGAAAAAAATAACGACCTTCATCACACGGAGACTCTGCTAATAGCCATGTGGCAAAATCTCCTTAAGCTGAAGTCAATCGGTGTACGTGATCATTTTTTTGAATGTGGTGGTGATTCTTTGTCGGCGGCGGCCCTCTTCAGCTTTGTAGAGGATCAATTTGGCTTGCAGGTACCGATGAATGTTTTTTTTAATGAGCCTACAATCGAAGCCCTGGCGCATTATATCTCAGAGGCTGAAGGTATCAGGCAAAAGCTGCGTTTTCTTGTTCCGATAAAGGCTTCAGGCTACAAGGAACCCCTTTATTGTGTCCATACCGGAGACGGCGAGGCTGTCACTTACCATCATCTGGGGTCTTTTATGGATGCAAACCGTCCTGTCTATGCTTTGCGCTTTGACTTGGATTATGAAGGCTGGGAGCATCCTCTAACTTTTACGCGCTTGGCTGAAGTCTACGCGGATGAAATAACACGATTGGACCCTATTGGTCCTTATCACCTGTGCGGCACATGCTTCGGCGGCGCATTGGCGTTTGAAATTGCACAGGTATTGCATTCAAAAGGATATCAAGTGGACACACTGGCCATGTTTGATGCTCTCTATAGCAAAGGGAGCAATAAATACCTGCGCCTTCTCCAAAATAGTTTGGGAGAGCTTAAGGAGCATTCATTTAAAGAAATTTTACCTTTGATTATTAAAAAAATAGGGACAGCCTTCAAGGTTTTTAGAACCAGACGTCTCAAAAAATCTTATGGTGCCAGAATAGCTCAACAGAGCACAGTATCCCCTTCAAATCGTGAAAAAGAGGCTATCCTGTCTTATGCCTATAGCCTTTATGAACCCAAGCCTTTTCATGGGCGTGTCTATTATTTCACTTCTATCAAGGATTTACAAAAGGGTACTGCCTCCGAGGATTACTGGAAGGCCTTGTGTGAGGATTTCGTTGTGGTGCCGATGAGCTGTCGTCATACTGAGATTAACAATGAAGCCAACAGCCATTATTTGGCTGACTATATGTCTCAAATCATGGAGAAGGATCATGCTTAAGTATTTAATCGATAGCGGAGAGAAAAGACAGCTTTCTCCATTGTACACGAGGCTTCGGCATGTGCTTGTTCTCATCACATCCATCTATTTGGTGGTTGCCGTTTTAATTTATCCAGAGCCTATTTTTCATCGCGCAATTAGCTTCGGATTGTTTTTTGCCTATGTATTTTTAAGCTATACCACTCCCGGGTCTATAAGCAAGAAGGTACCTTTTTATGACATCGTATTGTCGGTCGCCTCTCTGGCGGTCAGTGTTTATATCGGATACAACCTCGATCGGATCATCCATCGATATATCAATATTGATCCGGTGATGCCGTTGGATCTGCTGTTTGGATTTTTGACAATTTTTCTTCTTATCGAGGGTACAAGAAGGGTAACCGGCCCCTGGCTGTCGCTTCTAAACCTGATGGCCTTGCTTTATATTCTTTTTGGACATCACATACCGGGTAAGTTTGGACATCGCGGATTCACGACGTCGCAAATCATTGATGGGTTGTTTTTGTCTCCTTATGGCATCTGGGGCGGAACATTGGGCGTGGCAACAGGTCATATCATGATTTTTCTGATTTTCGGAGCATTTTTTATAAAGTCAGGAGCGGGACGATTTTTGTTTGACTTTGTTTCAAGCCTTGCCGGATCGAGCAAGGGTGGCGTTGCTAAAATTGCCATTATTTCCTCAGCTCTCTTCGGCATGATTTCAGGCAGTCCTATCGCGAACGCCTCAACGACGGGAGCTATGACGATTCCAACCATGATTAAGCGAGGTTATTCTCCTGAATTTGCGGCGTCCGTCAAAAGCTGTGCCTCGGTGGGCGGTATTTTTATGCCTCCTATTATGGGCTCGGTCGCTTTCATGATGTCTGAGGTGGTGGGTATTCCTTATGCAAAAGTCGCAAGCAGTGCATTTTTCCCTGCTTTTCTGTATTTTGCAGCTTTGTTTTTTACGATTGATATCCGTTCAAGAAAAATCGGCATTGGTGGTATGGATAGTGCTTCAAGAAAACCATTGTTTCCGTTGCTTCGTCAGGGAACCGGATTTTTTATTCCTTTATTCTATCTTATTTTTCGTCTCATGTCGGGTGTCAGTCCTTCGAAGGTCGGACTGGAATCCGTTTTGCTTATTTTGGTGATCAGCTTGTTCTCTCGTGACAATCGCATAAGCTTCAAAGGTGTGTTTGATGCCTTCAGTCATTCGATTGACAAAGGCGTCGTCATTGTGTCTACGATGGCTTCCTGCGGGATCATGATTGGTGTTGTGAACATCACGGGCATTGCAGCCAAATTTAGCTCTTCCTTGATTTCTATCAGCTCCATTTCTGTTATGTTTACTTTGGTGCTTGTAATGCTGATTACACTATTCTTAGGTCTTGCCATGAATATTACGTCTTCGTATTTAATCACAGCTGTCATTTGTGCGCCTATTCTGATACGACTGGGATATGCACCTCTTTCCGTTCATATGTTTATCCTGTTTTTCGCTGCCATGGCAACCGTCACACCTCCCGTAGCTTTGACGTCATTTGCCGCTGCAACGATTGCGGGTGCTTCCCCCATGCGGGTGGGCTTTCAGTCTATGAAGATGGGTATTATTGCTTATATTTTACCGTTTATTTTTATTTTCAATCCGGCCGTCCTACTGCTGGCATCGAAGGGTCAAATTATCTTTTCGGTCTTATCAGCCTTTGTCGGTGTAGCCTTGATTGCTCTGGGCATGGAGGGATGGTGGTTTGACCGGGA
The DNA here is from genome assembly GCA_016938195.1 of Tissierellales bacterium. Classification (GTDB taxonomy): domain Bacteria; phylum Bacillota; class Clostridia; order Tissierellales; family Dethiosulfatibacteraceae; genus JAFGVC01. The sequence goes on along the minus strand of JAFGVC010000034.1, from coordinate 23,914 downwards.
AGTCAATCTGATTTATCGATTGGTTATTTTTGCGGCTGGATTATTGGCTGTCCTCGGTCAGGTCACATTTACGTTGACATCGGCAGCCGTTGTATTTCTTGTATTCTTATATTACAGAAGTAAGCCTCGGAGAGGGGTAAATTGATATTCAAATAATAAATTAAGAAGGAGTTGTTCCATGAAATTAAAAAAATTATTGATTTTATTACTGGTGCTTGCCTTGCTGGCCGGTACCACTGCTTGCTATCGTGAGCCGGCACAAGGTGCTGAGTCGACTGCTAATACTGATACCACGTCGACACCTCCTGCAGGGATTGAGGATTCCCCACTCGATGTCAGTATGCTTGGTGGTTCACCCGGTGGCGTATGGGATTTAATTGCAAATGGCATCTCGGGTTGTATCATGGAGTCTTACCCGGGGTCGATTATACAAATTACGCCGGGTAGTTCAAATGCCAATGTGATTCGCCTCAATCAAGATGAAGTGGATTTTGCTTTGGTACACAACACGTTGTCTTTTTCAGCTGCCAATGGAATGGACCCTTTTGATGAAAAGGCCGAAAATCTTAGAGCCGTTGCCCAGCTCTATTCTTCTGTTTTTCAGATGGTTGTTACTTCAGAGATGGGTGTGTCCCGTTTTGAAGAAATCATTGAACAGCAGCTTAAAATCAGGTTGTCGATTGGCAATCCGGGTTCTGCGGCTGAAGGGGCTTTCCTTAGAATCCTTGATGCTTATGGCTTGACTGTCCAAGAAATGGAAAACTGGGGCGCCGTTATCATGATGAAAAGTCAAAGTGATGCCTCATCAATGCTTTCAGATGGCTTGATTGACGGCATGGTCCTACTAACCTTGGCACCTGCACCTCAAATTGTGGAAACGGCTATCAATAAGGACTTGGTTTTGCTTGAATTGAATCCGGAAAAAATCAAACAATTGTGTGACGCTTATGGCTATCAACCCTGTACCATTCCATCAGAAGCATATTCTTTTTTATCTAAAGAGACGGCTTCTTTTTCTGATGTCACTTATCTGGCGGCATCAGTAAATACGCCTAATCAGAATGTCACGAAGGTACTACAGGCTCTTCATGAAAATCTGGATTATTTTAAAAGTGTACACGCCTCTTTACATCAACTGATGCCTGAGAATATGCCAAAGGGCTCTGCACTGCCTATGCATCCTGGTGCTTTGTCTTATTATCAAGATGTTGGATTAATCGCACAGAAGGTCTCCTTTGATGAGTCTCCTATTAATATTTCTGTCCTTGGAGGCTCGCCATCAGGTGTCTTTTTTATGATTGTCAACGGCATCAGCGAATGCATCAACAAGACGTACCCCGGCTCTATTGTTCAAATCATGCCCGGAGGTGTTGTTACCAACCCTATTCAGGTCAACGCCGGTACGGTAGATACAGGGATGTCGCATAACATTTTTACATTTGCCGCCACAAATGGCATGTCGCCTTACGAGGCTCCTTTGTCTGAGCTGCGAACGATTGCTTCTTTTTATGACAGCTGTCTTCAAATGGTGTTGACTGAGGATATGGGTGTGAAGAGCTTTGATGAAATTATAGAAAACAAGGTCAAAATCAGATTGTCTATCGATAAGCCTGATTCATCAGGTGCCGCGGCCTTTAATAGAATGATTGCTGAATATGATATGACCATCGCAGACATGGAAGCTTGGGGCTGCCAGATTTTGAATAAAAATTTTGAGGACTCGGTCAGTATGCTAGGAGATGGGTCGATTGACGGCTTCTGTATTTCAACTTTGGCTCCGGCGCCTCCTATCGTTGAAAGCTCAATCAATAAAAAATTGACTATCATTGAAATGAACCCCCAAAAAATAAAATCCCTCTGTGACCGATATGGTTACACAGAGGTGGTGATTCCTGCTGGAACTTATGAATTTCATGATCGTGACTTTATCGTGCCGGCTGCAACAACGGTATTGACGATATCGGCAAATGCATCAGATGAAACAGCCTACAAGATTGCCAAATCTATCCACCAAAACCTGGATTACATGCAATCCGTCCATTCGGCTCTTCAACAAATGTCGCCTGAAAGCATGGTGCAAAAGCTAGGTGCACCTTTGCATCCCGGAGCGGAAATGTATTATAGGGAAGCCGGATTGTTGTCTGATTAGCCTTTAAAGGTCAATACATCCTGCAAATCAGGATGATCCCAGTCTGTTTCAGACAGCCCCTCCTTGTAAATTTTTTCCCTGAAATCCTGCCAGCTTTTATGGCGGGATTTTATTTTTACGGGAACTTTTTGAATGCCCAGGATTCTAGCGAATGCCAAGCGATGATTACCGTTTGATCCATACAGAAATTGACCGTTTCGATCAATATATCCTTCGATTACATCGATATCAGGATGCTGTTCTGATGGAGCCAGAAATCCATTTGTTTTTAAATTTTGATATAATTGTTCAATGTCTGTCTCGTATTTGTATTTCAATTCTTCAAGATTTTTGCATCTCAGAATCAACAGCTCTTTTTCAAAACGTTTGGCATACCAATCGAAGAGCTTGGTACGCTCCCATGGGACACCTTGCCGATAATGCTCCTCAATGCCAAGTACTTTAGCTGAGGTAATTTCTCTGGTTTTCAAATCCCAGTCGCCATCCATGATTGGTAAAAGCCCAAACCTTTTAACCTTCTCATCCTGAAGAGCTTTTTTAACAGCCGTGGTCTCTACCCAAATAATCTTATTCTTGTCTGCGATAGAATTATATCGTAACTTGTAGAACTGAAAACGAATATAATTGATGCAAGTATTCGGGCACATCATTTCCTTCACTGCAATCAATAGAAGTCCTATTTTTCTATGTATTTTTTTTATTGTAAATTTCAAGATTTCTCACCTAATTTCCAGATCTCATTTAAATCTTTGTCGAGCAAGCAGGATAGGCTTTTGATTTCCTCCCGATAAACTCGATTGATTTTCTTTCTGGTATCTTCGTCCATCGGGCTAAAAACTTGCTTGGACATCATCATTTTTTTAAAGCCCGTGCTCTTGACTTTTTCCGTCACCCAATCTAGATTGAGGGCCTTGAGCCATCGTACTCCTTTTTTTAAAAGCTTGTAGAGAGCTCTATTGGCAGGAATTTCCGACCGATTGGCATGAAGCCTTTGCAATGTCAAATGATCCACACGAGCTCCCAAAAACTTGAGCAGCTTCTTGATTTCATTCTCAGGATTCTTTACCATTTCCTCAAAAATCAGGACGTGCGTGTGTGACCGTCCAAAAATCTCGAATGTTGTCAGTAGATCCTCTATATAAATGCTTTTCTCTAAAAAACCACTGTTTTGTATGTATTCTTCCAAAGATTGTTTGTTATTGTTATTTTGATAGGCGTGCTTATATCGCGAGTATATCCTGTCAGCAGGATTTCGTAGGATGAGAATAACTTTAATGCTTGGATGGTAATCCTTTATCCGATGCAGATACTCCGGGCTTTTTACGTATCCTGGTGTAATTTCTCCATAGATAGTCAACTCTGTTTTTTTGAATTTCTTATGATACCATCTCTCTCCCTTGTGATAGTACCAGTCAAAATAATGCACTTCCTTTGTGTGTGCCGGTAGATTGATCCCTCTGACTTGTCTTAAGTATTCGTCAAGTGTGGTAGAGCCGCATTTTGAGAAGCCAATTCCCACAAAATCAATTTTATGCCTGCTTTGATTGGACATTTTTATCCTCCGTATAACGCAATCAGTCTATCAATAATTTGCCGTTCATCGAAATGCAAGGTCGCATAGTCTTGAGCCTGTTGTGCCAAGGTGTGCCATAAGGTCGGGTTGTCTATGAGCTGCTCAATCCTTGTTGCAAGGCTCTCGGCGTCACCCAACGGGACAAGATATCCGTTGTACCCATCTTGAATCACTTCCTCTGTGCCGACAACATTCGTTCCGATGCATGGAATCCCCATGTACAGGCTTTCCATCATGGCTCTTGGCTTTCCCTCCTTGTAAGAGGTTAGGACGGATAAAAATGCGCCCGTGAAAAAGCTCATTAGCTCTTCTCGATCAAGCATCCCTGTCAACACGATAAAATCACGCAGCTCATATTGAATAATCTTCTCTTCTATTTTTTTGAGATAGTCTGGGGATTGCTCTCCTATCAGGTATAGGTTTAATTCTGTTCTGTGCTTATGGTGGATCAAAATATTTAAGGCCTCAATCATTTGAAGCTGATTTTTTATTTCTTCTACTCTCGCAACGAAAAGAATATTTAGCCTATCACCCTTTTGAAGCACTTTTGTTTGGACGGTTGGAAATTCTTCAAAATTGATGCCGTTACCAATATACACCAGTCGTGCGTGTCTGTTCATGCCCATCCGCATGGACATGTCGAGTTCTTTTTGATTTTGAAACAACAAAATATCAGTCAGCCTTGCAAGTTGTTTTTCTATCCACTGGAATAGGGTTTTTTTTATTCCTGTCTCTCCGTTGAAATAGAAGCCATGTACCTGATGAATGACTAGTAGCTTTTTCCCGTAACGTTTTTTGTAATAATAGGCGGCCAATCGGCTCAAAGCACCTGTTTTGGAGTTATGAGAATGCACTACATCCGGGCTTGTTTGCAGAAAAAGTCCGACGAGCGCTTTCATTTCTCTTAACATTCCCAAACCCATACTCCGTTTGATTTCAAAACAAATAACGGGTACTTTCGCATCCGTCATTTTTTGTGTGAAGGGGCCATCTGGGCATACGACGTAATTCAAGTGTTGCTTGTTGACTTGCAATACCCTGTTTTTGACTAGTCTGTAAGCCCCTTGATTGGTTGAAAGAATATCCAAAATGACCATTAGTAATTATCCTTTATTGATGCATGTACTCCGGCACGATATCTTTAAGTACTTTTCTTATTTCTATTTCATCACATTCATGTATAACCGTTTTAAGTGTGTTGATTTGATTCTTTAGCAAATTGATATCGGGATTTATCGGTTGTGCGACATAAATTTTCTGATGCGTGGTTTGTGTGATGCCTTCCTCAGAAAGGAGAAGCTCTTCATAAAGCTTTTCTCCCGGTCTCAGCCCAGTGATTTTGATGTCTATATCGTCATAGGGGACAAGTCCTGATAGCTTGATAAGGTCCCTTGCCAAATCGATGATTTTAACCGGATCTCCCATATCCAGAATGAATATTTCGCCTCCCTTTGCAATGGCTCCTGCTTGCATCACGAGCTGAGCGGCCTCCGGAATGGTCATGAAATATCGGATGATTTCCGGATGGGTGACGGTGATGGGCCCTCCGTCAGCAATTTGCTTTTTAAATAATGGAATAACGCTTCCGTTGCTTCCCAATACATTGCCAAAACGCACGGCGGCAAATTCGGTGCTGCCGACAGAATTGTAATTTTGAATAATTTTTTCGCAGATTCGTTTGCTCACACCCATGACGCTTGTTGGGTTCACAGCTTTATCTGTAGAAATTTGGACGAATTTTTCCACGCCATACTTTTGAGAGGATACCACTAGGTTGAGCGTACCAAAAACATTGTTTTTAATGGCCTCATGCGGGCTTTTCTCCATCAGCGGAACGTGCTTGTGCGCAGCGGCATGAAAGACGACCTGGGGTCTATAATGATCGAAAACTTCTTCCAGTCTCCTGCAGTCTCTAATAGAAGCTATGATGACTTCAAAATCAAGCGTAATCTGGTCTTGGTTGTAGATTCTGTTGAGTTCATGCTCTATATCATAGAGTCCATTTTCATTGATATCAAATAGGATAAGCTTTCGAGGCTCATAGGTTGCTATTTGCCTTGCAAGCTCGGAGCCTATAGATCCTGCTCCGCCGGTAATCATGACTGTTTTGTGGTGTAGGAAGGCTCGAATGTTTGCTTTGTCGAGTACGACTTCATCGCGGCCCAGAAGATCCTCTATCCCTACCTCTCTGATTTGTGAGATGTTGACCTTGCCATCGATGATTTCGTAGACACCCGGAAGAATCTTGAGCTTTGCATCCGTTCGCTTGCATTCCTTTACTATTTCTGATATTTCTCGCTTTGTCGCTGATGGAATTGCAATGATAATTTCATCGATTTTTTTATTTTTACAGACATCTATGATTTCATCGCGGCCACCTACCACGGGAACACCATTGATGATTTTCCCTTTTTTGTAGATATCATCGTCAATGATGGCAACGGCCTCACTGTGTAAGTTTGTATGATTTCGAAGCTCCTTGATAATCATCGCACCGGCATCGCCGGCTCCAATAATCATAATGCGTTTTTTATCAGTTTTTTTGAAAATATTGCCTTGCAGCTTATATTTTCTATAGATCCTATAGCTTAATCTGAAGCCCCCGAGAAGCATGATATCCAATAGGGTGGTGATGATATAGATGCTGCGGGGTATATCGATTTGATTGAAAAACATGTAGATTAAAACGGCTCCGTTTGCAATAACGGCACCGGTGAATATTTCCATTAATTCCTCAATAGAGGCATAAATCCATAGACTGTTGTACAGTCTGAAAAAGTACAGAATGACGATTTTAATCAAAATCACATTGAAATAATGAGTGGTTGCCATTGCAACATACTCTTTAGGAAGCACACCCTCAAATCTAATGAGGAAGGCCAGAAATATGGATAGGCTCAGTAAAATGATATCCATTAAAATTAGATAGGTATTACGAATTGTTCTTTTCATTATATCCCCCAGTTTTGTACACCCTTTTGTTTTCTCTCACCATTATAATGGGCAATGGGCAATTTGTAAAGTCTTAAGGATAAGGTTGTACTACCTAATTTATTACCCAAATCCTTTGATTTTATTCAAGCGACTCTATATTTTTAAATAAATATATTTGTTTAAATATTCACGCTTAGACATAATCATAAATAGATTGTATTACGAGGAAACTTTGAAAACGTTTTTATATACTTTAAATGTATTTTTTTGCATTTTAAAAAAATATCTTGATATTATCCTTCTAATAATGATAACATATTAATAATTTTATGCTTCAATCTTTATAAAGAATTTGACAGTTGGTGATTTATGAAAAAATTATTTATATTTTACTGGGGAAAGCGCAACAATATCTTGCAAGCTGTGTTAATGACCTCTACTGGAAAACCTTTCCGAATCTGTATGAAGCTAAAATATCTCGCTTTTGCCGCGGTCTCTCTGATCATGGCTATTGTTGTCTTCACATCAGTTTTTTTGAATAACCAGCATTTGAACCTGGTAGTTTCTGAAAGGGACGCATTGATTTTATCTCTTCAGATGACAAATCAAGCTAAAGAAGAGGCAATCGCTTCTCTGAACAAGACTCTAGAGGATAAGGATCAGATTATCGCATCTAATAATGCTGTTATATTAGCTCAAAATATTAAAATTGATCAAAAGATTCAGGAATTTGATGAATTCAAGAAACAAATCATTGACCTTACCGGTATTGGTATGGGAGGCTCTGAGATTGCTTCTGAAAATTCTCCGGTCAGTCCTGACAATAGCTTTGACACTTCATTAAATGAGCTGGATTCTAGACTTCGAGAGACAACCTGCATTATTGATGATGTGGCTGAAAAAATGAATTATATCGACTCTTTTCCTGATTTGTACCCCACTTCAGGGATGATTAGCTCCGGCTTTGGATATAGAATCAATCCTTTCAGCTCTCTGAAAGAGTATCATAACGGCGTTGACATTGCCAATGCTTCCGGAACAAGCATTTTTGCGGCGGGCTCGGGGAAAATCATCGATACCGGCTACAACTACAGCTACGGCAAGTATGTCTTAATCAACCACGGCTACGGCTATAAGACATTGTATGCGCATTTGAGCAAGATTAGTGTCAAAATAAATCAAGTGGTGTGCAAAGGCGATTTAATTGCAACAATGGGTTCAACGGGACAATCTACAGGACCACATCTACATTTTGAAATTATAAAAGACGGAAGTCCGATTGATCCTGTAAAAATAAAAGATTATTTTGAATAGGAGATTAAATTATGTTTGGAGTATCAACAGGCAAAGAAGTTCTCACTAAAAAAGAATCTGCTGATCTTGAAAAAATTGACACCTTAATCAGTAGCAACGTGCAAATCGACGGCAATATTAAATCTACAGGCACGGTACGTTTAGATTGCAAGGTCACAGGTGACGTTGAGGGGAATGGCATTATTATTGGAGAGACCGGTTCTGTAACCGGCAACATAGACTGTAGCCGAATCGTCATTTCAGGAAGCTCTGTCACAGGAGACATCAGCTGTAATGAAATTACCATATCAGGCTCTGTCAAGGGCAATGTCCTCTGCACTGATAAGCTGCATTTGAAAAACACAGGCGTGTTAATTGGTGATGTAGAGGTTGGCAAAATTGTCATTGATGAAGGTGCTCTGTTTAGAGGCGTCTGTAAAATGACGAACGAAGAGGATCAACTCATCCCTAAAAAAAGTGTCTCTGCTTTTACAGAAACACCCGATGAAGATTTGTTCAGCTTCGAGGATGACGACGATAGTCAAGAGGATTAAAAAAAGCCCGGATGGGCTTTTTTTTATTTTCTTTCTACAATTACTGTCGTTCCCATGCCACCGCCAATGCAAAGTGTAGCTAGTCCTTTTGATGCATCTCTCTTTGCCATTTCATAAAGCAAAGTCACTAGAATTCTACCTCCTGATGCTCCAATAGGGTGTCCTAATGCTATTGCTCCTCCATTTACGTTTACAATTTCTGAATTCAAGCCCAAATCTCTAACAACAGCTATGGATTGTGCAGCAAATGCTTCGTTGGCTTCTATCAACTCTAGGTCCTCCACTGTCCAACCTAATTTATCCAAAGCTTTTTTAGTTGCAGGTACTGGTCCGTATCCCATAATTGAAGGATCTACTCCTCCGGAAGCAAAAGATTTAATTACTGCTAAGTATTTAATTCCTAGCTCTTCTGCTTTTTCTTTACTCATCACTACAAAAGCACAAGCTCCGTCATTGATGCCGGATGCGTTACCAGCTGTCACTGTTCCATCTTTCTTAAAGGCAGGTCTTAATTTGGCCATGCTTTCCATTGTAGCACCATGTCTTGGAAATTCGTCTGTATCTACTACTATTGCATCGCCTTTCCTTTGAGGAATACTTATCGGGACAATCTCATCAATAAATCGACCTGATTTTTGAGCTGCTTCCGCACGGTTTTGACTCATAACAGCAAATTGATCTTGTTCTTTTCTGCCAATATTCCATCGCTCAGCTATGTTCTCTGCTGTAACTCCCATATGGTATTTGTTGAAAATATCAAATAAACCATCATAGACCATGCCATCAACAAGCTTTCCTTCTCCCATTCTTTGTCCCCATCTTGCATTGGGTAAATAGTAAGGTGCGTTACTCATGCTTTCAGTGCCACCGCAAAGAATAATATCGGCGTCTCCATTTTGAATAAATTGAAAGGCTATGCTTACACTTCTAAGCCCTGATCCGCATACTTTATTGATGGTCATTGCAGGCGTTTCAATTGGTATATCAGAACCTATACTGACCTGTCTTGCCACATTTTGACCTAATCCGGCTCCTAAGACGTTTCCCATAATTGTCTCTTCTACCATTTCAGGCTTAATATTGGCTCTTTTCAAGGCTTCTTTTGATGCAGCAATACCTAAGTCAATAGCAGAAACAGAAGACAAACAACCTCCAAAATTTCCAATAGGTGTTCTTACGGCAGAAGCAATCACTACTTCTCTCATCTAATTTCCTCCTAATTATTATTTTTCTAGTATAATATAACTTCTACAAAGTCATTCCCATTTTTTTATCTAAAAATATCCTTGTATCCATCGTTTTTATATCTTCTGCTATTATTGGATTGAAGTCCATTAAATCAAGAACATCCTTCTGCAAATCGATACCCGGTGCAATTTCTTTAAGAACCATTCCTTCTTTAGTTAATTCAAAAACCGCTCTTTCAGTAATGTATATCACATTTTGTTCTACTTCTGCCGCATATTCACCGCTGAAAGTAATTTGCTCAACCTCATCTAGAAATTTCTTTGATCGACCCTCATTTTCAATGTTTAATTTTCCACCATCAACACTGATTTTTAGACCGCCTGCTGTAAATGTACCACAGTAGACTACTTTTTTTGCATTCTGTGTTATATTGATAAAACCACCACATCCAGCAATTTTAGGTCCAAACTTGCTGACATTGACATTTCCGCATTTATCTGTTTGTGCCAGGCCCAAAAATGCAACATCTAATCCGCCTCCATCATAAAAATCAAATTGATAGGGTTGATCTATGATGCAAGTAGGATTGATGGCTGCACCGAAGCTTAGTCCACCGGCTGGAACACCACCGATAGGACCTGATTCAATAGTAAGATTCATTTGGTCTCCAATGCACTCTTCAGCAGCAACCATTGAAACCCCTTCAGGCATTCCAATTCCTAAATTTGTGATCGCATTAGGTATCAATTCCATGGCTGCACGTCTAGCTATTATTTTTCTTTCGTCCAGGCTCAACGGCTTTATAGAATTAACAGGTACTTTAATTTCTCCACTAAAGCTTGGATTGTAATGCTCTGCGAATGTCTGCATATGGTTTTCAGGTTTTGCAATAACAATTGCGTCGACATATATTCCAGGAATTTTAACAAGTCTCATATCTAGGCTGCCTTTCTCGACCACTTTTTCAACTTGTAAAATAACGATTCCGCCTGAATTTTTAGCTGCTTGACACATCGACAAAACCTCTAGGGCAACGCATTCTTTTTCAAAGGTTGCATTACCATCTAAATCAGCGTAGGTCGCTCTAACAATGGCTACATCTATCGGATGTGATTGATAAAGCAAGTATTCTTTTCCTTTAATTTTAACTAAATCAACTATATCTTCTTTTGTTATCTCATTTAGTTTACCCCCTTCGACTCTAGGGTCGACGAAGGTTTTTAGGCCAACATGCGTCAATACGCCCGGTTTGCCTGCTGCAATATCTCTAAACATGTGAGAAATAACACCTTGAGGGAGATTATAAGCTTCGATTTTATTGTCAAGAGCAAGTTTTTGTAATTTGGGTGCCAATCCCCAGTGCCCTCCAATTATTTTCTTAACTAGTCCTTCATATCCCAAATGATTGAGTCCTTTGTCTTTTCCATCACCTTGTCCAGCCGCGTAAATTAATGATAGATCCTTCGGTTTGCCTTCTTTTATAAATCTGTTTTCTATCGCAATGCTGATTTCTTCAGGATGCATATTTCCAACAAATCCTCCAAGACATACCATTGCATTGTCCTTTATCATTTCAGCTGCTTTCTCGGCAGTCATTATCTTGCTCATGATATTACCTCCAACTTAACGCTTTATAAGTCTTTATTATTCTGTTATAATATTTTTGTATCAAACTTTATTTTTTATTTGAAGCGTAACAATACATCGAATATTGTTACGCCCTTTTTTTATACAATCCCTGTTACTAAATAGAATACCATACATATCAGTGTAGCTACCAATGGTGTTAAAACCGTGCAAAAGCCTAAGTCCATATAGGATTGCTTATGGTTGAGATGACAGACTGAAAGCAATGTGATAACCGCACCATTGTGTGGAAGAGAATCTAATCCGCCTGCAGCCATAACCATTATTCTATGAATAGCTTCAGGATTGATATTCATGCTTGCAAATTCTTCTCCCAATACTTCTAATGCAATTCCTAATCCGCCTGATGCTGAACCGGCTACCGCCGCTAATACAGTTGAAGAAATCGCAACTTTAAATATTGCAGGCATGGCAATTCCTATTAAGCCTACCTTCAAAGTCGTAAAGGCCGCTAAAGATTTAATAACTCCACCGTATCCAACTTCTGATGCTGTATTGAAAATTGGCAATAATGAACCTACTGCTCCATCAAAAACAGTTTGATTTTTTTGCTTTATAAAATCTTTAAAGCTAAATAAGCATAACAAGATGGCTACTGATAATGCTATTACAACTGACCATGTCCCATTGATCCCTCCGTAATTCGCATACTTTGCAACTACTGTTTCACTTTTAAAGTAAACATTGGTTAATACGAAATTTATTATGAAGACAAGTATAATAGGCGCAAAGGAAACAAAAGGTTTTGGCAAGTTGGTATCTGTCGAGAAATTTTCATTCGGATGATCGCCGTATCCTTCTCCGGCTGCCATTGCTTTTTTAGCTCTAAAATTTAACCACCAGGTTCCCATGCCAAACATGATGATTGAGCCTAATAACCCCAAAACTGTACCTGCATAGATATCTGTGCCAAAATAGATAGTCGGCATTGTATTGATATATTGAGGCGAACCCGGCAACGCTGTCATAGTAAACGTAAATGCACCTAAGGCGATAGCGGCTGGTAGTAATCGCTTTGGCATGTTAGCTTCTCTTAATAAAGTTGCTCCGATTGGATACATCGCGAATACGACTACAAATAGAGAGACGCCTCCGTAAGTCAGTAAAGCTGTCGCAAGTACAATTGCGAAAATAGCTTTTTCTTTTCCGATTTTTTCAGCAATAAAATGTGCAATTGTTTTCGCAGCACCGGAAACTCCCATTAATTTTCCGAAAATGGCGCCTGTTAAAAAGACTGGAAAATAGGATTTTAGATAATTGGCTGCAGCGGGCATAAACATGCCGGTCCAGGCATAGAGTGCTGGAAATTCACCTGATAATACGGTTGCTAACATCGCTAACAGGGGTGCCAATACCAAAACCGTGACACCTTTGTAGGCAAAAAACATTAACATGATTAAAGTAAGTATGATTGATAAAACTCCTAACATAAAGATCCTCCTAGTTTTTATGTCAACGCAATGCGTTGCATTTATAAATTTGTGATGCCAAACAAATCAAGCCACATGTACCCCCAAGATACGACCAGCAACAACTTGATGAGTCTGCAATAATACCTCATAAAAGATCCATTTCCTTTAAATAGTTTTATGTTTCGACTATTGATTCGTTTCATTTCTGATTTTGATGAAAATGTCTTTTGTGTATAATCCATTAATCTGAAATTATAACCCATCGCAATGGTCAGCGAAACATAATACAGACTTTTTAGGTCAAGCTGGAAAAACTGACTTGCCCCGGCAATCGTAGCACACATCATCAAAGAACCTAAAATAATGATTTCTTCTTTATAATTCCTGTACTTGAATTCAAAGAGATCAACCGTAATCAATGTTAAAAATAATAAAGGCAGATGAAAGTATTTGTATGTTGCCGGAAAATAAATCTGTTGAGCAATCAATAAAGTTGCCGAGATATAATAAATATTCTTGATTTTTTTTGCTTCTAAAGCGATTGTATTCGATGACATGGATTATTTACTCCTATCTAAACGTTTTCTCATCATTATCTTTTGATAACATTTTGTTCTAAGTTACTTCTGATTCAGAACAGGTATGTTGAGATACCACCTGTTCTGATCATGTATTAATACTTGTAAAACCCTTCTTTTGTCTTTCGTCCTAATTTTCCAGCTCTCACCATTTTTCTAAGGAGCGGGTAAGGTCTGTATTTTGAATCACCAAATTCATTATATAATATTTCCATAATAAATAAACAAACATCTAATCCAATCAGATCTCCTAAAGCTAATGGCCCTATTGGATGATTGGCTCCTAATTTCATAGCTTGATCTATATCTTCTACTGAAGCCACGCCATCTGCTAATAAACCTACTGCTTCATTAATCATCGGCACCAAAATTCTATTGACGACAAAGCCCGGAGCCTCCTTAACTTCTACTGGATTCTTACCCAGTTTTTTAGATATTTCTATGATTTTTTCACAGGTTTCATCAGAGGTTGCATACCCTCTAATGACTTCAATAAGTTCCATAACTGGTGCAGGATTAAAAAAATGCATGCCGATAACCTGACCTGGTCTGTTGGTTACACTTGCAACCTCTGTAATAGATAACGTCGATGTATTTGTGGCAAGTATCGTACCTTCATGACAGATAGCATCTAATTCCTTGAAAATTTCTTTTTTGACATCCATATTCTCTACAGCTGCCTCTATGACTAAATCTGCCTCTTTTGCCTGATTTATATCAGTTGTTATTGTGAGGTTTTCCATCATCTTATTGGCATCATCTCTTGTTATTTTTTCTTTTAATACAAGTTTTTCAAGATTCCGAGCTACCATATCTTTGCCTTTTTCAACATATGCTTCTTTGATATCTCTCAGAATGACTTGATATCCCTTTGTAAGAAATACTTGAGCTATGCCTGCACCCATAGTGCCTGCTCCTAGTATAAATACTTTCATGAAACCTCCTTAAGTGTTTGAAAATTTTGGTTTTCTTTTTTCTAAAAAAGCATTCATTCCTTCTTCTTGATCTTTTGTTGCAAAACACAAGCTAAACAGATTTTCTTCGATAGTTAATCCTGTTTCAATGTCTATTTCGACTCCTGTATTGATAGCTTCTTTTGCATATTGTATTGATTTCGGACCATTTTTTGATATGATCTTAGCCATTTCCAATGTATAGTTTTCAAGTTCTTCCGGTTGAACTACTTGGTTAACTAATCCAATTTTAAGCGCTTCTTCGGCGCTGATTAGACCCGATGTAAAAATGATTTCTTTTGCTTTGGCCGTTCCGACTAATCTAGCAAGTCTTTGAGTTCCACCAAATCCTGGGGTTATTCCCAACCCAGTCTCTGGCTGTCCAAATTTTGCTTTGCTACTAGCGATACGAATATCACATGCCATTGATAGCTCACATCCACCTCCCAAAGCAAATCCATTTATTGCTGCAATAACAGGCATCTTTAATGTCTCGATTTCTCTGAAAATCTTGTTGCCGTAGTTTGAGAAAACTTTGGCTTCATCAGCTGACATATGATTCATTTCTGAAATATCTGCACCGGCTACAAATGCTCGTCCTTCTCCCGTTATAATTACAGCTAGAATATCAGAATCTGCCTTAATTTCAGAAATAGCTTCTTCTAATTCTTTTAAAACCTCTGTATTGATAGCATTAAGAACTTCAGGTCGATTCATTTTTACAAATGCAATGTTCTCTATTCTTTCAAACTTGATAAATTTGTACAATTGACTCATCCCCTTCGTTTAATTAAATCATTAATTATTTAACGTGTGCTAAATTTCCATATTTTTCTTTTTTAGCTTTCCTTATTTCATCCGCTAATGCAGGTAGAACCTTGCAAACGTCTCCGACAATTCCTACATCGGCCGTTTCAAATATATTGGCCGTCTCATCTTTGTTGATTGCCACTATAAATTCAGATTCTTCCATCCCAGCAAGATGTTGGATTGCTCCTGATATTCCACACGCAATATATAAATCCGGACGTACTGTTTTACCCGTTTGCCCTACTTGATACTCTTTAGATTTCCATCCGGCATCAATGACTGCTCTAGAGGCAGATACCATACCTCCTAATTCATCCGCAACATCCTTGAGCATATTGAAACTGTCTAGACATCCTACGCCCCTTCCGCCTGAAACAAGTACGGTTGCTTCTTGTATATCTTTCTTTTCCTTTTTCTCCTTGATGACCTCTAATATTTCATAGGTCATATCCGATGCATTGATTTCAATTTTTTTCTCTTCAATATTACCTTGCTTTTTTTCATCATATTCAGCTTTTTTCATGACACCCGGTCTTACAGTAGCCATTTGCGGACGATGGTCTGGGCATTCAATGGTTGCCATTATATTGCCTCCAAAAGCCGGTCTTGTCATCATAAGATTGTTGGTTTCTTCATTAATATCTAATTTTGTACAGTCAGCTGTCAATCCTGTTCCCACTCTGCAGGCTAATCTTGGTGCTAAATCTCTGCCTATAGCTGTCGCTCCAAAAAGAACAATAGCAGGGTCTTTGTCAAGAATAACTTCGGTTAATGCTTTTGTATAGGGCTCCGTCATAAATAAATCTAATTTTTCAGATTCGACGTAAATCACGTTGTCGGCACCGTATTTGATTAATGAATCTAATTCCGACTTCATCTGATATCCCAATACAACTGCTGTCACTTCTTCATTTAAAGTAGTTGCCAATTCCTTTGCTTTGCCAATCAACTCTAAGGAAACATTTTGAATTTCTTTTTCTCTTTGTTCGATATATACAAATATACCTTTATATGCTTTGCTCATATCTATCCCTCCATTCGGCTAAATGATAAATTTTTCTTTTAATTTTTCAACAATCACCTTGGCGGCTTCTTTTGCATCTAGGTCTGTATATAATTTGCCCGCAGTTTTTGCGCCTTTTGTAAATGACTTTTTGACTTTTGTAGGTGATCCTTTTAGACCAAGCTCTTCAGCTGCAATGTTTAAATCGCTAAATGTCATTGTCTTGACTTGTTTTTCTCTAAAGGCTTCATATATTCCAGAAATTGACATATATCTCGGTTCATTCATTTCTGATAAAGCTGTAATAAGGCAAGGCATCTGAACTTTTATTTTATGATATCCATCTTCAAATACACGTTTTAGTATTAAGCTGTTTCCTTCTTTCTCTAATGCTTCTACATAGCTGACATGAGGTAATTTCAAATGTTCTGCAAGCTCAGGTCCAACTTGTGCTGTGTCTCCATCTATGGCTTGTCTTCCTGTGATTAGTAAATCATATTCAAGGTTTTCAATGGCTTTAGCCAAGGTCAAAGAGGTTGCCCATGTGTCGGCACCTGCGAAAACTTTGTCTGTGAGCAATATAGCTTCATCCGCACCCATTGCCAAAGCTTCTTTTAATGCGACATCAGCTTGAGGAGGTCCCATGGTCAATACCGTTACGTGAGCTCCATGTTTATCTTTTAATTGTAAAGCTGTCTCCAAGCCACTTTTATCGTCAGGATTGATGATGCTTGGTACGCCTTCTCTTATCAGTGTTCCTGTTTTAGGGTCTAATTTGACTTCTGTTGTATCGGGAACCTGTTTTATACAAACAACTATTTTCATTTTCTTAACCTCCTATAAAATATTGGCTGCAATTACCATTTTTTGAACTTCTGAAGTCCCTTCATAAATTTCTGTAATTTTAGCGTCTCTCATCATTCTTTCTACGGGATAATCTCTCGTATATCCATAACCACCATGCAGCTGCACTGCATTAGTTGTTACATACATCGCCGTTTCTGCTGCAAATAATTTGGCCATAGCGGCTTCTAAACCATAAGATAAGCCGTTGTCTTTTTTCCAAGCAGCCTGGTAAACGAGTAATCTTGCCGCATCTGTTTTGGTTTGCATTTCTGCTAATGTAAATTGTGTGTTTTGAAACTTAGCAATCGACTTGCCAAATTGTTTTCTTTCTTTAACATACTTGATAGTTTCGTCAATAGCCCCTTGAGCGATGCCTAGTGCTTGTGCAGCGATGCCGATACGACCTCCGTCAAGCGTTTTCATCGCAATTTTAAATCCAATCCCTTCTTTTCCAAGAAGATTTTCTTTTGGCACTTTACAATCTTCAAAAATTAATTCGCAAGTTGCAGATCCTCTAATTCCCATCTTTGATTCTTTTTTGCCAATGCTGAATCCTTCGAAATCTTTTTCAACTATAAAGGCGGATATTCCTCGATTTCCAAGAGCCTTATCTGTCATTGCAAATACTATAAATACATCCGCATATGAAGCACTAGTAATAAATATTTTTGTACCATTGAGAATATAATGATCACCATCAAGTATGGCTCTAGTTTGTTGAGCTGATGAATCAGTCCCTGCATTTGGTTCTGTAAGTCCAAAGGCTCCTAAAAGCTTCCCACTTGCTAAAGGCTTTAAATATTTTTCTTTCTGAGCTTCAGTTCCGAATTCATAGATAGGTGCACAACACAATGATACGTGTGCTGAAAGCAATACACCTGTTGTAGCACAAGCTTTTGATATTTCTTCAACTAGCATTGCATAATCAAGATTTGTACCCCCCTCACCATTGTACTTTTTGGGCACAGGTATCCCCATCATGCCATAATTTTGCATTTCTTTAACCGTTTCTATGGGATATCTTTCTAGCTCATCTACTTCTGCTGCTATAGGTTGTACTTGCTTTGCAACAAATTCTCTATACAACTTCCTCAACATTTCTTGTTCTTTACTGATTGAAAAATCCATTTGCTTCCTCCTTACATCTTTTGATATATTCGATTGATATTTTGTTTTACTTTGGTGGCATAACTACGGCAGTTCCTTTTAAAACGATGTCGCCATTTTGATTGAAGCACGTTGTGTTTAATTTGATTCGATTTTTCTCTTCAAGAATTTCTATAACTTCTGCTTCTGCTTTAATCGTATCTCCAAATTTTACTGGTGCAGTAAATTTTAAATCCTGTGAAATGTAAATCGTTCCCGGACCCGGAAGATACATCCCCAAAACAGCTGATACAAATCCTGCCGTTAGCATACCATGTGCTATTCTTCCTTTAAAAAAAGTATTTTTGGCATATTCATCATTGATATGTGCAGGATTAATATCTCCCGTAATGCCGGCGTAGAGATATACGTCAGTCTCCGTGACTGTTTTTTGAAAACTCGCCTTGTCTCCCATTTTTATTTCTTGAATTGTTTTACCTTTCATTAAATCCTCCTTGTTAATCATTTATCAAAGTATAAGCAATAATCGTGCCAATGTATTTTAGAGTTAGTTTTATATTTTATTTACCGCTAATTTTCAATATTTTCATTTGATTAATTTTTTTTATTGATGGTGGGTTTTTAGAAATCCTCTTTTTAAACTTACGAATCCTATTTTAATTTGATGAAATAAAAAAATGTGTAAGCTAATGCTTACACATTTAATATTGTTGTTAAGTTATACTTACACTAATTCTTATTTTCTCAAAATTGTGTTAATTAAACTTGTCACTTTTATAATTCTATATCCCGAATTTTTCTATTTTATCATAAAGTGCGGTTCTACTGATGCCTAAAAGTTTAGCAACTTTTGATTTGTTATGTCCTGTAGCTTGAAGATAATCGGAAATAATCTTGCTTTCGGCTTCATCTATCAGCTCCTTTAACGACATAGGACTCTCAATATTTATCTGTCCGACTATATCAACAGGTAAGTGTTTGGGTTCGATATACCGACTGGTTTCGATAAGATTGATGGCCCGCTCTATTATGTTTTCCAGCTCCCTTATATTTCCTTTCCAATCATATTTCGTAAGCTTTTTTAAAGCCTCATCTGTTACGCCGTCAATTTGTTTGTAATATTTTAGTCTGAACTTATCCACAAAGGAAAGGGCTAATTCTTTGATATCTTCTCTTCTTTCTCGAAGTGGCGGCACCACTACTGTAACAACATTTAATCGATAATATAAATCCAATCTAAAACTTTTATTTTTAATCATCTCTTCTAAATTTCTGTTAGTTGCAGCTATAATTCTAACATCTATTTCTTTTACTTTGTTAGAACCAATCCTTTCAATTTCTTTTTCTTGTAATACCCGTAATAACTTCACCTGCATGTGCAAAGGCATGTCTCCAATTTCATCTAAAAATATTGTTCCGCCATCAGCCACTTCAAATTTCCCGATTTTTCCTGCTTTGCTTGCCCCTGTAAAAGCTCCTGCTTCATATCCAAATAGTTCTGACTCTATTAATTCTACAGGTATCGCAGCACAGTTTACTTTTACAAAGGGCTTGTATTTTCTTTGACTTTCATTATGGATGGCATGAGCAAAAAGCTCCTTTCCCGTGCCGCTTTCTCCTGTAATCAATATATTGGAGTCGGTATGAGCTGCTCTAATTGCAACGCTTTTAACGGATGCGATTTTTTCACTCGATCCGATAATCGTGCTGAAATAATACTTAGCTCGGTTAATCTTGCTGAGTTCATCCTTGTAATCTTCTAATTCTTTTTCTAGCTTGTTTATTTTTAGATGAAAATCATCTAATTCACTAATATTTCTAAAAACAATCTTTCCTACAACACTTTCAACTTTACCTTCTTTGAATACAGGAATTCTGGAGGCAATAATATAGTTTCCATCAATTTTCTGGAGATCAGCCACTTCAGGAATTCCCGTTTTAGCGACCACATGAAGCCTAGTATTTTCGATCACTTCAGTTACGTGCTTCCCGGTGACATCTTCATTTTCTATACCTAAAAATCTTTTGTATGCTTTGCTAATCATTTTTATGTAGCCATCTTTATCGACAACTATTAATCCATCATAAGCTATTTCAAAGATTGTATTCAATACTTCAATTTCATTTCTACCTGATAATAATTTTTCTTCCAAAAGGCTGTAATCTGTAATGTCTTGAAAAACGCTTATTGCTCCTATTGTTTCATTCTGAAGTTTGACCGGACTACGATTTACAATCAATTTTTTATTATTAATATGTACTAGCTCGCTATTGTGACGCTCGTCCTTTTTTATGACATCCGGCAATTTTGAGTGTGGAACATAATGATGAATGTGTTTCCCTATAACCTGTTCATCAAACGCGATATCTAAAATTTTTCTTGCTGAATCATTGATTAATGTAATGTTTCCTTCAAGATCGATTGAAATAATAGCATTATTGGTTGAGTCCAATATGAGTTGAAGATTGGAAATAGATAATTCAAGTTTATCCTGATACCATTTGAATAAGTGTTTTTTTCTAATTAACCCGACAAATATCTTTTGCTGATCAACAACAACAAATATCTCACCCGGAAGATTCATAATTGTTCTAAAATCCTCTGACTCACGAATAGTTAAATAATCCTTATTGATTAATCCTTTAATACCAATTTTAGGGTTTATATTTTGATTAAGCCGTTGCAAAATAATGTCTCGTGTGAATATTCCCATCATTCTGTTATCGTCATCTAATACCGGTGCAGAATAGATGTTTTTTTCGAGCAATATTGTAGTGGCTTCATCAAGCGAGTTATTTATGCTTAATACAATCGGGTGGTCAATCATTAATTCTTTTACATTCATCATAGCCTCCAATACTATTTTTGTTAATTCATAGAAGAAAACAATAAAATAATATCATTTTTTATGATATCTCAACACAGCATAAAAGACAATCGTTTTTTTAGATTAGAAATCAAATGATAGTCAAATGATAGTCAAATAGTCAAGAGGATTAAAAAAAGCCCGGATGGGCTTTTTTTATATCTCCAACTGCTCTTTGAGCAGTGTTGCCTTCTTCCGAGCAACTTGGATTAGTTCCGGTCTTTCCTGCATTTTTACAGAGTAGGTCATGTCGATATTTTGCAGGATCTTTTCAACCTTTTCAAGATTGATCATATAGTTCTTGTGACATCTGAAAAATCCATACTTTTCAAGCTTTTCTTGCCAGCATTTGAGGTTTCCTCTCAGACTATGCACCTTACACTTGAGATAAAAGTTGACCTGACCGCTTTCAACATCCACAAAAATGATGTCATTTGGATTCACCAGATTCATTTCGTCCCCTTCCCAAAAGGCAATTTTTTTATGACTGACAATCTGATTGTAGGGTAAATGAACATTTGTATAGTGCTTCAAGGATTCCAGATGATGTCTTCCTAATGCCATTTCAATATTGACTTTTAATTGTTGATCATCCACCGGATGAATCATATAGCCATGAGCTCCCGTTTGTCTTGCCTTGTTAATCATCGTCTCATCATTGCATCCGGTACAGTAAAGGACGGGCTTATGGTGGACGTGCATAATTTTTTGAGCCGTCTCGATGCCACTCAATTCTCCTTGAAGCTTCACTCCCATTAAAACCAAGTCGGCTGAGCTTTTACCGAAAAATTTTAATGCGTCCAATCCGTTGTTGCAGATCTCTGCTATTTCATAACCTATATGCTTCAACCGTGATTCTATCTCGTAAGGGCCAATCCGTTCATCCTTGACAATTAGAATTCTCTCTCCCGACATGTTTAACGTTCCTCCTCATTCCTTTCAAGTTATATATACCCAATCACGCTCAAATTATTCAACATTTAAGCATTCTTTTTCTTGTCCCAATACATGCTTTCATCACTTCTTTTAATGGCGTCTTCTAAGGCATGCTCCTCCGGACTATATTCCGCATAACCGATAGAGAGCTTGACGAGTATTTGATTTTCTTCGCATACGATGGCATTTCTGAATTTTTCTCTGACACGATTGACTATTTGATGAATGTCCTCATGTTCTCCTATCTCTGTAATAACGATGAATTCATCACCACCGAATCGAAAGAGAGCGTCAGTAGCACGAAATAGATTTCTCAAGCGCGCGGAGACAATACTGAGCACTTCATCGCCAATGGCATGTCCGTAGGTATCGTTTATGTCCTTGAATTTATCGATATCAATAAAAAGAACGAATAGTTTATGGCTGATTTTTTTCTTTTCATAGCCCGTTTTCAGAATTTTATCAAGGTAAGAACGGCTATAAAGTCCTGTCAGGCTATCTGTAATTACCTCAACCTCAAGCTTTTGCTTGATTTTTCTGGTTGTCATCAAATCCTCGATGACTTTGATAGAAGTCAAGCTGATGACGATAAAAATAGCAACGGGAAGGACAAAGGTCTGCCTCGCCACGAAAACCTCCCACCAAGCACCTAAAAGCAAGACAGCATACGCAATCATTGAGATATCGCTTCCCTTGATTTTTTTGCGCCAACCCATGTAAACCTGATAACCGCAATAAAGTGAAAAAACGATAATCATCATTTTATAAATTTCAATGAAATTGTAATAGACTTCAATGGGCATGAATAAAGACATCAAAATCATACCTATCGCTGTAGTTCGATAGATGCGTTCAAGGGTTGGATTAGGTTTGACATAGCCGAGGCTGTTGAATAAAAATCCAAACGCAGGGAGCATCAGATATCCTGACAGATAATCCAATCGAACCATAAGCTCCCAAGGTATTTGCTCAAAAATGCCAATAATCAGCCGATGTCCTGTCGTCATAACTCTCAGCGAGGTCAAAAGTGATACCACGCCTAGATAAAGGGCTTGCATATCTTCATTATAAAATTGATGCATCAGCAGAAACAATAGTCCCAGTGTCACCAAACTAAAAATGAAGAACTCCTCTATCGCCAAATGTCGAAGCATCATCGTATGGATTGTTTGATAGCTACCAAGCTGAGGCGCTTCCCAAAGTCCTCCCTTGAGATAATCAAAATTTGACACTTCAATTAAAATCAAAGCCCTTCCTTGATCATCCGCGGTAAAAGCGTTGGATATCATCTTCCATTGAGGGACGTACGTCTCTTTTGAAATGCCCGTCAGTCCATTGCTCATGATATCTTTTCCATTGATTGTTAGTCTGTAGGCCGATGAAGCATCAAGCATTTTTATCGCATAAATTTGTCCTGCTTGTAATCCGATTATATCTAATTGATAAGTCCCATACCCAAAAGGCTTATTGTTGTATTGGGCTGACTTCTCCCAAAAATGAGGCACGGTGACAATCTCAGGTAGCACAGACAATTTCCCTTTGCCGTTTACTATATCATCTATTTGGCTACTTGGATAATACAACCACTCTCCGCTCAGATTTAACACCTCTTGCTGCTGCCAAGATGAAAGATCAGCTAACCCTTGCACACTACCTTGATCTTTAACCGGCACGTTATCCGTTAAAAAAACAAGAATCGCTAGTAAAAGAATAACTGCGATATGTGATGTATATCCCTTATTTTTTTTGTGTTTTCCCATCGTTTTTCCTCAATATCTTTTAGTGTTAAATATATACCCTAAAACTTAATTTTTATACACTTGCGACGTGGAAAAAAGTGAAAGGAGAAAGGTGGAAAGGATAAAGTTGGAAAGGATAAGAGCGGTAAGTTGGAAAGTTGGAAAGGATAAAGGTAGCAAGTTGGTAAGTTGGAAAGGAAAAGCTAGCCGTGGAAAGTGGAAGGCGGAAAGCAGAAGTTAGCCGCAGAAACATTGGCATGCTGAGTCGCGACTTGGAGCGTGTCTGTCGACAATTAAGCTCTTTTGTCAAGACAGACAGTTAGCG
>JAFGVC010000181.1 GCA_016938195.1 Tissierellales bacterium | reverse complement strand
GCTCGAACACGAAGACACCCGCCGAGCGAATAGAGAGGAAAGAGGGTGTCCAGCGGCGTGAAAGTGAGCGCAGCGAACGGAGCGAGCCCCTCATTGCGCATCAGTTAAATAATAGTAACCTTAATGCGTACTGCGATTGAGGTTATTTTTTATCATAAAATGGCAAAATTTGTCTAGATGGGGGCCGAGATTCTAAAATTGAAAGGAACGTGTTTCAATTCAAGCCCTAGTCGGCCAAATGAAAAGTAAATTTTTAAAATATAATATTGAAAGGTACCTTATATACGTCATTCTTATCATTTCTTTTAACCGATGGGCTGCAAACTTGCCGGATTTTTTTTAAGTGTGGCCATAAACTTTGAATAACAAAGTTGGGCCAGATCAGCTTAGATGTTCAGCAATAACTTTAAAGTTATGGGATGCATGCTTATCAGTAAGCAGTAACATGGCATAAGTGTGCCTTAATTGGTTTAGTGTAATCTTAAGCATGCCCACAGAAACGGACCAATTTAGGGAACTACTTTGAAATAGTATCCGGATGAATGTATGTGCCGTTCTCTTGTACAAATAAACGATCGCTCTCTATCTAGTCGGTTCCTGACTATAATCGTGCAATATTTTGATGTGCCTTATTTTTTTAAGAGGGAGATTAATCTGTCTACAAATTATGAAGGTTATTTGAGTGGTATTTATTATTTGAAATTAAGTATATTTTGTTTTATTCTATATATGAGAAACTAGAATATAATGGAAACACTATCAGTGAAGAAAGATATTTTAAGGGAAGATTTTGAAACTCAAATTAAGAAGAAAATGCATGAATTAGACCTAAAATAAATTGAAAGATGGTGACGCAGTTGAAAAATGATATAAAAGATTTTGAAGAAATGTATTTTAATAAAAAGTGGAGATTGAAGGGAAATCCATTTAAAAATATTAGTGCTGAAGACATAAAAGATGAGGATATAATGGATGTTTTTATTTTCAATGAGGAACTTTTTCTAGATGTATTCAATGTTAATAATTCTATTATAAGAGGAGAAAAAGGAACTGGTAAAACAATGTTATTAAAGGCAATTTATAATTTCTATAATTATAAGGCTGTTGTTGATATAAAGCAGGAAAAAATAGTAAAATGCTTACCAATTTACGTTAATTTAGCTCACTACTCACAAATAGAAGATAAAAATGAGCTTTATAGACGAATAATACTTAAGGTTATTGAAGAATTTTATTTGGCAAATAGAAAGATTCAAGATATAAAATTCAATGAAAATTGGTTTGCCAAATTGACTAACTGGATTAAGGAGATATTTTCAGAAGAGGATTTGGAAAAGAATTTTCAAATGATGAGCGCTGAAGAAGTGAAGGAGGTTTTTGGAAACAAGGCTATATCTGAATATTCAATGGGCCAAAAATTACTTAATGCAAGCGTTCGGTTAGAAGAAGAATATACGACAGAAATAAAAAAAGATAAATATGTAGGTGTTACAAATATACAGGAAATATTTAATAAATATTTACGTGAGGTTTGCGAAAATGTATTGTTAATTTTTGATGAGGTAAGTAGCTTAGATAAGTCCTTTTTTAGAGGTGATTGTGATAGTGAAAGCATGTATATTAAATTTTTAAACCAATTAAGAACAACACCTAATATATACTATAAAGCGTCAATTTACCCTCATCATTATTCAGATATTTTAGAAGAGACACGCTATGGCAAGTCAATAAATTTAAATTTTAATGTTTATAATGAGGACCATATGTCGTCAAATAGAAAACTTGTTAAAAAGACAATTATGTCATATGTTAACACTTATAAAATGGATGAGGAATCATATAATACCATTGAGAGTTTTGTAGATATATTAAAAGTTTCTGATGACGAGTATAATGGAATGTTTTCAGGAAATGATTCAGAAAATCTTGGGGATTCTATTGAACAAATTGTATTTGGATCCCGTGGGAGTTATAGAAGAATTATGCAAATTTGTTCAGAAGCATTTAATTATGTGGCCAAGAATAAAGATGCGGGGGACTTGTTTATTTCAAAAGATGTTGTATTAGAAGTATTATCGTCAACGGGTAAAAATATGTTGGAGAAATTTTCTCCAGAAGATCAGCAAAAAATATCAAACATTGCTAAGGTTTGCAGAAAAAGGACAAGATATAAATTCAATTATCCCTATAATTCAATAGAGATGAGTAAATTTTTGAATAGGGGAAGTCAAGATAATATATTATATTTAGAAAAAGAGGGAAGAGGAAGAGCGGCTGCGATTTATGAATTTGACTATTCGTTTTGTGTATATGCTGATTTAACTACTCATCTTTTAAGGCACGTTGAAAGAGGCGCAAAAAGTAGAAGTTTTGCGAATGGGAAATTAAATACTAGAACTGCAAAAGTAACTTCTGATGATATCAACGCTTTAGATGGTATCAGGGGGGTAATTTACAAAGTGGTTGAAAAAAAGGGGTTTGGATTTATAAAAACTGAGGTAGATCTAAGCGCTGATGGTATGGACAATAACAGAGTATTTGTTCATTGTTCAAATTTTGAAGGCAATCTTACTGATCAATTCGTAGGTTGTAATGTGGAATTCAAAATCGGTGAAAATAGAGATGGAAGGAAACAAGCTGAAAATGTTAAAATTATAGAATAAATTATGTCAGTGAAGTATCAGTAACGCGTATGATATTATGATAGTGAAAGGATAATTATTGGGCACTTGATTGAGGAAACTAGGTTTAGTTTTCTCTTTTTATGCAATGAACAGAAAAACTATTGATAAAGAGCGTTTGTGTTATCGCAGCCTAGGTGTTCTCTTTCTATATTGGGAAGGTGGTGTTGGAAGTGGCTAAGAACAAATATGAAACTCATGTACAGGAGTGATTTTGATAGAGTGAAGGTAGGTAGGAAGAACATGGACCCATCGGATGACTTGTATAATTTCACGATGGATGGTAAATGCTTCACGTTTATTTATGACATCGATGATGGTTCTGAAATATTTGATGAAGACCAGAATGAGATTAAAGCATTGAGGGAATTGTTCCCAAGTGAAGAAGAGAACTAAATAATTGTTTATGAAGCTCTTAAACAATACGGATAGGAGCTTATTAATTCAACAAAGTGAATATCGATGAAGAAGGCGCGCGAACGGCGTGAACCCTTAAATTTAAGGATCTCAGCGACCCTTACAACACCAAATCCTCTAATTCACAGTAAAAAGCCCCATGGTGCTCCAGTCCCTTTGAATACATCTGGATAATCTTAGCCACCCTTTTATCATCGAATTGCCCATCGTAAGCGATGAGCAATTTGAGAATCTGTACTTTTTTCATCAGATACTAAAAAGAGGCCATTTTATTATGTCCACTGATGAAGGGGTAAAGGTCCTTGAACATCTGGTGCATCAGATAATTGGACATGATTCCGTAAATGCGATTGAGATGATCTAGCTTTAGATTGTCGTAGTTGGCGTCCTTGATGCATGCACAGACTAAATCATCCAGGTCTTAGTGCCCGGATGCCCCAACTATCTTGAGGAAATCGATGAGTTTTCCATGGAGAGTTTCATCAATACCTATGGTCATCTTATTACAAGTGAAATCATAGGATGCCAAAGCCGTCTTAAGTCTGTCGTCGTCCATGCCTTCTACATGTTCGTGAAAATTCATAAGCATTCCAAGTTTTTCATCAAAGGTATGTTTTTCACTTTTGAGGAGCTCGAAAACCAGCTTCCTGAAGTCATACAGGTGACACATGGCCGAATAAGTCGCATCCTGCGCCTGTGTTTTTATATTTTGAAAAATGACATCTCTTTTAGGGCCTCTATTTACTTTGATGGTTTCAAGGGTTTCTCCTAATAAGAGTGTCTCGGCCGCCTCTATACAGGCCAGTGACAGACTCTCTTCGTAGACACCATCTACAAGGTTGTAATACCTTGGATATAGGGCACAGACGTTTGACAGTCCTCCTTCACCGCTCTTTTTCTGGAGCGTGCATAAATTATCTCGATCTAAAAATGGACAGCGGTAATCCTCTGTAAGACTTATAATGCCGTAGTTTATATTGGGGATGGATGTATTGTCATTGATGTAGGCATAGTCATCCATGGTTTTCTTGAAGCAGGTGTCTTGTGATAAGTTCTCGTAGGTATGCCTAAGGTGATATCCTACCCAATGCAGCAGCTATCTGTGCACTGGCTTCCTATACACTTGAAATTCTATCCTTGTTTAAATAATCTTGTTAGCATAGTTCTTCCAGCATTCTGTGTCTCAAACGACGCTTGTCTATAAGGGTCTAATTCATTCAAATTAGAGTTACTTTCCTTATCGTTTTACTACAGAATTGCATTCTAAAGACATATTAGAATAATTTACACCCTAGCTAAGCAATTTAAATAAATAATCAAACATGATAATATAGTAAAAAATAGTGATGGAGATGATTATATGAAAAAGATAATTATGATGTTATTTCCAATCGTCATTTTATTTGGCGGATATGTATCTTGTTCACCTGTTTTTTTCGATGCACATTTAAAAACCGGTGTAGGATTTGTGCTGTTTTCACAACTTGGGATCTATTTTTTTCAAGGCTTAGTTTCTAGTTTAGTTCATATGGAAAGAAAAGAGAGCGCCTTATTCATAGGCATATCACTAATGGGTTCTCTTGCCATTATGATCTATTATAATTTTTTAGGCACTAGTGTTATGATCTTTGTATTGTTGATTTGTAGTATCATGCCTGCAATAGGGCATGTGGCACATAAAAAGATAATTAGCAAAATTATTCACAAATTATGAAAAACAGACAAAAAAACAGCAGTCCTTCGACCAATGTCATTAAGTTAATTTATATTATTTAAAAGATGATCAAAAGATATATTCTATTGGTCATCT
>JAFGVC010000180.1 GCA_016938195.1 Tissierellales bacterium | reverse complement strand
CCAAAATTGTTTGTGTTTCAAATTCCCGTGGTCTTTTAAGACCATTTTTTATGCTGCCTTTTTTTCATACACTACTTTACACTACCTCCATTATTTTTATAATCCCACGTAGTAGCTCTATCACTTGTTCGTTTGCGATTTTATAATAGATTTCAGTCCCTTTTCTTTCTCCTTTTAATAATCCTGCTGACTTCAATTTTGAAATATGTTGTGAAACTGTTGACTGTGGCTCTGAAAGACAATTGGTCATACCCGAAACATTACTCTCTTCATGCGCCACCAAATTCATCATAATACAAAGTCGCGAGGGGTGTCCAAGCTGCTTAAATATCTCAGCTAGATTATTAAGGTTTTCTTTTTCAATCATTCCATTCATATTGACACCTCGTTTTATTGTTAAATATTTATCATTTTTATATATCTATATATTATAATATTCAGATATATAAGTCAATATTTTTTTCTCAAATACAAAACAATCGCCTACCTGAAATTTATAGGTAGGCGATTGTTTTGTATTAATTAAAATTGATCCATCACTTCTTTAATAATTTGTGGTGCTTTCTTGCATTTTTCTTCTGATACGGAACAAACTGCAAATCTCAATCCCTTTGCTAAAGGAACAACAAATATATGTTTTTCAATTAATAATTTACTTACTTCAAAAGGATTTTTACAAGGTATGCTGATAAAAAAACCGTCTCTATAAGGTACTAGCTCAAGTCCAATTACATTAGCACTTTCAACAAATGCATCCGCTCTTTTTCTTAAAACTTGTTTATAATAATCTTTTTCCTCAACATAACGTTCATATAAAACTTTGTTCTGCATTATTTTCGCAACCGTTGTCATCGCTCCACGCGTCCCATTGGACCAATTCGCACGTCCGGAATGTAGACAAGCTGAAAAGAACTCGTCCACAATTTCTTTTTCCGATGAAATACCAATCGCCGCTCCATTTCTAAGTCCATACATAGTAAATCCCTTGGAAGCACTAAATCCCGCAATAATAAAAATATTGGGTGGGAGATTAGAAAACTTAGCAAAAAAAGCTCTTCTTTCGTCGCCTTTTCCTGCAAAATCAATGTATGCTGCGTCAACTAAAACTATAATCCTTTTTTCTTGATCTTCAGCTTCTGATTTCAACAATTCTATGATACTATCCCACTCTTCATCAGAAACACTATAACCTGTGGGGTTATGTGCCGGTGTATTTATAATGGTCAATAATCTCTTTTGTTTGTTAATAATTTCTTTGAATCTTGACTTGAAGCCTTCAAGGTTAAATTTTCCATCGCCACCAAATAATGGATATGTAACAATGCTTCTTCCACCCTCCTCGGCAATTGTTTGATAAGGTGTCCAAAACCAATCGGATGTTAATATTTCATCTCCAACATTAGTATAATTCCAAATCGAATGTTTTACGGCTCCTGTGCCACCAGGAGTTGCAATTGCTCGTATATAAGCTTCCGGTTTATACTCTGCAAAGAAAACATCCACTACGGCATCTAAAAAGTCCGGCATGCCGGGAATAGCCGCATAACCTGCAATCTCTTGATTCGGCAGTCCTTTAAAAACATCGTATACTGATTCAAATGCAACTAGCACGCCCTCGTCATCCATTAAAGCGCCTAAAGTTGAATTAATAACATTCTCCTTGCCGTACAATGTTTCTGCTTCTTTTGCTTTTCCTGCTATCGTAAAGATAGGGTCATCCTTAGCCGGCCATCTTGCATGTTCGGCTGCCATTTTTATTGACATACTTTCACCTCATTAGAATTTGTTAAAAAATTATATCACAATTAATAAAACTTCACAATAATCGCAACGATTGACATGTGTAATTTATTTGTAATGCTTATTTATGCTTTATTCGGATATATTTGTGATGTCAGTACTTCAGAAATAATTAACTGCTCACATTGATTGATATCTTCATAAAGCTCTCTATCATCATCCAATTTTTTAACAATATTTCTAAGTGTTTGATAAGCTATTTCCGTCCCTTCACCTAATTTTCTTTTACCTCTTAGGTCTATAGCTTGACAAGCACACATCAATTCCATTGCCAGAACTCTTCGCACGTTTTTATAAATTTCCAATGCTTTTCTAGCCCCTATCGTTCCCATAGAAACGTGATCCTCCTGATTAGCTGAGGACGGTATGCTGTCAACGCTCGCAGGATGCGCTAATATTTTATTTTCTGACACGAGGGCGGCTGCAGAGTACTGAACAATCATAAAGCCAGAGTTCAAGCCTCCTTTTTCTACTAAAAATGCCGGCAAACCACTGAGTGAAGGATTGACAAGTCTTTCTATTCTTCTCTCAGAAATATCCGCTAATTCAGCTAATGCTATCCCTAGAAAGTCAAAAGCTAACGCCATCGGTTGACCATGAAAATTCCCTCCCGAAATACCTGTTTCCTCAAATATTATGGGATTATCCGTCACAGAATTCATTTCAATTAATACTTTTTCTTCGATATAACTAAATGCGTCTTTACTCGCTCCATGAACTTGAGGTGTGCATCTAATCGAATAGGCATCTTGTACTCTCAGTTCACCCTGCACAGTTGTCATTTGGCTTCCTTTTAATAATTCAAGCATATTTTTTGCCGTAACTATCTGTCCCATATGCGGTCGTACTTCGTGAACTCTATGATCCAAGGCCGTGGTTATACCATTGACTGCTTCAAAGGTCAAAGCTGCAGCAATATCTGCAATTTTGCTGATTTGAAGGGTGTCATATAATGTAAGTGCTCCGATTGCTGTCATCACTTGTGTGCCATTAATCAATGCTAGGCCTTCTTTAGCAACGAGTTTGACCGGTTGTATTCCCGCTCTTTTCATTGCCTCTTCACCGTTCATAATCACTCCCTCATATTCTGCCTTTCCTAGGCCAATAAGAGGCAATACCATGTGAGATAAGGGAGCTAAATCTCCACTAGCTCCTAAAGATCCCTTTTCAGGAATCACAGGATGCACGCCTTTATTAATCATGTCAATCAAAGCTTGAACCGTCGAGAGTCTTATCCCGGAGTAACCCTTCGCCAAAGCATTAACACGAAGTAGCATAATTCCTCTAACGATGTCATTGGGAAGAGCGTTACCTGAACCAACTGCATGAGTGATAATAAGGTTTTTTTGCAAAATAAATGAATCTTCTTTAGAAATGTTAACATCACTAAATTTCCCAAATCCTGTCGTAATCCCATAGATTGTCTTTCCTGATTCAATAAATTGATCAACTTTTTCTCTAGATTTTTTAATGTCATTCTGAGCATCCGGACACAATTCAACCTGATAGCCCTTTCTGCAAACATCCACCAAATTTTGCAATGTTAAATGATTCCCATCAATGCATACTTTTTTCATTTGTTCCTCCTTATTTTTGATAAATGAAAAGGCAAACCAGAACTATACAATAGTTCTAGTTTGCCTCCTGATTATCTAATGTCTATAGGCATTTATAATTTTTATACAGGCTGAATTCCCATTCCAACGGCTTCATGCTCAAAGCCTTGTCTCGGAGAGCCAATTTGTCCGTAAAGCGTTATCGCTAGCCATTCTCCAGTCGATTTATCTTCGGAAATCAAATGTCCACGTACTATAGAAAAAACCAACCCAGTGCTTCTCAAAACATTTCCTAAATCTATCTGCCCTCTGCAATACCCATTAAAGGCTTCCATAGTGCAATGATAAAGCGCATGCTCTTCTCGATAATTTTCTCTAATCAAATCTTGTCTCATAGCAGCTGTTTCTATAGCGGCGAAAATCTTTTGAGAGTCCATCGACCCTGCTTTACCTTTATACAAAGCATAACCGATTGCTTCATATTTTTCAATCATTTCTGCTTCCTGGTCTTCATCTGATAATGCAAGTTGCAATGCAATTTTCCCAATTCCGATTTTTTTCAATTGATCACCTTGTGTTCTTTTGAATCATTATATCATAAAAATTCAAAAGGGGGATAAAAAAGTTTTCAAGGTATTTCAATGATTAAAAAGGTGATAACTCAAGAATTTTCTTTTCAGATTCAACGGTATTTGTTTCTAATTGCTTCACTTTTTCTTTCATTGCCGAAACATAATCCTCATCTTTTATAGAATCAAGATTGATTTTTACATTCAATAGTGCCGACAAAACTGCCGTCCTAGCTGTCATTGCCGATACCAGTCCATCCGTAACTGCATTGCTGTTTCCATACTTTACAACACTTTCAGATAAACTCAAAATACGATATGCCATTTCAGCAATCTCATAAGGAACATTAGCAGCTACCTTAAATCCATCTTGAATGGCCTGAGTTCGGACATTTTTTTCTTCTTCAGTCTCCTTTGGGAGTTTAAAAGCCTCCATGACCAAATTGAAAGCTTGACTGTCTTTCTCAATAAAATCTAGCATCTGGAGTCTGATTTCCTCTGATTTTTTTGCAATATCCTTCATTTCATCTTCGACTTCAGCATATTTCTTTTTTCCAACTGTTAAATTGGCTACCATGCCAGTCAATGCAGAAGCCAACGCCCCGCAGACTGCAGCAATACTACCTCCTCCTGGCACCGGAGAATCCGAGGCTGTATCTTGTGTGAACTGCTCTAAAGATAAATTTTTCATCATTAGCTCCTTAATTTTCTACAACGATTTTCCCCGCTTTAATAACGGTTTTTACAATATTCATTCCAATATGATAAGGCAGAAAATGATATGAAGGGAAATCCAAAATCAGTATATCTGCTTTTTTACCTGGGTCAATGCTCCCTATCAGCTTCTGCTTGTCTACAGATGCGGCTCCGTTAATTGTCAAAGCCGTTATAATTTCTTCGGTCCGCATATCCATATGGAGTGCAGCTAAAGCAATGATTAAAGGAATTGAATTTGTAAAGCAACTCCCGGGGTTCAAGTCAGATGACAAAGCAACTGCACAACCTCTGTCTATCATTTTTCTAGCATTTGCAAAATCCTCTTTGAGGCTGAATGCCGTGCCAGGCAAGAGATTTGCGATTACTTTCTTTTGTGCCAAGGCTTCAATTCCTTTATCGGATGCCTGCAGTAAATGATCGGCTGATATCGCTCCCAATTCGGCTGCTAGCTCTGCACCTCCTAGTTGAACAATCTCATCCGCATGAATTTTCAATTTGAGTCCACAGCTTTTTGCGGCTTGCAAAAATTTTCTTGATTGTTCAATTGAAAAAACATTCTCTTCGCAAAAAATATCTGCAAATTCAGCAAGTTTCTGCTCAATAACTTTTGGAAGAACCTCTGAAATCTGATATTCAATGAATTCATCCTCACGTCCTTTATAAACTTTCTCTACAGCATGAGGACCTAAGAAAGTGCTAACAATATCAATATCCTGTCTTTTATCTTTTAAAATTTTCATGGCTTCGAGCTGTTTAATTTCTGTATCTAAATCCAGTCCGTATCCACTTTTCCCTTCAACCGTTGTGACGCCTAGCTTAACCATGCTGTCAAGACGTTTATTTCCATTCGCTACAAGCTCTTCAATTGAAGCTTCTCTCGTCGATTTGACTGAGCTTACAATACCGCCGCCACGTTTCATGATATCCATGTAACTGTCGCCTCTCAATCTCCACGAGAATTCCTCAGCCCTGTAGCCCCCAAACACAAAATGTGTATGGGAGTCTACAAATCCTGGCATTACAGTATTTCCAGCTGCATCAATAATCTCGTAATCGTCAATATTTATTTCTTTTAATATATTCTCTTGAGAACCAACTTTTGTAATTAACCCGTCCTCTATCACAACCGCCCCTCTAAGGATTGGCTTTATATCTGTCATTTCCTTGCCATATTTAGCTTCGTAACCTGAGCATGTAATGACTTCGGACGCATTAATGATAATTTTTTTCATATTTTTCCTCCTAAGAAGGGGTTCAAAATCACAGTCTTGTTTCAAGCACCTGATTTATACTGAAATTCTCTAGTCCCAGATAATACTCTGCGGTATCTACAAAAGCCTGCATAGGAACTAGTCCAACAATTTCACTTCCCAAGACATTGACACCATATCTCTTGCATTCCATTTTAACAGTCTCAAACACTCTATAAATTGAAGTTTTTGAATAATCTGTCAAATTCATAGAAACTTCTACAATGCCACGATCCTCGAGTTCTATGCCTATCGCTTTGCAGTATCTGAAGCCACCACTTAAATGTCTAATTTGTTTTGATATTTTGTTGGCAATTTCCAAATTATTTGTGTCAAGTTTAATATTATAAGCAACCAAAGGCATTCTAGCTCCAATAGCCGTGACTCCTGCCGTAGGATGAATTGTGGAAGGTCCAAAATCAGGTTTCCAAAGCAACTCATTTTTCATCTTTTCAGCCATTCCTTCAAACTGTCCTTTTCTAATTTGAGCGAGATTTTCTCTTTCCGGAGAAGAGGCTGATTTTTCATACAAGAAAAAGGGTAGTCCAAATTTTTCAGAAGCTTCTTTAGCCGTTTCCTTGGCTAATTGATCGGCTTCTTCAATTGAAACATTTCTAATTGGAATAAAAGGAATTACATCAACGGCCCCCATTCTTGGGTGTTGACCCTCATGCTTGGTCAAGTCGATTAATTCAACCGCCTTACCAATAGCTTCTATCATAGCATTTTTTAATGGTTCAAGATCACCCACCACTGTTACAACACATCGATTATGCGATTCATCATTACTATAATCCAGAAGCTTGACACCTTTTTTACCCCTAAAGCATTCAACTATTTTTTCTATTTTTTCTAAATCTCGACCTTCACTAAAATTCGGAACACATTCTATAATTCTATCCATCGTATACTCCTGATTTCCTCTTATTTTTGATACTTCTTAAAGGCTTCTTCAATTACCGCATCGTCAGCAACATACGGAATTGTGATATGGTCGTCTCCTGCACATATCTTGTTGTATTCCTTTGCCGTTTCAATGGAATTTTCACATCTTGCCCAATTTCTTCTCGACACACCTACCATTGTATCCCAAGGTATTGATTTCATGATAATTTCATCAGCTATTTCACTACCGTCTAATACCATTCCAAATCCACCATTAATAGCTTTTCCGATACCTACTCCGCCACCGTTATGCAAGGCTACCAGACTCATGCCTCTTGCAGCATTCCCGGCAAAACAATGCACAGCCATATCGGCCGTAATGTTACTGCCGTCTTTAATATTTGATGTTTCCCTATAAGGCGAGTCCGTTCCACCAGTATCGTGATGGTCCCTTCCTAACATAACGGGTCCAATCTCTCCATTGCGAACCATTTCATTAAATTTAAGCGCTATATCTCTTCTTCCAAACGCATCTTGATACAATATCCTTGCCTGTGTTCCTACCACTAGCTTGTTTTTTTCAGCGTCTCTAATCCATACGTAGTTGTCTCTGTCTTGACCTCTCCTATTGGGATCAATGACAGACATTGCTGCTTGATCCGTTTTAACCAAGTCTTCATGGTTCCCGCTCAAACAAACCCATCTAAAAGGTCCATAGCCGTAGTCAAAAAGCATAGGTCCCATAATATCTTCAACATATGATGGGAAAATAAAACCTTCACTTGTATCTTTTCCGTTTAATGCAATCTCTTTTGCACCTGCATCAAAAACCGCTCTCATGAAAGCATTGCCATAATCAAAGAAGTATGTTCCTCTTTCCGTTAATGTCTTCACTAATTCATAATGCTTGATTAATGAAGCATTTACTAATTTTATAAACTCATCTTTATTATTTTTCAGCATTTGAGTTCTTTCTTCAAAAGTCAATCCTTGAGGGCAATACCCGCCATCATATGGAACATGACAAGATGTTTGATCAGAAAGCAGCTCAATATGAATATTATGATCAACAGCATATTGTAACAGGTCTACAATGTTTCCATGATAAGCAATTGATATCGGCTCTTTTTTCTTCATATATTCATAAGCTAATTCATAGGTTTCTTTTAAATCAGAAGTAATTTTTGATACCCAGCCTTGTTTATATCTGGTTTCAATCCTTGATAAGTCCACTTCTGCAATAATACCTACACCATTTGCTATTTCAATAGCTTTAGGTTGAGCACCGCTCATTCCGCCAAGTCCTGAAGTTACAAATAAGTGTCCCTTCAAATCTTGATCATCCGGAATGCCGAGCTTCATTCTACCGGCATTTAGAATTGTATTAAACGTTCCGTGAACAATTCCTTGCGGTCCTATATACATCCAGCCTCCGGCTGTCATCTGACCATAATTGGAAACGCCCATAGCTGTAGCTTTTGCCCAATCCTCCGGATTATCGAACATTCCAATCATCAATCCATTGGTTAATATAACTCTTGGGCTTTTTTTGTTGGATTTGAACAATCCCAGTGGATGACCTGAAACAACGACTAACGTTTGCTCGTCAGTTAATGCTTCAAGATATTTTTTCAGTAATCTATATTGCATCCAATTTTGACAGACTTGTCCTGTTTCTCCATAAGTGACTAACTCATAAGGATATAAACAAATCTCAAAATCAAGGTTATTCTCTATCATGACTTGAAATGCTTTACCTTCTACACAATTACCCTTATACTCGTTAATAGGTCTGCCATATATTCTGCCTTCCGGTCTATATCTGTAACCGTAAATTCTTCCTGTTGTCATTAATTCTTCTAAGAATTCAGCCGCCATAATTGCATGATGTTCTTCCGGAACATATCTTAATGCATTTTTGACTGCAAGCTTGATTTCTCTTTCCGTCAAATTCAATTCTCTCATTGGAGCTCTTCTGTATTGTTTATCAAATTGCGGATAAGCCGGAAGCTCTTGGTCCAGTTTAATGGTCATCGCATTTGATGCTTCAAAGTTTTTATTCATTTGAATCCTCCTATATTAAAATATTACATTAACTAACACCGTTATTGTACTGCAAAAACGTCTAAAAAACGTCTAAAAATATTAATTTTTCATTCATTTTGGCAGAACGTATACGTTTTAACAGAATCCGGCTTTACTTAGTAAAAGGGTTGTTTTATAATGATATCAATTATACTAAATCAATTGTAAACAGGAGGAAATATGAAATTTTTTATCGACACGGCTAATGTTGAAGAAATAAGAGAAATTAATACTTGGGGTGTATTAGACGGTGTGACGACAAATCCCTCACTCATTGCTAAGGAAGGCAGAGATTTCAAAAAAGTAATTCTCGAAATAGCAGAAATTGTAGATGGCCCCGTAAGTGCAGAAGTCATCAGTCTAAATCATCACGAGATGGTTGAAGAAGCTATTATTCTAGCTCAACTCCATAAAAATGTCATCATTAAAATTCCAATGAATGAAGAGGGCTTAAAAGCGGTTAAAATTTTATCCGGTATGAAAATCAAAACTAATGTAACTTTAGTATTTTCAGCCAATCAAGCTCTATTGGCAGCTAAATCAGGGGCTAGCTATGTCAGTCCTTTTGTTGGAAGACTGGACGATGTGAGCCATGATGGCATGAGATTGATCGAAGATATTGCAAAAATATTTTCGTTATATGGTCTTTCAACTGAGATTATATCAGCTAGCATCAGACATCCTCTTCACGTCTTAGAATCCGCAAAAAAAGGTGCTCATATAGCAACTGTTCCCTATAAGGTTTTTAAACAGATGCTCAAGCACCCCTTGACAGATATTGGCATTGAAAATTTCTTAAAAGACTGGGCCTCTTTAGAAAAATAATTTATCTTTTGAGTCTGCTGATAAAGCTTTCCTCAAAATACTGGATGGCACACTTTAAAGGCACGGCCTCTGTTTTTCCACTACCGCATAACGATGCGACTTCTAGCGTTTTGACAATAGCCTTGTAACGACTTAAATCTTCATCTGTTGCTTCATTAGCAACAAATCTTTTTAATATGCTTTGGAGCTGTCTATTACCTTCTCTACACGGCGTACATTTTCCACAGCTTTCATGAGAGAAAAAATCCTGTACAGTCTGTATATATTCAACTATATCCTCTTCTTCATCGGCAACAACAATTGCACCGGAACCAGGACTCTGACCTACACTTTTCAAGGTTTCATAATCATATGCTATATCAATCCCAGAAGCCGGTAAAATTCCGCCTGAAGCTCCTCCAATCTGAATGAAATTCAAGGCTTTGCCATCCTTAATGCCACCTGCTAATTGATATATAATATCCTTAATTGAATACCCAAAAGGAATCTCGAAAACACCTGGTTGATTCACTTTACCACTCACTGAAATCACTTTTGTTCCCGGACTCAATTTGGTTCCTGTATTTGTAAAAATCTGATAACCATTTTGCATGATAACAGTAATCGCTGACAAAGTCTCCACATTAATGATGAGTGTTGGTAATTGAAGATATCCGGCCTGCTTGACATAGGGTGGTTTTGCTCTAGGCACCCCTCGCTTTCCTTCAAGGGATTCACATAATGCAAAGCCTTCTCCGCATACATATGACCCTGCGCCTGACACTAACTGTAAATCAAAGCAATGACCGCTATTTAATATATTTTTACCTAGATAACCTTTTTCATAACAACGATTGATTGCGTGAAATATTTGTTCTCTCATCCAGTAATATTCTTCTCTTAAATAAATAAATCCTTCTGTTGCATCAGTCACGTAAGAAGCAATTAGCATTCCTTCAATAACCTTGTACGGATCATTTCGAAGCAATTCTCTGTCTTTAAAGGTTCCCGGTTCTCCTTCATCTGCATTGCAAACGACAACCTTTCGCTCATTTTTAACACGTCTTGACTCAGAGAGCTTTCTACCCGTAGGATATTGAGCGCCTCCCCTTCCTTGAAGCCCCGATTCAGAAATATCTTGAATCGATAACTCAGCCCCTTTTGCAATTGTATTGATGAGTCCTTTGAATCCTCCCAGAGCAATGTAATCGTCAATGCTGTAACCATCATATTTCCCAAAATTTGAAGTGATGACTTGAACGCCAATAGGTTTTTCATCAGGTTTTTTTGTATCCGGTAGCGTGTTGTTTCTTATAATTTCGGTCAGAATCTGATTCAACCCTTCAAAGGTAAGCTGTCCATAAACCTTGTCATTTATACGAATGGCGGGCGCAATATCACAAGCACCAAAGCAAGGTACTTGCTGAATTGAAAATAAACCATCCTCTGTTATCTCATCTTTAGAGATATTTAGAATCTCAGTAATCCATTTCAACAATGTTTGATTGCCCATAATGCTGCAACTAGTTCCTTTACATACTCCAATTGAATATTTAGCTTTAGGAGTAAAAGACAATGCATCATAATAAGATATCACTCCGTCAATTCTAGTCTCAGGGATATTTAGTCTTTTAGAAATAAATTCAATTGTTTTTCGATCGATAAAATTTCTTTCAGAATTCTTCTGTATTTCTATTAATATTTGTAGTAGATTTTTTTCGTCAAAATCATATTTTTCTAGAAGCTTTTCCGCCAAATCATGTGGATTCATTGTTTTATTTATATCCATATTTCCTCCGTAAATTAATATGAGGTAGATGTGTAGAGATTCATTCTACCCGAACGTACCAATCCAATAATATTTATCTTATATCGTTTTCCAAGTTCCACGGCCCGATAAGTAGGCACCGATCGAGAAACGATGGTTCCAATTTCTGTCGCTGCAATCTTCTGAACAATTTCAGATGATATTCTTCCTGAAGTGTAAAAAATAGTGTCTGATGTTGTGATTTGGCTCATCGCTGCTTTGCCAATCACCTTGTCAGCAGCATTATGTCTGCTAATATCCTCTGCAAAAGCTAAAACATCGTTTTCATCAGAAATCCCGCAGCTATGAACAGCTCGTGTCTCTTTATATAAAGTGGATTTTTTATTAAAGTTTTCCATGACATAATCGATTTTTTCATAATTAATGATATCATAAGTTTCCCTTTGACTAATCCTTTTAAGCGCCGGCAAATGATAGATTCTGTTTTTACCGCAGGAAGTATTAATTTTTCTGACAATATAAATATCATCATTAATATATTGATATTGCAGTTCCTTTTCTATCGAAACATGAAGCTCACCCGAATCTTGATTTGTGTCATGAAAAGTAATACTTTTTATTTCCTTGTAATGTTCTATGATTGATTCAGAAAGAAGATATCCAACGGCTAATTCCTTTACGTCTTCCGGTGTGCAAATAAACGTAACAAATCGGCTACCATTCAATACGAGAGTTAAATCGTACTCTCTTGCGATATGGTCTTCAAATCCATGAATACTGCCGTTTAGATACCGCTTAATGTTTTCGCGCTGAATTGGATTCATTGCGCTATCTTCTCATCAGATATTTTTTCTATCCGTATTGCACTCACCTTTAGTTCTGGAATTTTTGCTATTGGATCCAAAACACTGCTTGTAAGATAATTGGCGGCGCCATCACCAAAATGAAAAGGTATAAAGACAATATCTTCTTGAATATCTTCTGTAATCACAGCTGTTGTTTCAATGCTTCCCCTTCTAGAAACAGCTCTAATTAATTCACCATCTTTGATGTTCAAACGACTTGCGGTCGTTGGATTGATTTCAATGAAGGAACTCGGAAAAAGATTGTTTAATCCCTGTACCCTGCCCGTCATTGTACGCGTATGATAATGATATAAGATTCTTCCGGTAGTTAAGAGATAAGGGTATTCGCTGTCCGGATCTTCTGCGCTTTCTACATATTCACACGCCTTAAACAAGCCTTTGCCTCTTACAGGATGGTATTTATGTAAATATTTAGTCCCTATATGTGTTTCATCGATACACGGCCACTGAAGTCCCGTATCTTCTAGCCTCTTGTATGTCATTCCCGCATATTGAGGCGTTAATTGTCTCATTTCGTCAAAAATGGATTCCGCGTCACTATAGATTTCCTCCATTCCTAAGCGATTCATTATTTCCATTAGGATTACCCAGTCCGGTTTACTCTCCCCAATAGGGTCTATAGCTTTTCTAACTCTTTGAACTCTTCTCTCTGAATTAGTAAAAGTTCCGTTTTTTTCTGCAAAGGTTGTAGCCGGCAAAACCACATCCGCTAGCTCAGCCGTCTCCGTCATGAAAATATCCTGCACCACCAAAAATTCCGTATTTCGTAAAGCTTCTTCGACATGGTTAATATCCGGGTCTGAAAGCATAGGATTTTCTCCCATAATATAAAGGAATTTAATATTACCTTTCCCGCTTTCGTTAAGGATTTCAGTGACTGTCAATCCAGCGGTTGGTGACAATTCTTTTCCCCAAGCTTTCTCAAATTTTAGTCTAGCCGGTTCATGATAGACTTTCTGGTATCCAGGATAATCGCCAGGCAATCCTCCCATATCACAAGCTCCTTGAACATTATTTTGCCCTCTCAAAGGATTAATCCCTGCTGATTCTTTCCCAATATTTCCCGTAAGCAATGCCAAATTTGATAAACTCATGACCCCTTGAGTCCCCGTTGTATGCTGTGTAACTCCCATGGAATATAAAATGCTGGCTTTTTCAGCTTTAGCGTAAATTCTGGCAGCCTTTCGAATTTGTTCAGGCTCAACACCACATATGGATCCCACAAATTCCGGTGTATAAGCTTTCATCATTAATTTTAATTCTTCGTAATTCTCAGTGAAGCTCTCGATATATTGATTGTCCTGAAGGTTCTCTTCAATAATGACATTCATCATTCCATTGAATAAAGCAACATTTGTTCCCGGTCTAATCGGTAAATAAATATCTGCCTTATGAGCGATAGGTATCTTTCTTGGGTCAGCAACAATTAATTGCGCCCCTTTATTTTTGGCTTGCTTAACAAAAGCCCCTAGAACCGGATGGTTTTCAGTGGTATTTGAACCTACAATAAAAATAGCATCTGAATCCAAAATCTCTAAATTGCTATTTGTCATAGCCGCGCTACCCAGAGTCGCTGCCAAGCCCGCAACGGTAGAAGCATGACAAAGTCTTGCACAATGATCAACATTGTTGTTTCCTAAGTATGCTCTTATAAATTTCTGAAACAAATAATTATCCTCATTAGTAGCTCTAGCCGATGCTAGTCCGGCAAAGGATTCGTTTCCGTAATCTTTTTTTAACGCTTTCACTTTATTAACAATTAAATCATAGGCTTCTTCCCATGACGCTTCTTCAAAAATGCCGTTTTTTCTAATCAGTGGTTTCTTCAAACGGTCAGAATGATTGATAAATCCATACGCAAATTTTCCTTTTACGCACAACAAGTCCTTATTTGTTGAACTATAGGATGGTTCTACGCCTACAACTTCATTTCCCTTAACCAATAAACTCAATTGACATCCCACACCACAGTAAGCACAGGTGGTCTTTACATGTTTCTCTATATCCCATTTTCTGATTTTTTTTGTTTGCTTCGGACTGAGTGCATTGACCGGACATAATGAAACACAAGTTCCACAAGATACGCAATCACTCTCAGCGAGCGTCTTTCCAAAAGGCACTGATACTCTCTGTTCGCCGCTTCTATTTACAAATCCAATTGCATTGATACATTGCAATTCAGCACAAGCTCTGACACACAATCCGCATTGAATACATTTGCTATCATCTTTAATATAGAACTGATTCGTATCATCAATGTCATACTCTTCTTCTAAAGAAAAGGTGTGTTGAATGTCTATCGGCCCTTTCACATCATATTCGTAGCAATAATCCTGAAGCTTACAAGCCCCTGATTTTTCACAAGTTAAACAATCCAGCGGATGATTTTCAATGATCAGCTCCAACATAACCTTCCTAGCAGACACTACTTCTTGGCTATGAGTCAAAACCTTCATTCCTTCACTCACCATCGTTGAACATGATGGAATCAATCCTTTTCTTCCTTCTATCTCAACAATGCAT
Organism: Tissierellales bacterium; assembly: GCA_016938195.1. GTDB lineage: Bacteria > Bacillota > Clostridia > Tissierellales > Dethiosulfatibacteraceae > JAFGVC01. The sequence goes on along the minus strand of JAFGVC010000180.1, from coordinate 10,079 downwards.
AATCGACAAGATGATCCATATTTAATATCTAAATCAGGATGAAAGCATAAATTCGGAATATCAATATCATTTTCAAGACACACCTTAAGAATTGAATCGGTTTCCTCGGCTACAAAATCTTTGCCGTTAATATTTATTGTAATTTTCTTCATAAATCCCTCTCTGTCATTATTTATAGACTTGTTTATCCTTCATACGCGAATAATATTTGCACAAATCTTATGTTTGCTTCTTAATATCTCATTATATTAGGATACTACCCTTTTGTCATCGTTTTTTTGAAGCTTTATAAAAAAAACAAAAAGACGAAAGTTCAATTTCCGTCTTTTTGTTTAATGTCATATATTAAAACAATCCTGATATTACACCGTTTTCATCCACATCAATCTTCTCTGATGAAGGTACCTTCGGTAATCCAGGCATTTTCATGATATCTCCGGTTGAAACCACGATAAACCCGGCCCCTGCAGAAACGGTCATTTTGCTTGCAGTAATTCTAAACCCTTGTGGCCTTCCAAAAACTTTTGGATCATCCGTGAGCGAATATTGTGTTTTAGCCATACAAATTGGCAGCTTTCCAAAGCCAAGTTTTTCAAGATTAGCCATTTCTTTTTGTGCCTTTCCTGTAAAATCTACTCCGTCAGCGCCATATATTTTTGTAGCAATCGCTTCAATTTTCTCTTTTATGCTCAACTCGTCGCTGTAAGCAAATTTGAATTGATTCTCGCCTTTTTCTACAAGTCTGATAACTTCTTTCGCAAGAGCTTCTCCTCCGGCGCCACCTTTTTCCCAGACTTCAGAAAGAGCAACATTGACACCTAACTCTTTACATTTTTCTTCAACCAATTTTAATTCAGCGTCTGTATCTAATGGAAATTTATTGATCGCAACAACTGCCGGTAAACCAAAAACACGCGTAATATTTTCAACATGCTTAAGCAGGTTTGGCAATCCTTTTTCAAGCGCAACTAAATTTTCGTTATTTAAGTCAGCTTTTGCAACACCACCGTTATGCTTTAATGCTCTTACCGTTGCAACTATTATGACAGCATCCGGCTTGAATCCAGCTTGTCGACACTTAATATCAATGAATTTTTCGGCTCCTAAGTCAGCACCAAAACCGGCTTCAGTCACTACATATTCTGCAAAATGTCTCGCCATATTGGTGGCCATAAGAGAGTTACAGCCATGCGCTATATTTGCAAATGGTCCTCCATGGATAAAAGCAGGTGTACCTTCTAATGTCTGAACCAAATTAGGCTTAAGCGCATCTTTCAATAAAGCAGCCATCGCTCCTTGTGCATTGATTTGTCCCGCGGTAACGGGTTCTCCACTTCTATTGTAAGCGACTACGATTTTCGCCATTTTTTCTTTAAGATTAATGATGTCTGAAGACAAACAGAAAGCTGCCATAACTTCACTGGCAACAGTGATGTCAAATCCATCTTCTCTTGGTATCCCGTTACCCAGTCCTCCGAGACCACTAATAATATTTCTTAATTGTCTATCGTTCATGTCAAGAGCTCTTCTCCAGACAATTCGTCTTACATCTATATCTAAGGCATTTCCTTGCTGAATATGATTATCAATCATAGCAGCAAGCAAGTTATTGGCTGCTCCTATAGCATGCAAATCTCCTGTGAAATGTAGGTTTATGTCTTCCATCGGAATAACCTGCGCATAACCTCCTCCCGCTGCTCCTCCTTTAACTCCAAAAACAGGTCCTAGAGAAGGCTCTCGTAATGCTACGATTGTTTTCTTTCCAAGTCTTGACAATGCGTCCGCAGTTCCAATCGTTGTTGTTGTCTTACCTTCTCCTGCCGGCGTTGGATTAATTGCCGTGACCAAAACCATCTTTGCGGTATTCCCTTTTGATTTCTTCAGAACGTTATAATCAATCTTCGCTTTATATTTTCCATATAAGTCAACGTATTCTTCGTCAATACCTACTTTTTCTGCAATTTCCAAAATATTTCTTGGTTTTGCTTCTTGAGCTATTTCAATATCACTTTTGAATGTCATTTGCTCCTCCTTAAAATTATATTTATATTATTATATACTGTTATCATAATTTGTAAACGTCTAAAAAACGTCTATCTTTAAAATAAAAAAAAATAAAAACTTAAAAATTATCTATTTTTGATTGATTTATTGAAGCTAATAAAATAAGATATACTCAGATAATCTAGAAAACGACTTTCAGACTAAATTCAATTAATAATTTAAAAAGGTGGTAATATGAACGTTCATGTCGAATTATTCGGATATCCTTCAGTCACTTCTAACGGAAAGCCCGTCGTATTTCCCTATAAAAAAGCTGAAGCTCTATTTTACTATCTTTTAATTGTAAAAAAAACGTCGAGAGAAAATTTAACGAGTATTTTTTGGAGTGATTTCAATGATCAATCTGCCAAAAAAAATCTAAGAGATGCTTTGTATAAGGTCAAGAAGGCTTTTGATTTTGAAATTTTATTATCCCCACAGAAATCAGAGGTAGAATTAAATCCTGAGGTGAACTTTGATATTGATATTGATAAATTTGTTCAAAGCCCAAGTATCAGCTTATACAAAGAAGATTTTTTAAAGGATTTCTACGTCAAGGATTGTTATGATTTTGAAGAATGGATGGAGCAATTGAGAAATGAATATCGCCAAATATACATTAATTTAGTGAGAGATAAAATTAACTCAAAGTCGGATTTTTCTGAAATTAAAAGTCTAGAATACTATAGTGCTATTTTGCTTAAGGAAGAACCTTACAACGAAAGCCTTCATCGTGAAATGATGAAGACATTCTCATTAAGAGGAGAATACAATAAATCTCTTGCCATTTATTATCAATTAATCAATGCCTTACGTAATGATTTGGACGTTGAACCTGAGCCTTCTACGACTTCTCTTTTCAAAGAAATCATTGATATGCGTTCAAATGATAGTAAAATTACTGAAGATGAGCTTTTTTTCGTCGGCAGAGAAAGAGAACTTAAAGTGATAAAACACAATTTGGAACGCGTCAAAAGCTCCGATTACAAGTCTTGCTTTATTTCAGGAGAAGCAGGCATTGGCAAGACTCACATGTTGAACAAGTTGGTTCAAGATTTATCGAAAGATTCTTGGATAATATTAAAAGGAAGCTGTAATGAGTCCGATCAACATTTTTTTCTGCAGCCATGGGATTATCTATCAAAACAGCTTTATGATGCTTTAGAAAAAGAACAAATTAAAATTCCTAAGCTCTGGCAAGACGTTATTTCCTATTTCTTTCCATCCTTCAACGAAACCTTAATTTCACTTGATATTGATACCATTGAAAGAATTGAATCTGTAAAATTTCAAGTTTCCTTTGACGCTGTAATCGGTGCTTTAAGAATGCTTTCTTATAAAAAACCGATTGTCATTATTTTCGATGATCTGCACTGGATGGATACCTATAGCTATAATCTCCTTTCCAGTTTATTACTAAAACTTGATAATATAATATTAATAGCATCCATTAGAGATTCTTATCAAAAAGAAATTGAAACTAAGGCTTACAGTACATTGAAAAATAATTCATTTGAATTTATCTCTTTAAATCGATTCAACAAAGAGGAAACAAGAACATTTGTCGAAAAATATGACCCAACACTAATTTTAAATAAAGAGATGCTCGATAAACTTTATCAAAAAACTGAGGGGATTATTCTTTTTATTATTGAATATCTTCATATTTACAAAGAAAACAAAGAAAATTTGTTGGATTCAGTAAAAGTAGAAAACATTTTGCGAAGCAAGATTTGTTCGTTAAATACTCAGGAACAAAAGATTCTCAATATATCCTCTGTTTTCATCAATCCTATCGACCTGAATTTTTTATTGACCTATTTCATTGATAATGAATCAGATGTTTTTGAAGCCTTGGAATCATTACAAAACCAAAAGCTATTGAAAGAAATTTCTGATGAAGATGCCGTATATTATCAATTTTCCCATTCTATTTTAAAGGATTTTATATATAATAGCTTAAGCTCTGCTTCAAAAAGAAGATATAATAATAAAATTGCTAACTTTTATGAATTACGGCTAAAAAATCACCCAAGGGACAGGTTTCTTTACCCACAAATTATTGCCCATTTTGAAAGGGCGAAAAATACAGAGAAGGTTTTAGCCTATAGCTTAAAAAACTTATCCTCTTATTCCAATATAAATCTGGAACAATTTCCATTCATTCATAAATCTGAATTTGTCGATCCAATTGATTTTGAATCCATGTTCGCGAATATAGATGTTTTGCTCGATCAGATACACATTGAAGCCGCTCGAAAAAAGAAGTATGAGATGGATTATCTTTATATTAAAGGAAAATACTATATACGAAACGGCGAATATAAGCTAGGTCTTCCCTGCATTGATCTTTTTATTAAGTATTCAGAAGAAAACAACAGCTACAATCATATGCTTGATGGGTATCATCAAATCATTTATTACAGCATACAGGTCAATGATTTAAACAGAATGAACCTTTATCTTAATAAAATACAAAAAATCACCAGTCAGAACTCTGATGTCAAAGAAACCGGTACGCTTTATCGATGGAAGGGCTTATACGCGATACGAGTCGAAGATTATGACAATGCTGTGATTTATCTTCAAAAGTCAATTGAAATATTTGAAAATCTTTCACTTTTGGAAAATAAATATGTCGTCAATATAGCCGCCGCTTATAATTATTTAGGCAATATCAATAAATATAAAGGCGAATATTTATCGGCTATAGAGTTCTACAAAAAAGCAATCTCATTATGTGAATCCAATAATATTATGAAGGGACTTGATATCTTTTATACCGGATTAGGACAATCCTTATATGAATCAGGTCAACATGAAACCGCTCATCATTATATTCTGAAGGCGCTTGAATACTTTAATAAATACAATAATTCTTGGGGGCGAGCTATAGCTGAAGGCTATGCTGCTCTTTTGGCCAGAGATAAAAATGATATAAGCGGATTTTATACACATTTAGCAAATGGTGAGCATTATGCAAACAAAATGAAAAATCCTTATTCCCTTGCTTTAATTCAGAGAATAAAAGACTCTCAGGTATAATCTTTTGACGCCTTTATGCTTGTACGTCTAAATTTCAACGGAGTAATCCCCGTTTCTTTTTTGAAGGATTTAGTGAAATAGCTCTGAGAAGAGAAACCCACTAACGAAGCGACATCCGTCAAGCTCATGTCAGTTTCTTTTAGAATTTCCTCGCTTTTCTCTATACGAATCTTTCTGATATAATCTTTAAAATTCATACCCATGACCTGATTGAATAATGATGATAAATAATGATAATTCATGTTCAATTCATCAGATATTTTAATCAAGTTAATATCTTCCATGTAACGCTGAAGAATCATTTTCTGAATTTTATAAACAGTTAAATTGTTTCTGTGCATAGATGATGCCCCGAGTTGATTCATTAATGATTCAACAAACTGATAAAACCACATTTCGACGTCTTCTCTCTCATAGATGGTATTCAATAAAGCCAAATGTCTGTGATTGATTGTCTCAATTTTTAAATAATCATAATATTCAGATAATATATTTCTTGAAAGCAAGTAGATGGTCTGAGTCATTCTTTTTTTAATTCTCTCTATATTATTATCTTCTTCAATGAAAATTAATGATAGATATTGACTCACTAAGTCTGTTGCCATTTTTTCATCAAATGATGCTACCGAATGTATTAGCTTAGTTTCCAACGAATGGTAATTTGATGAGCCTTGTCCTCCCGCTCTATATATGTTTAATTTTTCTGCTAGGTTCATTTCCAAAATCCGTTTTTTTCTTCCTAAAACCAACTCTTCCTTCGTTCTAATATTGACCAATGCAAAGATAACATCTCCCCAAGCCGTTAATTTTTCGGAGCTTATTACCATAGCTGTATCCTCTTTACCATCATCATGGCACTTATTTTCCGATGTGATAAAAGGTCCCATTAATATTACACCTTGCTCGGGTTCTTTTATATTGGAACTGACACAAAAAGAATAATTCAATGGGCATTTAAAATAATAAGGTGCTTGGATTCTTGCTGAAATTTCACCACAGTCCCTCCATTTTTCTAGGCAATTTGAATTAAGCTCTTGGCAATTCATACACTTGAATTTATTTCCTGATAAATATACGATACCGTTGTTTCTCACCGCAAATAAACAATAATCAGTGATTAGCGACAATGTTTCAGCTGTTTCTAAAATATCATAAGGAATATCATTCATATCTTCACTCCTAATCCAAACTTTTTACAAATATCCTTAATTTTTTGAAAGACTTTGTGCTTATATTGACATATTATTGTAAAAAGCAGATTTTTGCAATCTATTTAGGAGATTATTGATGACTCATTTTAAGATTGATCAAAGAAGAATAGAGAATATCCATGAAAAATCACTTTGGATACTAGAAAACACCGGTGTCATTTTTGAAGATTCATTCATTGTGGAAGAATTTAAGAAAAAAGGGTTTAAAACCAACGGAAAACTTGTCTATATAAGCTCCGAAAAATTCAATCAATATACGTCGGAACTTCAAAGTCATTTTAGCATAATAAATAATTCAAATCGAGTTGAGATTGGAAAAGAAAGTGTCATTGCAGGCCCATCCGGGAGTTTAAGAATTACTTCTCCGGACGGAATTCGAAATCCAACGATAGAGGATTATATTAATATTCAAAAATTGAATCATTCTAGCCAAGCATTGAACATGACAAATGCCAATCTAATAGAAATTACAAACACCGACGTACCGATCGAAGCTTCCATTAAGACCGCTCTTGCCTTGTATTACAGCGACAAGCCGTTGATTGGATTTGCATCCAATGAAATCGAGGCCTCAGCCTCAATCAAGCTAGCGAAAAAATTCATGGGCTGCCCTAATGAACACTATATTTTAGGCATTGCTAATGTTATGTCCCCATTGACTTATGACAAAGATTCAGTTGGAGCCATCATGTCTTATGTTAAGGAACAACAGCCTATCTGCATTACTTGTTGTTCTATGCCGGGCTTAACCAGTCCAATCTCACTTTACGGAACACTCGTACAGAACAATGCTGAAATTATGGGCGGAATCATTATGACCCAAGTTATTAATCCTGGAACACCCGTCATATATGGCAACTCTTCTTTTGGTATCGATATGCGCTATGCCTCTCCAGTACCCGGAAGTATAGAGACAAGCATGATGATTCCCTATATTAAAGGACTTGCTGAGTATTACGGTCTCCCCTCTAGGTCAGGAGGATCTTTAACTGATTCAAAGGTTATTGATTGGCAAACGGGCGCCGAATCAACTCTCTCTTTATCTTCATCATTGATGAATAACATCAGTCTCATCTACCATGCAGCGGGCGAATTAGATGCACTCATGATGTTCAGCTTCGAAAAATTTCTGTTAGATGAGGAATTAATCTTATCCATAAAACGTTTGTTGAGTGCGCCTTCAATTGCAGAAAGTGATTATATTGAGTCTATTCATCGAATCGGTCCGGGAGGCAACTACCTTTATGAAATAGAAACCTCTCAAGATTTCAAAAAAGAGCATCGACTGCCAAATTTTGCAATCAAAGACATGTATGATAATTGGATAGCCGAAGGACGAAGTACTGCCTTTAGCAAAGCCTCTGAAGCTTTATTAAAGCGCTTATCTCAATACGAGAAGCCTTCTATTACATCCGAACAAACAAAAATATTGGATCAATACCTTAAAGGCATCCTATAAAAAAGATTTTAGGAGATGAAATATGAAACTAACCCCTTATGAAGAATCAGTCCTTAACGGATCACATGGTAGACTTGTACAGGTTGCACTCGAAAATATTATTCGTTATGCTGACGTTCTAGGCGCTACCGAGCTTTGCGAAGTCACTAAAGCTACTGTTTTTTGCGGTGCACATCATTATCTTAACTTTTGTAATACAGACAATTTCCATGAATTATTTACAAAAATGAATTTAGGCAAAGATGAAATCATCACTTTTAATCAAACTTATCCAAATTGTTATACGCAGTCCTGTGTATCCCCGTGTGATCAGTTTTCGTTTGATTCATTGCATCAAAGTAAAAAATATTTTGATAAAAATACCTCGTATTTAGAAGAATGTCGAAAAGCCGGCGTTACAATAGCAGGATCATGCGCCCCTTATCTAACCGGATGGCTCCCTGTCAAGGGAGAGCATTTTGTGACTACCGAATCAGGAGTAACTGCTATCGGAAATTCTTTATGGGGTGCAATGGGTAATTCTGATGGAATTGAAGCTGCTTTTTGGTCATCGATATGCGGACGCACACCATTGTGGGGAAATCATATCGAAGAAAATAGAAAGGCCACTCACCATGTAGTTGTTGAAGCAAATATTGATCATTTAATAGAATGGGATTTACTGGGAAAAGCCGTGGGAATGAAACTTCCCTCGTCGTCGATTCCAGTCGTTGACGGGCATTTTAAATCTGTAAACTTCACTAAGCTAGCACAATTTTTCACAACTATTTCAATGTCTTCTAATTGTGAATTGTGTCATGTTTCGGGGATAACACCTGAAGCTAGAGACGTCAGTGATGCCTTTAAAGGCTCTCCCACGCATGGTGATTGGGTTGTAACAAATAAGGATTTACAATATGCTTATGACTTAATGTGTGACGAAGGTGCTCAATCTGTTGATTTTGTAAGCCTTGGATGTCCTCACTATAACATTGATTTAATAAAAAAAGCAGCTGAATATGTTGAAGGAAAAAAAATTAATCCAAACGTTCATTTCATGATTTGGACAGTCTATCCCATAAAAGCAATGGCTGATTTAAACGGCTATACTCGAATAATTGAAGAAGCCGGCGGTAAAATATATACCAGTTCTTGTCCCACGACCGTGGGGAATATTTTTTTAGATCACTATTCGGGATTTGTATTTGACAGCTACAAGCAAGCTAGAAGTGTTAAATCAGACACTGATAAACCTGTATTTTATGGTGATATGAAAACGTGCATAGATGTTGCTGTTTCAGGACGTTGGGAGGTAGAAAACAGATGGAAAAGATAATAATTAAGGGAAGAGGTGTCATAAAAGGAGTGGCTGAAGGTGAAGCACTCGTGTGTCCCAATAGCATTGCCGGCTGGGGAGGCATTGACCCTGCAACCGGAATCATTAAAGAGCCTTTAAATATTAACAAAGGAAAAAGCATCAAAGATACTATCTTGGTTATGTCTGGTAGCAAAGGATCAAATGGATGGTCTTGCTACTTCGGTGCAGCTCGAGCCGCTGGTTCCGCCCCCAAAGGATGGATTTTTACCAATATAGATTCTAGTTCCGGAGTAGCTAGCTCTATTATGCAAATCCCTACTGTCGTCAATTTTGATGATAGTCAAAATCCCTGTCAACTCATTGAAAATGGTGATTGGGTCAAAATTGATGGAGATACAGGAATCGTCGAAATCACTAAAAAACAATACAAGGAGAAAATATGAGCTTTGAATTAATAGCTGAAAACATCATTGAAGGAAATGAAACAACAGCAATAGACGCAGTACAGGAATTAATTGATCAGGGAGTGAACCCACTTACGATTATTAGCGATGGCTTGATGGCCGGCATGAATGTTGTCGGAGAAAGATTTAAAAATGGCGAGATGTTTGTTCCTGAGGTATTGATGTCCGCAAGAGCCATGAATTCAAGCATTGAATTAGTCAAACCACTCATCAATGAAGGAGACATGCCTAACGCAGGAACCGTTATCATCGGAACCGTCAAAGGAGACTTACATGATATCGGAAAAAACCTAGTAGCGATGATGATGGAAAGTGCCGGATTTAAGGTTATCAATATAGGCGTAGACGCTTCGGTAGAGAAATTTATACAAGCGGTCAAAGATAACAACGCTAAGATTGTCGCTATGTCCGCCATGCTCACAACAACAATGGTATACATGAAAAAAGTCATTGAAGCTTTAGAAGAAGCCGGACTTAAGGATCAAGTCAAAGTTATGATTGGCGGAGCACCGGTGACAGCAAAATTTGCAGAAGATATCGGAGCCGACTTGTATACAGTT
>JAFGVC010000033.1 GCA_016938195.1 Tissierellales bacterium | reverse complement strand
GGCGCTATATGGCTATCCGGGTCTACTGCTTTACGGTCATAATATTCCTTTAAAGCATGTAAAATCATCGAAGCACCTCCACTTGTCGTTGGTCAGTATTTATAACACCATCTTTCATAAGGGCTCTAAAGAACATTGCTTGCGGCGCTTCACTCCCATCTCCAAAGTCCATATCATAAAGCATAATCCCAAGATCCCTTGTTTCTTGGATCGGTACATAAGACGACTCTGAAGGATCTCTGATCAATTTGAAATCACACGCAAATTCTCTTGTTCCTAGATAAGGTCTGTGAAAACATTGACCTTTTAGTGCTCTGCGTTCAAACATCGCTGCATATTTTGCCGGTGTTTCATCGATACGATTCGCTTCTGCCATTTCTTGTTCATCAGCCCATACGGTATTTTTCTCTTTAGTAGACTGTCTTTGATTAATCGGAATAAAATCAAAATACCCATGAATCCTATAGCGTACATCCTTTAAAAACAAACCTGCACGTTGCTGCCGATTCTCTTCAATAAATAGCCCCATACTCGGTACCACATCGCCTTTCATAGCTTTTTTAGATGGCTTCGATATTGTTTTCCCTACTTCATTACGTCTAACTGAAATCCATTGAATCGGCTTCAAGACTTCGATTTTCGTTATATGCCACCTAATTGCCGGCTTCCAGAGAATCGCTTCAAATATAGCGCGCGCAGCCGAGGGCGTCATCACGTCATAACTCAGCCTCTCAACTTTTAATTCAGGGCGAATGAAAGCACCATAATCGCCCCATACTTCAAGACACCAATCATGATTCACTTGCTCAACTCCTTTCTGCATTCGTTTATAATATAAATAAATCTGGATCTCTTGAGAAATCCTCTACTCTCACACCTAATACATCGCTATAGAATTCTCCCTCTCGCAGGGTCCAAATATCCTCATAAAAACACTCTAGAGCACCGGATTCATAAAGCATATTGAAATCTTCTTCATAAACATTGACCGAATAGCGCTGTAAATTTCTTAGCAGTTCTCTTGTAGGACCTAGAATTTTGAGTTTGTCAAATAATTCCTTACTATTTCGGTAGCGCACAAAAATTGTACGTTGCTGATTATCCTCTACCATCTTAAATTTCTGAGATGCCTTCCTAAATGCAATATCAAGATGCTGCTTAGATCTTAATTGCGGGTTCAAATCATCCAAAATCCCTTTTGCATCCAAACTGATAGCACGTTTATAGAGCTCTTGGTAATATGGTTCAAAGCTTTTTTCATCCACCCTTCCTAACATGTCCATTTTTTGGAGTGCCAAAGTCACATCATACGCTTTTCTAAGCAAGCCTTTCGGCGGTTTCTTTTCTTGATGAAAAACATAGACATCACCTTTTTCAAGATAGCCCTCCCTATTGCAACGTCCTCCCGCCTGCACAATGCTATCCAGACCGGCATACGCTCTATAGACCGCAGGAAAATCTAAATCCACCCCCGCCTCTACCAGACTAGTACTAATTACTCTTACCGTTTGATTTTTTTTCAAGGCATTTTTTATTTCAATGATTTTCTCACTCCTATGCTGCCCACACATCAAGCCGGAAAGGTGATAGGTCCCCAGTGGCATCGTTTCATGTAAGGCCTTACAACTTTTTCTATCGTTGACTATACATAAAACCTGATTATAGGTCATCAGTTCTTCGGCCAAAGCATCAAAAGTCATCGGATCATCTCTTTGGGGAAAATGAAATTCAGTACGTTCAAATTGCCTGAACAATTCACTGAGTTCTTCCTGCGTCCCCATCATATCTAGCGCCTTTTCAAAAACATCTAGACGACTGCTCTTTTCAGCAAGCTTTTTGAATGCTGGCTGCGTTGCTGTAGAGATTACCACACTCACATGATAATTGTTCACAAGCGAAGCCAAGACCTCCAGAATGGGGCTCATATATTCTATGGGTATCATTTGTGCTTCATCAATGATAACCACCGAACGAGCAATATTATGGAGTTTTCGACATCTACCCGGTCTTGCAGCAAAAAGAGATTCAAAGAATTGCACCGACGAAGTCGTGATGACCGGTGCATCCCAATTTTCTTGAGCTCTTTTCAATTTCTCAGATAAATCCTCATCTTTTACATTGGAATGATGTTCTACCACTTGGTCCCGACCAATTATCTTTCCAAAACTATCAGCTGTCTGTTCGGTAATGGAAATGAAAGGCGAAACGTAGATTACCCTATCCAATTTATGTTTAACGCAATGTTTCAAAGCAAAACCAAAGCTACTAATGGTTTTGCCACCACCCGTTGGAACGCACAAGTTGAAAATCCCCTGTGGCTTTCCAGCAGCCGCTTCACATCTAACTCTAATTTCTCTTCTCTTTGTATTGATCCGAGTATTTAAGGCTTTCGCTTCCATATCTGAAATAAATGCTTCATACTTGGAATACAGTAAATCCACTTTTGAAAATTTATTTGGAAGTAACTCTCCTCCGATTCTTTCAGCCATATAGCGTTCTGTATCTAGCCAATCTGCATCTACCAAACATGAAAACAGCATGCGTATCCACAAGGCCAATCCATTATCTTTCAGATAAATTTTCTCATCCTCTAATTTCTCTATAAACGGTTTTAACAATACTCCGAAATACTTTTCAAGCGTCTCGTCCCCCAGACAGGTCCTCATTTGGTGATACAAACTACCTTGCCCCTCATTAACAGCATTAAAATCATGCAAACCCGCATGGTGACCTGCTGTTATGTACGATGGAATATCACGTGTATATTGATCCAAATAACGTTGAAAAAGCTTTGCACTGTATATAGCATGAGGTATTGTTTTGAGATTTAAAGTAGCTGTATCTTCTAGATTCGGATAGCCGCTTTTTTCCTTTAGATAATTCTGCCATTCAACTCTAGCTTTACCTACATCATGGAAACGCCCAAGCATGTAACCCCACTGTCCACAATCAAAAGAATCTGCAAATTTTTGAGTCAGCTTTGCTGTGCCTTCTAAATGATTCTTCAATGATTGCGGCTTACACCATTCATCACTTTTATTCCTTGTTACATGAGCAATAAAATCTTTTTCATCCATTGTGCTACTCCTGATTACACTTCACTTTATGTTATTGCGACTACACTTTTATTTTAATATTCCTTACACAATATTACAAATTCGTTTATATCTATATTCACCACCTTATATTTACCATGTAAAAAAACAACAAACCATAATCACAGCAAAGATAAAAAAATGAAAAAGTCTTTATAAAAAAAATACTGCCCCTTGCTATCCCGCAAAAAACAGTATTTTTAAAATTTTACTATTTTTTTACACCAACCCCATAACCGCTTCCGCTGTCCCTTGGTTTAAAAGTGTGCCAATGGTGCAGGCAGCAAGTTTGCTGTCGGTGGTGTTCACAACTGATCGTGCCTTGAGTATGGCGGATGGCGACATGCTGAATTCATCCAGTCCCATGCCGAGTAGCACTGGGATGAGTTTGGCATCACCTGCCGTTTCACCACACATGCCAACCCAGATGTCAGCACGATGTCCGTTGTCAATGACTTGTTTGATAAGACGCAGTACCGCAGGATGATAAGGGGTATAGAGTTGGGTGAGTTTTTCATTCATCCTGTCCACCGCTGTGGTGTATTGAATCAAATCGTTGGTGCCTATGCTAAAGAAATCCACTTCCTTTGCCAATATATCCGAAATAATGGCAGCCGATGGCACTTCAATCATCATGCCGACTTCCATTTCAGGGTTGTACGCCACACCTTCTTTGATCAACGACTGTCTGGCTTCTTCCAATAAAACCTTTGCGCTTCGCAATTCATCGACCGATGAAATCATTGGGAACATAATTTTAATATTGCCATGAGCACTGGCTCTTAGTAATGCTCTCAACTGAGTCATAAAGATTTCTGTCTGGTCCAGACACAAGCGAATGGCACGGTAGCCTAAAAACGGATTCATTTCTTTTGGCAATTTAAAATAGGAAAGTTCTTTGTCGCCGCCAATATCCAAGGTTCTAATAACTACTGGCTTTCCCTGCATGGTTTCTGCCACTTTTTTATAAGTCTCATACTGTTCTTCTTCTGTTGGCAAATGATCGCTTTCCATATAGATGAATTCTGTACGGAATAAGCCAATCCCCTCAGCGTCAAATTTAAGCACGCCTGCCAAGTCGTCTACGGTTCCCATATTGGCGGAGATTTCAATTTTTTTGCCATCCAAGGTGACCGATGGCACCCCAATTAATTGGGTGAGCGCCTTCTTTTCTTCTTCATAGGTTTGCTTTTTCTGCTTGTAAATGTTGATGGTTTCCTCTGCCGGATTAACCACGACAATGCCTGTTTCACCGTCAATGATGACATAATCACCTGATTGAATGGTAGGCAGCATGTTACCAACGCCCACAACAGCAGGTATTTCAAGGGTTCTTGCTATAATTGCCGTATGGGATGTTTTGCCACCGATTTCCGTTACAAAGCCACTGATAGACGATGCCATGTTGGCTGTATCCGATGGTGTTAAGTCTTCTGCAAAAAGAATGCCAGCATCTCCTACTTCTGATACTTCCCATTCCTCAATCTGATTGATTTTTCTAATGATTCTTTGAGAAACATCTTTGATGTCTGCTGCTCTTGCGGACATATACTCATCTGCCATATTCTCAAACAGTGTGATATACTGCTTAGCAATCGTCTGCACCGCCCAGTCGGCATTCACTGCTTCACGCTGAATGAACCCAACCATGTCATCGTATAAGGTAACATCCTCTAAAATCAATAGATGCGCTTGAAAAATTTGTGCCTCTTCTTCACCAATGGTTTGAAGTGTTTTTTCATAAATTTTTTCTATTTCAAATCTGCTTTTTTCAATACCTTGCTTTAATCGATCTATTTCCTTATCTACAGAACCTATTTGCATTTTTATGATTTGAGTCGCCTGACTATTTTTAATGATTGCCTTACCCATGCTGATGCCCGGCGACGCGCTTATACCCTTAATAATCATGCCATCCCTCTATTCTCCAAACTTACTGTTTGCCAACTGAATCATAGCCGATAATGCTTCTTGTGCGTCTTCACCGTCGGTTTCAAAAATAACCGTATCCCCAGACTGAACGCCTAAACTTAGTACGCCAATGATACTTTTCAAATTAGCACGTACGCCATCTTTAATCATATAAAGCTCAGATTTAAATCCCGATGCTTTCTTTACAATGACACTTGCCGGTCTGGCATGTATGCCAAGTTCATTGTCAATAATTACTTCTGCTGTATACATCCTATCCTCCTGTTTATGTCATCCTATTCGGAAACTTGTTTGCTTTTTCTCTTATAATTTGTCCAAATCAAGCCTATAATGACAATCGTCGCATTAAACCATACTTGATGCGTATTGTAAAAGTCCGATAACTGACATGCGCCTGATCCTGCCATCATTCTCATAAATTCATAAATCAAATGGACCACTCCTCTTCATTTAAGGCTATCAAAAGTGGTTCATCGTACCGCTTTTGATAGCCATGTCACTACATTTATTGGCCGTAGCCTTTGATTGCCGCTTCACGTTCCTGTTGACACTCGTCCGCATTAAGCAGATGCACACCGCCAATGGTGTTGGCATAAAACGCCACCTTTGCACCTTCTTCTACGATAACCGCATTGGTGTAAGCCGCTTGTATTGTCGGCCCTACGACGAGTACGCCATGGTTACCCATTAGCACAGCATCATCTGTGCCAAGGGCTTCAGATGTCACCTCAGCGAGTTCCTTGGAACCACAACGTCTGTACGGTGCACACTTGATGGTACCGCTAACCAGTGCCGCTACCTCTGCAACCACACTTGGTATTTCTTTTCTGCACGCTGCCCATGCTGTTACAAATGTAGAATGGGTGTGAACAACACTAGCAACATCCGGTCTTTTTTTGTATACTGCGCAATGTAACCCTGTTTCAATAGAAGGCTTTCTAATGCCGTCAATAATCTCTCCATCTAAATTCACCACCACCACATCTTCTGGTGTTAGTGTTTCGTAAGGCATACCCGATGGTGTAATACACACATAGTCCGTTTCATGGTCTCGAATGCTAAAGTTGCCAAATGTCAACGGCACCAATTTATCTTTGTAAATTTGTCTGCCGATTTCTACAATTTCTTTTCTCTGTTGTTCTAAAATCATATTTCAATCCTTTCTGTATCTGCTAAAACTGCTTTGCTATTTAAACACTAGTGCATTCTAAAAAAAGAAACTGAATGCTTTGTAAATCAAGTATGGAATTAAGTGAGCACCTTCATCAAGTGATGAGATAAGCGATGCGCCCTCTGGAATCGGGAACTGAACGTCTACTGCCATTAAGGTTGTAATCTCTGCTAAGTCTGTTGCAATTAACAAAATCAATGCCATGAATATGGTCCCTGTAATCAATCCTCTGAAAACATTACCTCTTGATGGCGCAACTGCCCAAACCATGAGAATTGGAATCAATCCTAAATCTGTGAATGGCAATACGCGATTTCCTGGTAAAATAACTGCCAATAACAACGTCACAGGGATTAATAATAAACCTGTAGAAATGACCGATGGATGACCAATTGCCACTGCAGCATCAAGACCAATGTATACTTCTTTGCCCGGAAACTTGCTGCCGATGTATTCTCTTGCACTTTCAGAAAGTGGTAATAAACCCTCCATGAGGATACGCACCATACGTGGCATAAGGAACATAACTGCTGCCATATTAACCCCTAATCCAATGATGCCCTGTGCGTCATAACCAGCGAGTGCGCCAATACTAGCACCAAGTACCAAGCCCATAATCATTGGCTCACCTAAAATACCAAATCGTTTTTGAATGCCTTCTGGGTAAATTTCAATCTTGTTAATACCAGGTATCTTATCTAAAATCTTGTCAATTAAAATGCCTAGTGGTGCCCATGATACTGTTTCAGTATGCGGTAATGAAACCCCTGGCATACCAAAGAAATCCGATACATAAGGTGCCGTGTAGTCTGCTAGTTTCATAATGATGATAAAACAGATGACCGCTGCAACAACACCTAGTGCCATGCTATTTGTAAGGTACATAACAAGCGCACCTGTAAAGATAAAATGCCAGTAATTCCAGATATCTACGTTCATTGTCTTTGTAAGATTCAACGATAACATAATGATGTTGATGACAAAACAGGCTGCAAATACTGCTGGTACAATGGTTGTTCCAAAACTAATCGACGCTGAAATCGGCCAGCCAACATCCATGACATCCAGTTGCAATCCTAGATTTTCAACCATGGCCTGTGTTGCTGGTGATAAGTTACTAACCAACATGCCTACAATCATAAAAATAGCTACAAAACCGATACCTACAGTTAAACCCGATCTAAATGCTTTGGAAAACTTTTGTTTAAACACCAAACCCAATATGGTGATAATAATCGGTAGCATTACGCTAGCGCCCATATCTAAAATAAAATTAATAAAAGTCATCGTACGTCCCCCTCTAACTAAAACTAAATTGATTTAAGGTACTCTGCAATTTCATCCGCCAGTTGATCCATTCCCATGCCTGTTAAAAATGCCAAACCTCTGAATTTTTTCACCTCTTTTGCCACAGAATCACCTAATATCGTTGTATGAACAATCACATCCGGTTGAAACACTGGTAATTTTGATTCGACTTCCGTCGCTTTACATTCAATAACTTCAATTTGAAGGCCTCTTGCCTTCAGTAATTCTTTACATTTTTCGGCTGCTACAGTTGAAGTGGCAATGCCTGTACCACATACCGTCAACACTCTATACGTTTTCATATTTGCCTCCTAAACAGCTTATCGCTTATGCTAAATTTTGATTTAACAATTGAACCAGTTCTTCTTGATTTGCATTGTATATTTGCTCTAATAATGCATTATTTTGAACCATTTCCATTATTTTAGTCAACAATGCCACCTGTTCTCTGCCTTCTTTCATTGCAAGCATCAACACAATCCGTACTGGTACTTTTTGAGATGGATTGCCCATTTCGCAAAAATCAATTGGATTTTCAAGCGTTGCGACACTAATTGTCGACTGATTGACATGGATAGCATCGGTATGGGGAATAGCTACCCCAAAACTTTCAAGTTGCAAACCTGTTGAAAATTTTTCTTCTCTTTGGATGATCGCTTCTGCGTACGTAGATTTTACATAGCCCTGTTTTTCAAGTTTATCCGCCATATACTGCAACAAACGCTTCCTATCCGTTTCAGCTATTTTAACTTCGACAACATCGCTGCCAATCACAATTTCATTAGACATTCCTTATCAGCTCCCTTAGCTCTTCAAAGCTTTCACATTTTTTAATTTTGTTTAAGTAATACGGATTATTGATAATCCTATACAATTTCTTGAATTCATCTTTTCTGCATTCGCTAATCGCAATGAAAAATACACAATCGACATGATGGGATTCACCCCATGAAATCGGTTCCGTCAGAGTAACAACACCGATGACTGGATTCTTAACATAATGCGGGTCACCATGGGGTAATGCCACGCCACCTTTAAAAACCGTTGGTAACATTGCTTCCCTTTCAATGACCGATGCTTTATAAGCCGCATCCACATAACCACCTTGAAGAAGCTGCTGCATCATAACATCGATTACCTCTTCCTTGGTGCTGATACTTCGCTTTATCAATGTGGTATCTTTATTAAAAATACCACTTTCAAAGGTGTTTTCTCGCACTTCATCTTCCAGTAATTTATCTGTCTTTAGCCAGTACTGCTTACCGATGATATCTATGCCCTCTTCTTCCAATACTTTCGTTGCTGAAATAAAAGGTATCTCTTCAACCTGAGGATCGATGGTTCCTACGGTTGCAATAATACGTTTTTCTTTTCTCAGTTCCTGTATGCGATCATGTAAATTTTTCTCTTCAAAAGCACTTATAGTCATCACTTTTATCTTTGGATTATCAACAAAGCTATCATTTATTTTTTTCTCAAGTACTTTTGCCATGCCTTTTCCAGTAAGGCAAATACTGATTACCCAGCAATCCAAGCTGTTGAATAAATGCTCATTGACAGTACTTTCTGGTTCTCTTTGCAGACCATCTGCAATGTCATCCAAATTAGCATCCGGCAGTATTGCCTTTCTTACCGCTTCAATCACCATCATGGTATCAACACGAGCAATGGTGCGTGTTTTTATGGATAATTCTTTTGCCACAATTTCGCCAACACCTGCCAGCGAACCCATGTCCACCAAGAACAAGACACCCTTGCCATTTTCTGTTTCCCGGGTTAGTTCTAAAGCCAATTTCAATGCTACTTCCGGCGAATCATCTAATGACATTTCTATGGACTTAGCATGATTCACACCCAGTAGTCGATTGGCTACTGCTGCCATGCCACTTGCCACTCTGCCATGGGACATGACAATGATGCCTACGCTTTCTTGAAAAAACGCTTCTGTTTCTGAACAAGACTTTAAATACATCGCTATAAATGCAATTTCGTCTTCAGGAAAAACCACACTCATGGATTGACTTGCCAGTTCAGCCATTTCTGTTGCAATCCTAAATGCCTTCGGATACTGTATTTTGATTTTCTCCAGTCGCGGGTTCGTAATGGGTTTGTTTTGATTGATACGCTCTCTTGACGCCACCAAATGTGTCGCCAGAAAATACAAAAGGCTTTCATCCAAGTACTCATAATGGCCTTCTGCAATTTCTATCATATCTTCAACGACCCGAATCATTGGCGCACCCACGATTTTCTCTAAATCTTTCTTGATAGATACCTGTTTTTTGTTTTTAAAACTTGAAACCGAATTATGAATTTTCGTTTCCAATTCGTTTTCAATAACTCTGCCAATAATCTCTTCATCCACACCTTGAACTTTCATTGCATGATACTTATCTTCAATAATCTTGTATATTTCTTTGGAGAGAACACAAGTCTTTTCATCGCCAGCTTCGATAATATTTGATTTCGAGCCTGTAATTTCCAAATCACCTTTCACGATTTTATTAATCTCATACCGGAAGGCATTGATTTTCATCAAGCCCCTAACCACATCATTGGGTATTTCTGCGATTTCTATCTTAACTGTTCCAAGTGACTTACCCATGTGCTTTAAGAAACTCCGTGCACAGGTCACTTGTATATCTGATCTCAGCTGACCGATGTTGCCAATCACTTCATAAAGCACAAAGGCTTTGAGAACATTCTGGGATACGATTAAGTTATCACCCATGCGCAATGCCTCTTGTTTAAAAAACTGCTCAATGATTTCATAACGTTCCTCTAAAGGTCTGTTGTCGAGTTCCGGCAATTCAATGGTTACCGGTATACGCCGTCTAAAGGTTTTGAGTAAGCTTGAAGACAAACTCTCAGTTGTCGCTGCAATCAGAAGAATTTCAGCACTTCTTTGATTGTCTGACTCCCCAAGTCTCCTGTATTTACCTTTATCAATCAGATAAAAGAATATTTCCTGTCCTTCAGGTGGCAGTCGGTGAATTTCGTCTAAGAACAAAATGCCGTGATTTGTCTTTTCAACCAAACCAATTTTATCCTCTGTTGCACCGGTAAAAGCTCCTTTTGCATAGCCAAACAAGTGCGAAAGCAATAATTGTGGATTATCCGCATAGTCCGCACAATTAAACACCGTAAAAGGCGCTTCTGAATTAAGCGTTCCCGAATCCACTGCAAACTTATACATGCATTCCGCCAATTGACTTTTACCAACACCGGATGGTCCATGAAGCAACGTGTGCAAACCATTTTGGGGATATAATATTGCCGCTTTAGCCAATTCAATCTGAGATTTAAGACTCCCAGAGGCTCCAACCAATACACTAAAAGCATCCTTTTTTACATGATAGGATTTTTCTAAATCATTTGTTACTTGAAATATTGCTTCTGTCAATATTTCAGAGGTTTCAAGCTCTTTCATCAGCTTATGGAGCGTATTACGCGATACGTTAAATCCCTTTTCAATGAGAGCACTTTCCATCCCTCTAATTGAAATCGACGCGTCCGTCATTAGGATTTCCTTCATCGAAGCAACCAAAACACCTTTTCTTCGCTCTCTGGAATCACCAATAGACAATGCCTTTCTCAATAACGTCACATCACTTCTACTCATATGAAGCGCTTGAGCAATTGCCAAATCAGTGTAAGGATTTTTTGAATCCTCC
>JAFGVC010000179.1 GCA_016938195.1 Tissierellales bacterium | reverse complement strand
TTCTCATTTAATGCCTCTTGGGTCACCTCTCCAATACCCTTCATTTCACCTTCCAAGGATATTTTTCGAGAGCCTTCTTGGTCTAATTTCTTCTTGAGCTTGTTCCTTAAAAGATCCCCATACTCTTGTAAATTAAAAAGTCTTTCAAGCATATCTCGGCGGCTTTTCCCTTCCATCTTGAGAAATTCGCTAAATTTCCCTTGGGGCAATACGACGGTTCGCGTAAAATCCTCTTTAGTTAATCCTATAATTTCTCTGCATTTCTCATTGACACCCGTCACAGTATCCTCGAGCACTATAATATTGACTGATGTGATATCCATCAAGCTGCATTTGCCACTTCTGGGTCGGTTGGTTTTTCTATCTCTTTTATATGATCTCTGAACGAGATAACGCTTGATTTCTTTTCCTGAGATCTGGAATTCAAATCCAATGAGCGCCTCATCACATCCGACATTGATAAAATCCGCGCTGTTTCTTGATTCATCTCCGTAAAGTGCGATGGTGATACCGTCTAAAATCGTTGATTTGCCACTGCCCGTCGGACCAAATATGCCAAAAAATCCACCTCGCGTCAACTGGAGAAAATCTATCTCTTGTTCTTCGACAAAACTATTCAATCCTTTAATTTTTAAACGAATCGGCTTCATCTGTGTCCTCCCCGATGACAATTTTCATGATGGCTTCTAAGGTTTCCTGTGCCACCTCTGTTCCTCTTTCCTTTAAATAAAATTCCCTGAAGATTTCCTCGAAGGATTTTTCGCGAAGTGTTTTAATTTCTTTCTCCCTTTGCAGCTCCTCCGGCGTAATGGGGCGAATACTAATAATATCTTTTTTCAAGTCCTTTAATTCCTTGATTTCATTTTCCTTGATATAGCGGTCTGTTTTAATTTCCAGATAAACCCAGCACGCTCTGTTAGCATCGTCCGTGCATTTTTGAATAGCTTCATCGATGCTTTCACAGGACCATATCTCAATGGGCTTATAGGTTCTGAGTGGAATTTGATCAATGATAGCTGCCTCGCCCACCTTCAGTTCAACCTTCCACAGGCTTTTCGTGAAGCCGATCTCTCTTTTACTGTAGTGAATGGGTGATCCGGCATAGCGCGCTTTTTTTAGCGTTCCCCCTACGATTTGAGGCTTGTGGACATGACCCAGTGCTATATATTGTGCCTCCTTGGGCAGTAAATCGCTGTTGATCAGATAGCTGCCTCCCAATTGGATGCTTCTTTCTGATCCGCTTTCTTCACTTCCGGTAATAAATAAGTGGGATACCATTAGATTGATAGTGTCATTTCTATAATACATGGAAAGTTGCTTAAACAACTGCGCCATGCGATCCTCATAGGAAGCCAATTTGTCAATATCCGTATCCATGCCTTGGTATATGACTTCATTGAGTCTTTTTTCGCTCGGAAATGGGATGGCCATGATAACCGCTTTTTCTCCGTTTATTTCAATCTCGATAAAGCCTTCGCCGGAATCCACCACTTTATGGCGTCCATATTCCCCTACTTCAATCGTAGACTTTGGAGTGCCCATCATCATGATGCCATGCTCCTTTGCAAGAGGGCCTGCCGCAACCAACCTGTCCGGACTGTCATGATTGCCGGCGATAACCAAGGTCAAGGTTTTGCCGTTTTCAGACAGTCTTTTCAATGTGTCATAAAATAGCTTCTCTGCCTTCGCGGAAGGATTGAAGCTATCATAAACATCACCCGCTATCATAACAAGATCAATGTCGTTTTCACGAACTATTCGGATAAAATCCTCTAGAAATTCTTCTTGCTCTTCTAATCGACTTAATCCTTCAAGTGTTTTTCCGAGATGCCAGTCTCCTGTATGTAATATTTTCATAATGCTTTCCCCCACCTTCTATTTTGTGAATTTTCAGATATTAATGGGTGCCCTTATCGGCGTATTAATCCACTTAACGCATAAGTTTAAGATACTTCCCAAAAGCACTCATCGATCCTGCTACCAAGCGAATCATATTTTTTATCCCATATCGATTAATCATTTCAGTCGGCTTATTCAGGATAAGATTGATGTACAAATTTGTAATCAGCATTTGTCTGTAATAAGCCTTGAGACTCATTTTTCCCGGTTTTATCATGACCTGGGCAAAGCTCCATTTTTCATATTCATCAACGCGATACAAAAGTCTGTCCTCATATTCACGATAAAGCGGCAGTCCCATAAAAGGGGTCAATGGACTCAGCGAAGATACCTGTGGAGACAGCTCTTTGACAAAACGCCTAAAAGCTTTGAAGTCCTCCAAGGTCCAATCCGGATGTGCCATAAAAGAAGCCCAAACGTCTATCCCTAATTCTTTTAATAAACGAGCCGCTTTGAGATTATCCATCGCTTTGGTTTTCTTAGTGTAATAAGCCATCTCTTGGTCAGAAAAGGATTCATAGCCAACCAGTAAAGCTTTAAGGCCATGTTGCTTGAACATTCTTAGCGTTCCTTCATGACTGAGTATCCCTTCCACCGAGGCATAAGCAATGAAATTTTTATGAATGTGATGCTTTTTCAATAGACCGATGAATTTTTCAACTCTTTCTTCTGAGCCTAAAATGTCATTGTCAAATAACATAATGGTGTCTTCTTTAATGTTAAGCAAATCTTCTTCAATTAACTTGTAATCGAATTCACTCTCCTGGAAACCCTCAATCCGCCATCTGAGGCAAAATCGACAGGCCTTGGCACATCCATGTGAAATCTGCATAATGGCGGCCGGTTTATATCCGAAATATGAGTAATGATGTCTATATTTAGCGGTAGATTCCCTGTCAGGCACACAATACTCATTGAAGCCTTGAATTTCTTCCCCTTTATAGCCATTGGACCTTGATAATATGCCCGGAATATTTTTCTCGTTAAGATTATCATCAAAAAATAGCTCGACATTTTCCTTGGTCGTAAATTTAAAAATATAATCAACTGATGGTTTATAAAAAGCCTTTGGATTCAATAACGCTTGGGTTCCTCCCACAACAGTTGTAACCAATGGGCTCCAAGCTTTTATTTGTTCTGTCAGCCTCAAAACCTCCACAACATCTATACAAAGACTTGTGACTCCTACAATATTAGGTTTGAATGCTTCTAGCTTTGCATTAATCGATTGGCTGTCGCACATCTTGTCAAAAATTTCGACTGTGTGCTTGTTTTTTAATAAAGTCACCAATATTTCTAATCCTATCGGTTCGCTGTACATGAAATCACTTAGTGTGATTGCTTGTCTAATTCTCGGCGGTCTAATCAACAATATTCTCATAGTGCCCCTTTTGTTCATTATCAATATATTTCTATTTTATTTTTTGTTGCTCATCTATGAGCACTTCATAAACTATTGAGTTTAACTTACTCTATTGCATTTATTTTTTTAAGTATAGACATATAATCGTTTATATTAGTATTATTTTTCATGCTGATGTATTTTGTCATATGTTATGTTTAGAATGATTAAGCGCTTCACTAGTTTTGTTATAGTGCTCTTATCTGTTGACGATAATGGGCACATAATATTTTGTATAGCGTTGCCCGAGCGCATCGGCATAATCTCCGCGACTATCCTTAACCATAACAGTAGCGCGTTTATTGATGCTATGAATGGTCCCCTTGAGTTTTTTTCCATTATAATTGAAGCTGATTTGATCTCCGGGTTTATATCCACTGATCTCATATATGACTTCTCTCTGGCTAGGCAAAGCATGATAAGAGGAGGTGTGTCCGAAAAGCTGCGCCGCCATTTTTTGGAAACGCTTCCCCTTGCAGTTGGTTGTACCATAAGCTTCTGTTTCCAATACATGGACAAGCTCGTGCTCAAAGACAAGCATCAATGCTTCTAGACTGTTTTCTACGACAAGCCCTGCCACATTCTTCTCTCTCTGCAATGCATCAAAGTTAAATAAAAAATCAACGCCAATTCGAATCTCATATTGTCTGTTTTCTGCTTTTTTTGTGTAAATCGTCTTGCCGGCCGCCTTTGTCATCCTAGTCGATAAGGAAAATTTCAACCTGTCTTGCAGCTGCGTAGCCAATTGGCCATCAAAAAAAACAGCATCATACGCTCTGTACAATTCCTTCAAATCTCCAGGCGATATCCGTAAAATATTCTCCTCCAAATGATTCGGACTATTCTCTTTCATCCA
>JAFGVC010000178.1 GCA_016938195.1 Tissierellales bacterium | reverse complement strand
TTTTAAACTTAATCTAAAATCTTTAATAATCTTCCGGATTCAATCAAATCATAAGCTTTTTTAATATCAATGGTTAGGCAGCGATCCTTGTCTAAGAACGGAATTTCGCTTCTAATCAAATCATAAGCCTTTTTCGTATAAACGCCCATCTTGCTTGGTTTTCTCAAATCAATAGCTTGTGCTGCATGCAGCAATTCAATACCTATAATGTATCTTAAGTTGTCAACTATTCTACTTATTTTATCAACCGCCAACGGAGAGTTATTGGCATGATCTTCAATGTTTCCGGCTACGGCAAAATAATCCATAGAAGAAGGATTCGCCAACATTCTATTCTCAGTATCTAGTGACGTAAATGTCTTCTGAATCGTACCATATGCAATGACATCCCCTTCTGCCGGTGTTAAAAATCTTGAGAGTCTGGTGAATGAAGGATCCGCCAATTTAATAGTTCTGTAACAGCAATTTTTAGAAAAATGGCTTAATCCAATGCCCAGCATTTCAAGCGCCAACACCCAAGTCGTTGCCTCAAAATTTGTGCTGACTTTCAATTCTTTATCATCATATAAAATACAAGGATTGTCATCTGTAGTATTCAATTGTATATGTAAAAGGTTTTTTAAATAATTTAAAGCGTCTAAAACAGCCCCATTAATGGCAAATCCACCCCTATAGCAAAGCGCGTCCTGTAAGGCTCTCTCTTTACTTGGTTCATTCAGGTAGCTACCTTCTAAAAACTTTCTGCACTCAGCAGCGCATTGAATCTGTCCTTCATATTTTCTTGCGGCATTAACTCTTTCGTCTAAAGCTTCAACCTTTCCATTCAAGCCTTCCATGCCCAGGCAATAGACTAAATTTGAAATTTTAATGATCTCTTCAGTCTCCTTAACAAGCATGGCGGCTAATCCAGCTGAATGCGCATTAGAAGATAAAATACCCAAGCCGTCTTTTGGTCCTAAGACAGCTTTCTGCAAGCCCGCTTTCTCCAACGCTTCAGACGCTTGCATACGAACACCTTGGTATATAACTTCTCCCTCTCCCATCATCGCCAAACCAATATGTGAAAGTGTAGAAATATCTCCTTGTCCTACTGAGCCTCTTCTAGGTACTACAGGCACCAAATCTTCATTTAAAAAATCTCTAAAAGCATGAATGATTTCAGGCGCTAATCCTGATGATCCCACAAGTGCTGTATTAAACCTCGCCACCATCATCGCTCTCACTTCCGGAACACTGGCTTCAGGTCCGACGGCGACGCAATGAGCGTGAATTAAATTTTCATTGTATTGTTGGAAAAATTCTGAAAAAACATATTTATCCTTATTCCAGCCAACTCCTCTGTTCAATCCATAGACAGGATAGCCTTCGTCAGCCATTTTGAATAGTAACGCTCTTGATTTTTTAATCCGTTCTTCAGCCTCTTCTGATATTTCAACCTTGCATCGGTTGTATGCGATGTCACATACATCCAAATAGCTTAGATTGTCTCCGTTTAATATGATGCTTTTCATTATTCTCTCCTTTCATTCCATACATGCAATACATTTGCTTCACTATTATATTTCTTTGAAGTGCCTTAAAATCTTAATCGTTGCAATCATTAAAGATTGCAACGATTAAGAGTGTCTTGCTAAATTGGCCATCAATAAATTAATTAATATTGTCTAACGAGAATTATGCAATAACCTCATCATCTTCATGGACAGTAAGTAATTCTTTTTCGATTATGTTACTTTCAGGATAGTAAACGATATCCAATTTTTTTCGATTGATTAAGAACAATACCACTGCGATAGCCATAGCTACATATACAAACAATGCCGGAAGTGCAGCCGTCATCGGCAATAGCTTCGTTGATTGAATAACACTGATAGCACCTTCCGTAGAGGAAGTGGTTGCTATAATGCTCAAGAATGCCACGGAAGACATAACCAATCCCCAGAAAATCTTGATGTTGTTCGGTGGCTCAACAGATTCATTGTTCTCGATTGTAATTGACATTGAAGCAATGGTAGAAGTCATAGAGTCACATAACGTAACTACAGACAAGAACAGCATAATCATAAAAGCTATACTTGTAACAAAGGAAAGCGGGAAATATTTGAGGAACTCAAAGACAGATGCCTCTAATCCCTGTGTGTTGATGACATTCCAAATGGCTCCTCCTGTCTCAAGCTCAAGATGAATGGCATTTGAACCAAAAACACCAAACCATAAAATACCAAATCCACCAGGTACAAGTAAGTTCATGATAATAAATTCTCTAACTGTTCTTCCTTTTCCTAATTTACCTAAGAACAAACCAACCATTGGGCAGTACACTATAAACCATACCCAATAAATGATAGTCCACCACATTGGCCACATTTCTCCCTCTACCGCACTTAAGTAAGTCATCCTTGAGAAAAATGTATTGATAGAATCTCCTAAAGCCTCAACTGTGAAAAACATACTGAATTTAGTGGCTCCGAATAAAAAGATGAAAAGCAACAACGCAATAAATACCTTTGCATTTAAATCTGACAAAATACGAATTCCCTTTTGAAGACCGGTATAACTTGATATTATAAATGTGGCTACAATAACAACCAAAACGATTCCACGCACGAGATTACTTGGCGCTATTCCAAATAAGGCATCAAAACCTGCTCCAAACTGCAAAGATGCAACCGCTAGAATGGCTGATACGGATACCGCTATTGCAAATAAACTGATATTGTCAACAACATCTCCAATTACATTCATACTACGCTTTCCAAAAAGCGGGTAAAGTACAGATGAAATTCTGAAAGGAAGCTTCATATTGTAGATAGCGAAGGCAACAGCTAAACCAAACAGGCAATAGTGTGCATAAGCCGGCATTCCCCAGTGAATAAAGCTTACTGACAAAGCTGAAAGTGCCGCTTCCGGACTTCCGGCCACATGGTCAAACATTGGAATCGGACTGTTAAGATGGAAAATAGGCTCTGCAATTCCCCAGAAAACAATACCTGTTCCTATTCCGCCACAAAGTGAAATAGCAAACCAGTTCCATCTGCTAAGTATAGGCTTTGCTTTCTCTCCGCCAAGAATGATGTCCCCATGCTTTGAAAAAGCTAGCCAAGTGAGTAAAAATGTACTAAAGATTGCCATTACAGCATAAAGCCAGCCAAACCATTCATACTGGAAATTAGAGATTGCATTTTCTACATTGTAAAATGCAGTGGGACTAAATATCCCCATCAGGATAATCACTACAAACAATGCGCTCATTGGAATGAATATCGCTTTTCTAATGATATTCGAAGTTCCGGGTTTCTTTTCAGACATACGTTTTCCTCCTAAAATTTTATTCATAATAACACAACTTGAGTATACCTAATTATCGTCAAAAAAAAGTCAAATCGTTGTCTATTAGGCAATAAAATTTTTATCGACGCTAAATATTTCATATCAGAACAACGTCGTTGTGTCTATTAGAGCTACGTCCTTTTATTAATCGGCAAGTAAAAACCACTTGCGGTACCTTGATTGATTTTTGAGTCAAAATAAATTGAACCTTGATGCGCTTCTATCATAGCCTTATTAATATATAGTCCTAGACCATATCCCTTCTTAGAATCTTCTGATTGATAAAACAAGTTGAAAATTTTGTCTTTTTCATCCATGCTGATGCCTTTTCCTTCATCTTGAATATATGTCAGTACCAAATCGGATTGTAATTTTATCACTAGCTTGATGATCGACCCCTCAGCTGAAAATTTTATGGCGTTTGATAGTATATTATTAATCACTCGATGAATTTTTATTAAATCTACGCTGACTTGAATATCTTTTATTAGCTCAATCTGCTCAACTTCTTTAACGAAAAATCTGTTTTGATTTTTACAATAATTTTCAGAATTATAAACTACCATATTGGCATAATCTGACAAGCTAATACTTTTTTTATTAATTTTCATATCATTGACTTCATGGGTACAGTCTAGGATATCTCCAACTATTTTTTCTATCTGATCTGCTCTGTATCCAATTCTTTCAATATACTCTTTTTCCTTTGTTTTATCCACCATATCCATTTCTATGGCCTTTACATAACCCTTTATCAATGTTACGGGAGTCTTGATATCATGTGATAGAAGAGAAAGAAACCGATAAGTGCCCTGATAGGTTTCTTTTAAATGGTCCGATAGACTCTGTGAATTCATAGCGATGATGCGACTTTCATATTTTATCGATTCAAATATTTTTTTTAAATTGCGTCTCATACCGTCTAATTCTAAACTTAATTCACCAATCTCATCTTTTGACTTAATTTCTATAACATTCTCAAAGTCCCCTTTCGCAATATGCGAAACCGCTTCTATTAATTTTTCGATTGGTTTTGAAATGGAGCGGCTCAAAATATAACCAAAAATAATAGCTACCCCAAGTATGAATGCAATAGTATAAATCATTTGATCCTTCAGTTTATGTGCCGGTCCTATAAAATCATCCAATGGCGCAATCAAAAATAAATTCCAGTTAAAACCTTTTATGCTTGAAAAAGCAGCAATATATTGAATGCTTTCTACATCAACAATGACTGTTTCGGCGGTCGTAAGACCTCCCTCATCAATTTTAATCTTTTGATTGATTTGATTGAACAATTCAACCTTTTGTTCATCCTGTGGCCCTGTAATCAAATGATTACTATCATCTAGTAATACTGCAAATCCTGATTTTCCATACACAATACTATCCATTTTGTCGACAATATAATCTACATGGATATTTCCGGCAATAACACCTTTTAGCCCCTGCCATTCAATTCCTTGTGCTAAAGCTGTCACATATTCTTTTTTATTGGCGTCCATATATACAGAAGTTGTGACAGATTTAGGCGTGTCATAGGCTTTGATGTACCAAGGTCTTTCAGCAACGACATAATTCGGATCAGGCTTCCAACCGTAAGCGTCAATCATGGTATTGTCCTCCAATCCGATAAAAATACTGATAAAGTCCTCATTTGTTTCCGAGTATTGCTTTAACAACCTTTCAACCTCGTCTTTATCACCCGTTTCTGAAATTTGGCTTGTTAAATGAACAATGTTCATTGATTTTTCTTCGAGCCAAGTGTTAATAATTTCAGAATTATAATACGCTGATTTTTCACCAAAATCTAGTGCCTGATTAACAGACGCCTGGAAAAGAGAATGGATAGATATAATTGCAATCGGAAAAGTCGCTAAGGCAACTGTAAGAAATGAAGTAATTAACAGTTTTTTACGGATACGCATGGTTTTCATCGAACTTCTCCTTGAAACATATAGCCCAAGCCCCAAATTGTTTGAATATACTCTGGATTATCAGGACTGTTTTCAATCTTCTTCCTCAATCTTTTTATTGTGGTATTGACAAGATTTTCATCATAAAACTCCGTCCCCCATACATGATCTAATATCTGTTGTCGACTCAACACAATATAGGCATTATCAATGAGATAAATTAGCAATCTAAATTCTTTAGGAGTAATCGATACGTCAATGGTATTCTTATATACCTTATAACTTTTTTTATAGATGACAATATCTCCAAAAGTTATGATTTCATCAGCCAAATCTCCTTTTGAATAAGATTGGTATCGTCTGATATTGACTTTTATTCTTGCTACCAATTCTATCGGATTGAAAGGTTTGGTCATGTAATCATCCGCACCAACACCCAATCCCAGGAGCATATCTCTTTGAGTATTATTGCAAGTCAAAAAAATAATAGGAATAACACTATCTTTTCTTATTCTCTTACATAATTCAATGCCATTCATTCCTGACATATTGATGTCTAGCACAATAAGCTGAATCGTTTTGTCAAGTAATTTGAGTGCCTCCTCGCCTGAAGTAGCTTTGATTACATCAATATTCTCAATCCTTAAGAAATCTTCGATTAGTTCTGCTATTTCAATTTCATCGTCAACAACCATTACCTTCAACATTGAAACCTCCTTGCAACATGTTCCCCTATTTATAAATTATAATCTAAAATAATCTCCGGGTAAAGAAAAAGCCGGCAAGACCGGCTCAGACTGATTAATAAATGTAATTTGTGATTGAAGAATTTATAATTATAAATTAAGATCGCATACGACTCAATGCTTCAATGATTCTTTCAGGAGTCGCAGGATAATCAGAAATATTTGTACCTAAAGCGTCGTTAATTGCATTCATAACTGCAGGCCCAGGAGTTACCGCAGCTAATTCTCCGATGCTTTTTGCTCCATATGGACCTAAGGGTTCTCCATCCTGAATAAATAACGTCCTAACCTTTGGCATTGAAGGGGCATTAATTAGATGATATTTAGAGAAATTTTCGGTTTTTAGATTGCCTTGTTTATCATATTTAATCTCTTCCGACAAAGCCATGCCAACGCTCATATGAGCTCCGCCTTCTACCTGCCCTTCAGCAAGTGTCATATTAATCACTTGTCCGGCATCCTGAACAGCCAAAAGATCTATCACTTCAACCAATCCCGTATATTTATCAACCTTAACTTCTGCGAATGATACAGCATATACAGCCGGATTTCCTTTTGACTTATACTCCAAATATATTTTTAAGGTCGTTTCAAGCTTAGCCTCAGATAAAATAGCCAACTCTCCGTAGCTGATTTTTTTACCCTCCTCATGCCCAATGGTACCATCTATCATTGATATTGCATCCACTGAACAATTGAACAACTTAGCATAAGATGTTATCATTTTTTCCTTTAATAGATCAGCCGCTTCTTTTAACGCACCTCCATTGACAAATGTCACACGACTCGCCTGCGTACCCGCAGAATCATAAGGCGAAGTAAATGTATCGGCTTGTGGAACATTGATGCTTTTTGGATTAATACTCAAAGCCTCGGCTGCTATCTGTTGCATTGTCAGAACCGTACCGCATCCCAAATCATGAATTCCCATTTTTACCATTATTCTGTTATCCGGCATTACTTGAATATCGACATTAGTATAGTCAGGAAATCCTCCATGATATCCATTCCCATGGACACCTGCTGCGACGCCAATACCATATGCAAATCTATTTGTATTTTTTGAAGATACTGTTATTTTTTTATTCTCCCAGTCAAAAGCTTCACTTCCTTGTATCAAGCAATCCTTGATTCTTGCATTTCCAATTCCCGGCATACCAATATCATCCTTAGCACCTAAGATGAATTCCTGTGGGTCCACGGCATTTAAAATTCTAAATTGAACAGGGTCCATACCAACCGCTTTAGCGGCATTGTTAATATTGATTTCGCTCACTGCATGAAGCTGAGGAGACCCATATCCTCTACAAGCTCCTCCAGGTACTGTATTGGTAAAGTAGGTTCTACCTGTATACTTTTGGTCTTTTATCTTATAAAGCCTGAAAGCTTTTTTGCCAAAAGCCATAGCAACGGCTGCGGCATTCGTCAAATAGGCACCCCCATCAAATTCAGAAACAATCTCCCTAGCTACTATACGTCCTTCTTTTGTGATGCCCGTTCTTATCTTTTGTATTGTTGCATTTCTTGAACGCGTTCCTGCAACAGAATCTTTTCTTTCCATGACAATTTGTACCGGCCTATTTAACTTTATAGCCGCAAAAGCACATACAGGTTCAAGAATAGGGATTCCCTTTCCGCCAAACGAACCGCCTATAGTTGTTTTTATTACTCTTGTTTTATCATAAGGAATTCCCAAGGCCTTAGCAACAATATGTTGCACTTGAAAAACAACCTGGCAGGGGCTCCACACCACAAGGTTCCCAAACGGATCTATCTCAGCCAAACAAGAATGGTTCTCAATGGCAGAATGATGCACCTTTGGAGTTGACCCCGAATCTTCGATAATAATATCCGCTCTATCAAAGCCTTCTGAAATTTCGCCACAGGCTAATGATTTTTCAAAGGCAAGATTGGATGTACCAAAAATAACGGTTTCATTTTTTTTCGCTTCTTCAAACCCTATAACAACGGGAAGCTCGTCATAAAAAACCACTAATTCGTTAAGACCTTTTTCGGCGGCTTCGGGTGTTTCTCCCACGACAAGGGCAATGCGGTCTCCCACGTGCTTTGCTATTTTATGCAAAACATACTCATCTTCTGCCGTAGCTGCACCGGGGAACCATTGATTTGAATTATAAGGCGTCTGTGGCACATCTTCATTAGTAAACACCGCAACAACACCCTTTATCATCATGGCTTTTGTTTTATCAATCGTTACCTTTGCATGTGCTTTATCACTTGTTAAAAGCTTACCGTAAAGCATATCCGCTCTTGTCATATCCCCGACATATTTTGTTTTTCCCCTTACTTTATCAGCAGTATCCTGCCTTTCAACTCTTTTCCCGATATATTGAAATTCCGTCTTCATTATTTCACCTCCAGCTGACAATTCAATGCGTTGAAGGTATCTTCTATGATTCCCTTGACCGCAACTTTTTTGTAATGCCTAGACGATCTTGTCGGTATCGCTTCTTCAATCTGTTGTGCGCCCAACTCAAATAATGGCTCCAATAAATCCTGACCCCACCTTTTTCCAAGGCAATAGGATTCCATTTTAGAAGCTCTAATCGGTTTAGGTCCTATTGATCCTAAATATATACTCATGTCCGAAATATGTTCATTTTCAATATTCATTCGAATCGCATAATTTATTTTAGAAATTGTAACTGTTTTTCTAGAGCCGATTTTAGAAAAAGCTGAATAATGCTTTTGTTTTCCTAGCGGAACAATTATTTTATATAACACTTCATCGGCATTAATATACGTGTGCCCAAATCCTACAATTAAATCCTCTAGCTTCACTAATCTTGTTTGCCCATTCGAATCAAAAAGCAGTCCTTCTGCATTATATGAAAAAAGAACGGGTAGTGTATCCGCACACTGTGCTGCATTGGCTGTATTCCCACCAATTGTTGCTCTGTTTCGTATTTGAACGGATCCAACTTTTGAAGCCGCCATGCTCAGTGCCAATATTTCAGACTGAATCAAGGACGATTGTGTCAGTTCAGTCATTGTGACACAGGCTCCAATTTCAAGATAATCATCTTTTTTTTCTATTTTTTTCATTTCTTCAATTTTTGTCAAATCGATACTTGCAAAGTCTGTCCTTCTGTTTTTTTTCATCGTTACAGCCAAATCAGTAGCACCAGCAACAAAAAATACATCATTTTTATTTTTCTTCTCTTTAAGAACCAAAGCTAGTTCTTTCATTGTTTTGGGTGAATAAAACTGATTATTTTCCATCATGACTCCTTCACCTTCAAATCTTTAATCGCATTCTCAATTTTGTTATATCCTGTACATCTGCAAAGATTACCTTCAATTGCAATTTTAATTTCTTCTTCAGTTGGATTTGGATTAGCATTCAATAGCGCTTTGGTTGAGATGACCATACCCGGAGTACAATAACCACATTGAACGGCTCCATTCCTGACAAAGGATTCTGTAATCGGCTCAAGTTCTCCAATTTTATCCAATCCTTCTACTGTCATAATCTCACATCCATCAATCTGACCGGTCAATATCGTACAGGAAGTAACCGCTTTCCCATCCAACAACACAGTACAAGCACCACATTCTCCTTCTCCGCAGCCTTCTTTAACGCTTATAATCCCCATGTCTTCCCTTAAAAAGTCAATTAGTCTTTTATTTGGATGACACGTCACTTTTACTTTTTCACCATTGATTACGGCATTTATCTCCATCCTATACACCTCTCATATTCTATTATATTCAAGTATAAACTCGTTACGTCAAAAAAAAGTCAAATATTTTCCATTAGGAAAAAATATTTGACCTCTTGACGATTCTAATTAAAAATTTCAATTACGCGATGATCCGTCATCAATTTTTCTATTCTTGTTTTTTCATAAGTCATAGCTGGATTATCAAAGCATCGATATTGACCAGTACAACAATTTGACATACTTTTTCTAATTGTATCAACAATTTCTTGGTAATTATCGAACTCTACACATTTATGAATTAATTCACCTTTTATTCGGCACATGACACCTTTTTCATATGAATTGGAGGCTGTCTCAGTGTAATGTAAGGCTTTTTTTAGATAATATAAGGTGTCCTTTTCACTTTTTAAATCAGCATATATCAAAGCGAGATATCCATTAGGTATATATCTACCCCAAATAAAAATGACTCTATCATAATTTTTTTTGGATTCTAATAGTATTTTTTCAGCTTGTAGAATTTGATTTTTTTCATACAAAACCC
>JAFGVC010000177.1 GCA_016938195.1 Tissierellales bacterium | reverse complement strand
CTTAGAAAACCAGGGAAGGGAATTCGAAGGGGGACTGGAAAGCGGCCCTGTCTGAGGAGGAACGACGAGTTGGGCCGCGTGACATGACCGTCCCCGTAGTTTTTTGCAAAAGCCCCGTGAGCCTTGATTTTTTTTTTGGTTACCTTTTTGGATTAAGCCAAAAAGTAACTCCTGTCCGGAAGGACATTCTTGTCTGTTGGGTGTCCCAATGACGAAAACAGGAGCCGGTTCGTATTTCTTGTCTTCCCACTCTCTCCTTGAATGATCCCTTCGCGAAAAGACAAACTTACTCCGCGAAAAGGCTAACATGCTTCGCGAAATAGCTGACACGTCCCGCGTAAACCGCTTCCGCACTTTCGCAAACATCTTCCATCCCTTCGTAAACCATTTCTACACCTTCGTAAACGGCTTCAACACGTTCGTAAACCATTTCTACACCATCGTAAACTATCTCTGCATGTCCGTAAACCGTTTCCTCACCTCCGTAAATTGATTCTGCACTTTCGTAATCCGTTTTTTCATTGTCGTACACCGTTTCCGCTCTTTCGTAAACCATTTTTTCATTGTCGTAAACCTCATCTGCACTTTCGTAATCCATTTCCGCACCTTCGTAATCTATTTCTGCTGTTCCGTAAACCTCTTCTGCGCTTTCGTAAATCAGTTCTGCACGGTTCCCTTTTAGAATGAATACAAATAACACAAAACCGTAATTGTTATTACGTCAAGTTTTGTAAATTAGCTGGGATGCATGGATTTCAATAATCGCTAAGTGATCTGAATAGATCCTACCGGACAGGAGGAATGTATTTCATTTCCCCGGGGACATGGGAGAAAAATATTTCATGTGAATTTACTGGAAGTTAGGGCAAATACAAAGAATGAACACAAACATAAAATAAACTTTTATGGAAATTTATAGAAAACTTAAAGATAAATTTTCTTTCAATTTTGATTCATCAATTGAAACTCAGAAAGCATTAATTGAAGAAATTGAAACAAAATCGAAGACTATTTTTACGTTTGGAGACTTATTGAATAGTTCCAATAATTCAATAACAAAAAAGGAAACATGTCAGATATTTAATGAGATCTTCTCTGATATTTCTATTTCTATATATTTAATGAATTGTTCAATTAATACAGGTTCAAAGGTTATTCTGAGAAGAGTTTTAGAACTTGGACTAGGTGTTATATACTTTTGGGATTTACCTCATAGATATTGGGGATGGAAATCAATAGATGTTTATGAAAATGATTTATCTTTTAGAGATAGCCTTGATTATTTAGGTTCCGAAGCATTTAAAGTATTGCTTAAAATGGAATATAATATTCATGATTGGGTTATTGATAAAGATAAAATAAGCAAGTTATATCGAAACCTTAGTAATTCAATTCATGGCAAGTATAGTACCTTTGAAACAATTACTGAGAAATCTTTTGAATACAATAAGGATGAATATGATACAATACTTGGTTTAATTATTATATGTGAGAATATTATTATTTCATTATTGTCAATTCGGTTTAATGATACTTTTTTAAAGGTTAAGGAAATAGTTCCTGCAATTGAAAGATATTCATATGAGTACTAATTTAAATGACGCAGAACTTTTACAAGCTGCTAGGTGTGAAGACCTTAGATATGAGGATATTAAAAATCTCACGGTCTTAGGAGATTTTGAACGTGGTATTGTTGATCGGTTGAAACAGGCTGGTTCTCATCTTCTTCAAGGTGCTCGTGGTGTGGGTAAATCAATGCTAATGAGACAAGCTGAGATAGAAATGGACGAAGATTTTATTGAAAGTAAAAATCTATCAGTTTATATTAATTTCAAAACCAGTCCATTATTAGAAGGCGTTAAGATTGGTGATAAAAATGGATTTCAAGTTTGGGTTGGTGCAAAAATACTGCAAACATTACATAAGAAATTGTTATTTCTAAATCTTATTAATTCTAACGGAATTAATGACCCTTATCAAAAAATATTTAAAATTGAATCCCAAAATAGTACTCAGGAATTTTTAAATCAGAAAATCCATTTAATTCAAAATATAGCACTCGGAAATTTAAAGGAAGATATTGATAAAGAATTTGTTGATAAAGTAAATAATATCTCCTTTGTCCGAGATACAGTCAATAGTATTATATCTGGATTAGGAATTAATCGATTAATTTTTTTATTTGATGAAGTTGCCCATAGTTTCATTCCTCAACAGCAAGAAATTTTTTTTGAAATATATAAGCTTTTACATGGTAATTCAATTGCAGTTAAAGCTGCTGTTTACCCAACTGTAACTTCTTATGGCAAAAACTTTGAGATTGGTCATGACGCCATACTAATTTCCTTAGATAGATTTGAGACTGGTGCTTCAGGACTTGGTAATATTATCAGTTTATTTAGAGATATTTTGTTGAAAAGGATTAAAAATAAGCCAAGTTTGAAAAAGCAATTATTTTCAAAAGGAGATCTCCTTGACCAGTGTATTTATGCATCAACAGGAAATCCAAGAGCTTTTTTTCATATCTTATTAAATGCAAATGACAAAGGATACAACTTGTATGGTGTGCAATCTGCGATTCAGGAATATGTAGATATAGAATTATTGCCATATCATTCTCAAGTTGCCAAACGTTTGCCGAGATTTGCGCATCATTGTAAATTGGGTTTAGAATTAACAAGAAATTACATTATTCAACAGATAAAAGAGAAAAACTATCGTGATAAGAAGACAAAATATCAAAGCGCCTTTTTTACTATGGATAGAGATTCTTCACCTAATCTTAAGATATCTTTAGACTTACTTTGCTACTCCGGAATTTTATCAAAAAAGGGTACTGTAAAAATAGCAAACAGGCGAACCGGTCAGCGATACATGGTTAATTTAGCATTAATGGTTACTGAAAAAGCTTTTTTATCTAATAAAATCAGTGATGCTGTTAAATCTTTGAGTTTGACCGATTACAGAGAATTTAGCAGCTCTGATTCTAATATAGTTTCAATAACAGAGAAGATAAAAGAAGATGGAGAGACTTGTTCGAATTGTGGAACAGAATTAAGTCTTGAAGCTAAATTCTGTTCCAATTGCGGCTCGAAAGTAGAAAGAGAAAGATTGATTAGTGTTTTACTTGATGATTCAATTGAAAAATTACCAATAGGTTGGAAAATTGCCCAAAGAGTTAAAAAGTCACATCCGAAAGTAGGCGATATTTTACAAGCGTCAAGAGATGAATTAATGAGTATTTATTATGTAGGAAATGTTAAATCGAGATTATTAAAAAATGCAGCTGAAGAATATATCTCAGGATAAAGTACTTGCCCCTCGCTGGCGCGAATTTGTAATTCGTGCCATGATGACAAAAATAATAAAGCGCCTTCCAGGCACGGCACCGGTTGCAAACCGGCGCCAGCAGGGGGGAGCCGTGCTACTGTGATGGTGGTGTTCAGAATTGGGCTTTGGTCCTTAAAGCTTCTGCCTAACTGTGTTTGTGAATATTAAAACAAAAAATAAATAATCTACGATTATCAGATAATTAAATCTAAGAAAGATGAAAAAAGAAATAATTGAGAGATTGTACAAAATCGCAACAAATCAGGCAAGAAGGAATGGATTTATATTTGACGACGATGTTGAATCTGAATTAATCTATTTTATCACTATAGGAGTTAACAAAATGCCTGACTCACAACTAAATGACAAAGAGACGATTCAACTTGCAGAAAGAAATATAGAGGATTTTGTTAATTTAATGTCTAGAAATTCTCCTGGAAGAATACACCGCAGGTCATTAGATCCCGACTATTTGGGATTTATGGTTAATGAATCATTAGATATTTCTGCGTTTAAGTTAGCCCTGCGTGGCTTTTGTCCAAGATTTCCATTTTGTTAAGACATGGAAGAGAATCAAAAAAAAGCCTTTGACTTTGCAGCTGATTTAACGAAGCAACTAATAACATTGTCAACTGCAATTGTAACGCTAACAGTTACTTTTTCAAAAGATATTATTGGTGGTATTGACGATTCAATCCGATATTTACTTCTCCTTTCTTGGGTTGCATTCATAATCTCAATAATATTAGGAATATTGACGTTAATGGCATTGACTGGCAATTTGGACCCAATTCCCAAAACTAAAGCGAAAGATAACGAAGTTACAGAAAATAAGCCAATTTTGACAATTACTTCTAAAAATGTCACCGGGACATCAAAATTGCAAGTTTACACATTCTTAATTGCATTAATTCTTACATGTTCTTATGGTTATCTAGCTGCAAAAGCTCCTAAAAAAGAGAACCATCATAAAGATTGCTATATGATTATTAGAGAAATAAAATTAGGAGTTGACACTACAGCACATATTGACACTTTATGGATAGAAAAACAAAAATAAAGGCTACACACAATAAATAGGACGCTGAGCGGTCTGCAAGACCCAGCGATTAGTCTGTGCTAAACTACACCCCCCCCACCCGCTGGCGCGAATTTGCAATTCGTGCCATGATGACAAAAATTACAAAGCGCCTTGCAAGCACGGCACCGGTTGCAAACCGGCGCCAGCGAAAGCGAACAAATCCGCTGCCCAAAACAGCCCGCCCCGCCGGTAATCACCAACGGGGCGGACATCATTTATTCTTCATTTAAAAGGTCAGATCTTTTTACCGATGTAGAACACATAGCCGTAATAGGCTTTGTAAGCCTCGTATAGCTGCACTTCGTGCCGTTCGCTGGCGATGAAATCCTCCACCGTTTTGTTGCCCGCGTATTTTTCCAGGAAAGCTTCCTGCGCGGGCACTTGCAGTGCAAAGAAATGATCGGTCCAGCAGTTTTCGGGCAGGATAAAGGTGGCCACCGGAACATAACCGGCCTGTTGCAGTTGCGCCACCTTGGCCGGAATGGTGTCGATGCCCGGATAAGCGTCCTTCCAAAACCGGTCGATCTCGTCGGGCCGTTCTTCGGTAAACCACGATGCTTCCGTAACGGCCAGGTAGCCTCCGGGTTTCAGGTAGCGGCGCCATTCGCGCAGTCCCCGTTCAAAGCCAATGTTGTAAATGGCCCCTTCCGACCAGATCAGGTCCAGTTCTTCG
>JAFGVC010000176.1 GCA_016938195.1 Tissierellales bacterium | reverse complement strand
TCCCGCATTAATGGCTGGTCTTTGCCCTGAGTTGAATAATTCAGCTTCCAAAAATATTTGTCCATCTGTAATAGAAATAACATTTGTAGGTATATAAGCCGATATATCTCCGGCTTGAGTTTCGATAATGGGTAATGCCGTAATCGATCCGCCACCATATTTATCGTCCAATCGAGCAGCTCTCTCAAGTAGTCTTGAGTGAAGATAAAATACATCTCCGGGATAGGCTTCACGTCCTGGTGGCCTACGAAGCAAAAGCGACATCGCACGATAAGCTACAGCATGCTTTGACAAGTCATCGTATATTATTAAAACATCCCTGCCGTTATACATAAATTCTTCAGCTATCGCTACTCCCGCATAAGGTGCAATGTACTGTAGCGGTGCAAGCTCACTCGCTGTAGCTGAAACAACAATGGTATACTCCATAGCACCATTTTTTTCAAACAATTCAACAATTTTTGCAACGGTCGATCTCTTTTGTCCAATAGCAACATAAATACATGTCACATTTTGTCCCTTCTGGTTCAAAATTGTGTCTACCGCTATGGCTGTTTTGCCCGTTTGTCTGTCTCCTATGATGAGCTCCCTTTGACCTCTTCCAATTGGAATCATGGAATCTATTGCTTTAATCCCTGTCTGTAAGGGCACTGTTACGGATTTTCTGGTTATAACTCCTGAAGCTTTTGCCTCAACAGGTCTAAATTTGTCAGTGTTTATGGGTCCTTTTCCATCAATAGGTTGTCCTAGTGCATTGACAACCCTTCCAATAATCGCATCTCCAACAGGTACTTCTACAATCCTCTTGGTTCTTTTTACGGTGTCTCCCTCTTTGATTTCTTTTTCGCTTCCCATAAGAACACAACCCACGTTGTCTTCCTCCAGATTAAGCGCCATGCCGAAAACATCATGTCCAAAATCAAGCAGTTCTCCGTACATGCAATTCTCAAGACCGTGTATCCGCGCTATACCATCACCAACCTGAATAACTGTTCCAATATCAACAGTATCCAGTTTGGTTTCATATCTCTTAATCTGTTCTTTAATAATTGAGCTAATCTCTTCTGGTCTCAAATTCATTGCTTTTCTCACCCCTGTCCTATACTATTATTTCCTTTAAAAGGTTATTGAGTTTGTTTAGTTTGCCCTTCAGAGTACCATCAATGACCTTGTCTCCAAGCTTAATCAAAACACCTCCGAGAACACTTTCATCAATTTGATTGGTTAATTCTACTTGTTTCCCAGTAATAGCATATAGTTTTTCCTTAATCAAATCCATCTCTTTCATCCCAATAGGGGTAGTGGTCACTGCAATAGCTCTTACCATGCCTTTATGGTCATATATGAGATTTTCAAATTCCTTTGCAATGCTAAACAAGTCTTTTACCCTGCGTTTATCAAGAATAATTTTCAAAAAATTGACCATTTCTTGACTGGCTTGATGGCTAAACGTCTGTTCAACCACTTTCTTTTTTTCATCGGTATTGATTTTTGGAGATTTCAGGATTTCAAAATAATCCGGATACTCTTTGCAAAGACCTACAATAGCTTTTAACTCACTCAAAAATACATCGAGTTTGTCCTGCTCAATGCCAACTTCAAACAATGCTCGAGAATACGTTTTTGCGACTAATTCTGCCATTTTGCATCTCCCACCTGTTCTATGAATTGAGCAACAAGGGCTTTGTTCCTTGATTCATCAATTTCACTTTCAAGCACCTTGGATGCAGCTAAAATAGCAATCGATGAAATCTCATCCTTCATTTCATTAATTGCTTTTTTTCGTTCAATTTCAATGTCAGCATCTGCTTTATCCTTAAGCTTAGATACTTCCTCTTTGGCCTCTTTTATAATCCCCTTTGATTTTTCATCCGCTAATCTTGTTGCTTTTGTAATAATCTCTCTTCTTTCTTCTTCGACAGATTTGAGCTTATCTAAATATTCATCTTTATACTTTTCAGCCTCATTGCTGATTCTTTCTGCATCGTTAAGAGAATCCTTAATCAATTTCTCCCTTGTTTCCATCATTTCAGTAACCGGCACAAACAGAAATTTTTTGAGCACTAAAAATAGTATGAATGTGTTTAGAATTTGAAACACAAACGTCCAATTTAATTCAACTAATCCTGCTTTTAGCATTTCGCTGCCTCCTTCCGTTATCACATAATAGAGTTGAGAAAAATGCTACAGTAATCCTATCA
The DNA here is from genome assembly GCA_016938195.1 of Tissierellales bacterium. Taxonomy (GTDB): domain Bacteria; phylum Bacillota; class Clostridia; order Tissierellales; family Dethiosulfatibacteraceae; genus JAFGVC01. Next base: position 20,529 of record JAFGVC010000176.1, on the reverse strand, counting down.
ATGGATTTGCAAACAATAATATCAACGCCACGATTAATCCATAAATACCTGTGGTTTCAGCAACGGCCGCTCCCAAAAGCATTGTTCTGACAATATCTCCTTGGGCTTCCGGTTGTCTTCCGACTCCTTCGGCTCCTTTACCTGCTGCATAACCTTGTCCAATACCAGGTCCTATACCTGCTATCATTGCTAATCCTGCTCCAATGGCTGAACATGCCAATATTAAAGCTCTTCCTGTAATGGGTTCCATTTTAATTTCCTCCTTAAAATCGAATATAATATTTGATTAATTAAAGTAATCTTGTAAGTGGATTTGCAAACATCAGTACCAAAGAAATAATTAACGCATAAATACCTGTCGTTTGCGCCACCGCCTGTCCTAAAAACATGGTCCGTACAATTGATGATTGAAGTCGGGGTCTTCTACCCACAGCCTCAGTGCTCTTGCCGGCCGCATATCCCTGCCCTATACCTGGCCCTATACCCGCAATCATTGAAAATCCAGCTCCAATGGCAGATGCCGCAAGAATAATTCCTGCTCCTTGAGCCGTAACTAGGGGATTACCGTATAATAAGATAAGCGCCACCACGAGAGCCAAAATACCTGAGGTTTCAGCAACAGCTGCTCCTAGAAGCATGACCATCGTGACTTGTTTGCTTCCTTTTGGGTTGATGCTCACAGCTTCCGCACCTTTTCCCGCTGCATATCCTTGTCCAATTCCGGGTCCGATACCCGCAATCATAGCTAATCCCGCGCCAATGGACGACGCCGCAAGAATAAGTACCTTGGGTTCAAAAGAAGCAAGCCAGTTAATAAAAATTTGAATAAAATTGGTTCCTTCCACTTTACACCCCCTCCTTTCTTATTTAATCCATTGCCATTGCAACATTCACCATTGTTAGCATGGTAAATATGAATGATTGGAGCACTCCGGCAAACAAATCAAAATAGATGTGTAAGGCCGCAGGAATCCCCGTTTGAAAAATTGGTGGTGCTAAAGGTCCTAATAATTTGTAGCTCAATCCAGCCAATGCGCCATAAATCAGATTCATAATAATCAAACCACCTACAATATTCCCAAACAGACGAAACCCTAATGATATTGGTGTTGCGAGTTCTCCTATAATGTTGAGTGGTAATAAAGGAGCTAATGGTTCGGTAAATCCTTTCAGATACTTTCCAATTCCTTTGTTTTTTGCTCCATTGACATGAATCATCGTGAACGTAATCATCGCAAGTCCCATTGTCGTGTTGACATCTGCAGTAGGAGGTCTGAGTCCTATCAAACCTGATAAATTGGCAATAGCCAAAAAGATTAGCAATGTTCCCATGTAGGGAGCAAACCTTTTCTTATCTTCTCCCATGGTTTGTGACGTCAGTGAATTAATAGCTCCCACTAAAATCTCCAGTACCATTTGAAGCCTTGATGGCACTATTTTCATTTTTTTCGTAGCCGTTATGGAAAAAATAGCAAGCGCCAACATAATTAACCATGTCACAGTTACTGTTTCTGTAATTTGAAAATTTCCTAAGAATTCAAGACCGGGAATGAGCTGACCTGAGTCCCATACAATATGAGGACCAAATCCAGTATCCATTTTTATACCTCCTTTCTTTTGAATATATTTTTATAATATTCCTTATCATTAAATAAATTAGTGACAAGAATTATAAACTTGATGCTAAGCAATCCAATAACTGTCGCTAAGGCATTAATATAGTCAGCTTTCAAAGATACTATCAATACAACCGCCATAATAGCAAAGCGAATGAAATAATTGATCGATGCATACGCTTGAGCCCCTGCGGGATTCATCCTAACAGCCTTCTCCATTGTTTTTGCGAGCTGTATAAAATTTAGTATACCTATCAAGCCTCCAAAAATTAAACCATAAACGAACGAGAGAGGTTCTTCAAAGAAAATAAATGAACCGACAATTAATATGCATAAGAGAATCCCATTAATCTTAATTATTTTTGCTTGCAATTCAAATGTTTCATTCATAAAATACTCCAACTTGAATCAAAATCATTTCTTTTTATAATCTCGCATTGCTATTTTATAAACGTTGAGGAATGCACTACCTACACCTGCAATAATAAATATGAGCAAAAAAATATTTCCCGTCCCAAGTTTCTCATCGAGAAATTTCCCGAGAAATAACCCTATCATAATAGGAACAATCATAACAATGCCGATTTGTGTCACCAAAGCAAGGTTTTCAAGTATTTTTGTCCTCTTATGATTCATTATTTTCACTCTCCGGATATTTTAAAGTTTGTGATTGTATTGAATTATATACTCATCATACACAAAAATCAAGAATGATATGTAACACTTATTTATTCTATAAAAAAAGAGTAACAAAACAAACGCGTATTTGCTTAATTACTCCAAGCTACACCAAAAATTAAAATCCATCCAATTTTTATTTAATCAACCTTAAAAATAATAGCATAAATATTGGTTGATGTCAATTATTCGGATGGATTTTTGTTATTTTTTTAACGATTTATTGCTTAGCCCAATAACGCCCTAACAATTACAAAACCTATAGATGGACACAGCAAACTTCCTAACCCCGTGTAGAAGGTCGCCGTCATTGCGCCATAGGGCACAAGCTTAGGGTCAGTGGCTGCGAGTCCTCCTGCAACACCGCTTGTCGTTCCAATCATACCCCCATAGACCATTGCAGAAGTAGGGTTATCAAGACCTATGCGTTTTGCAACAAAAGGAGTTATAATCATTGTCAAAACTGACTTCACAACGCCTGCGGCGATTGACAATGCTATCACTTCAGAACTAGCACCCAATGCAGTTCCTGTGACAGGACCAACGATAAAGGTAACTGCTCCGGCTCCAATGGTTGCAATATCAACAGGATCTTTATACCCCAATGCAAATGCTATTAAACCTCCTACAACAAAGGAGAAAGTAACCCCAAAGAATAACGATACAACTCCTGGTATTCCTGCTTTTTTTAGATTCTCGAACTTTACACCATAAGCCGTAGATATAATAGCATAATCTCTTAGCATTGCTCCACCCATTAAGCCAACGCCAGAAAATAGAGATATATCTGCAAGTCCTTTTGAACCTCCGGTAATTTTTCCCGCAACAAATGCTAATGCTAATCCCACCACTATAGCTATAGCCGAACCCATTCTTTTTTGTTTGATAAACTCTGCAAAAGCATATGAAACCATCATAATAATTGCTATCAATAAGAAAGCAGCCACCAGACCATTTTTTGTAAATATCTTAACAATTATATCTATCATATTTTTAATCCTCCACTTTTTATGCTGCTTTTTTCTTTTCAGAACCAGCTGTCAACTTCGAGATAACCGGTACTAACGATATGGCTCCTACGGTCGCAACTCCGCCTGCTAAAAAAGCCACCGCTCCGCCGCTAAATGCTGCAACGACATTTTGAATAGAAGACATTGCAACAACAATAGGAATATATAAGGCACTTAACAACAAAATCCCTTTTTCTGTTTTTTCACTTAATGGTTTTCCCTTTGAAGTTCTATAATTCGAAAGAACTACTAATAGAAGCATAGCAAAACCTACTCCACCAACATCTCCGTTAACTCCCAAAACTTGTCCTAATAAATTGCCGATAATCACACCGATAAACATACATCCGGCTACTATTCCTAAACCAAATATCTCCATTATATTATTCCTTCCTCTCTCATTTGATTGACTTCATTTTTTGAATAACCTAAATACTTTGCTAGTATTTCTTCCGTGTGTTGCCCTAATACTGGAGCCGGAAATCTGATATCATCACTGCATCCCTCCATTTTAATTGGTATACCTGGGATATGAGTTAACCCTGCCACAGGATGAAAAATTTCCTGAATCATTTTTCTTGCTATTACGTGCTCGTCATTTACAACCATCTCGATATTATTTATTGGACCGCTTGGCACTCCTCCTTCCACAAGAATTTTTTTCCATTCTTCTGTAGTTTTCTTCTTGATTTCTTCAGCAATAATCGGGTAAAGTTCTTCATAATGCTTATTCCTTAATGGATTTGTTTTGTATTTTTCGTCAGATATCAACTCTTCCTTTTTAAGAATTTTGCAGAACTTAGCCCATAAATTATCATTGCCTGCCGCAATCATGATTTTGCCGTCACTGGTATTAAATGGCTCAAACGGAACAATAGAAGCATGCTTGTTGCCTTCTGGCTTTGGTGAAATACCTGTCACAAAATACCTGGCAATTGCATTTTCAAGGATGGCAACCTGGCAATCAAGCATGGAAACGTCAATCTTAGTTCCCTTACCATCTTCTTTTCTTTTATAAATAGCCGATAAAATGCCTATTGCGGTAAAAAGACCTGAAAAAATATCTCCAACAGAGGGACCAACTCTTGTAGGTTCTCCTCCCTTTTGCCCTGTAATACTCATGATACCTCCCATAGCTTGAACAACGCCATCATAAGCTGGTCTATCGCTATAAGGTCCATAATGCCCAAAACCTGATGAAGCCGCATAAATTAGTGCTGGGTTAATTTCTTTAAGCACTTCATAACCCAAACCTAATTTTTCCATCGTTCCCGGTCTAAAGTTTTCAACCAGTACATCGACTTGCTTTACCATCGCCTTGATAATTTCTTTGCCTTTATCTGTTTTTAAATTTAATGTCATGCTTTCTTTGTTTCGATTCAAGCTCATGAAATACGCACTTTCATTGTTGACATAAGGTCCAAATGCCCGCGAATCATCTCCTGTTTTGGGAGCCTCAACTTTCATCACTTCAGCTCCCATATCAGCAAGTGTCATCGTACAATAAGGCCCTGCTAATACTCTCGTCATATCTAATACTTTAATGCCCTCTAAAGGTAAACTCATTCCTCTTTGCCTCCTATAAAACAATTTAGTTAGTTTCTATTAAGCATTTTTCGTGCCAGTTTTTTTCTTTTCTAACATTAAGCATTTTCAATAAGCTTAGATTAATTTGCAATAAAAAAAGTGGTTAATGTTTAACCACCGGTTAAATAATGACCACCTCTAAACTGAAATATTATATTTATTAATCTTATTTCTTAATGTTGTTCTTGTAACACCTAAATCTTGAGCCGTTCGTGTAATATTTCCTTCATTTTTACTTAGAAGATTGAAAATAAGTTCTTTTTCAACGCTCTCCAGTTCAGTTCCCATATAACCATTTCTCTTTAGAAAGATGTCCTCTGGCAGATCTACGATTTCTATCTTATCATTGCTTGATAAGATGAGTGTTCTTTCAATTGTATTTTTCAACTCTCTTACATTTCCGTACCAGTCATAATCCATAAGAAGCTTCATTGCTTCATCACTTATTCCAGAAACTGTAGATTCAATCCGTGTTTTATAAAAATCAAGGAAATAGTTTAAGAGAATCGGAATATCTTCTTTTCTCCTTCTTAAAGGCTCTATTTTAATAGGAATGATATTGATTCTAAAAAACAAATCTTCACGGAAATTCCCATTTTTCATTTCATATTTTAAGTCTCTGTTGGTAGCCGATATCAACAATGCATCTAATTTAATCTCGTCCAAACCGCCAATTCTTCTAAATCTCTTTTCTTGTAGCACTCTGAGAAGCTTTTTCTGTAAAGATAAATCCATATCTCCAACTTCATCAAGAAATAATACTCCGCCATTTGATTTTTCAAGCAAGCCTTCTTTTCTTGTTTTGGCTTCAGTAAAAGCACCCTTTTCATATCCAAAAAGCTCACTTTCCTGTAATGATTTTGGAATAGCTGCACAATTTAACGCAACAAAGGGCTTGTCAGCTCCTGCCTCTTTAGCGATTGCCTTAGCAACCACCTCTTTTCCTGTCCCACTCTCACCTGTTATCAAAATACTAGTGTTGACATGTTTAGACAAAATAGTTGTAATTGTTTTTTTGATAGAGACGATATTGTCGCTAATACCAACCAATTCACTAAGATCTATCTTGTCGACGGCCTTTTTTTTGCGAATAAAAACGCTCAAGCTTTTGACGGATTCCACCACATCAGCAATCCTAAACGGCTTAGTATAATAATCATATGCGCCAAGCTTCATCGCTTTTACGGCTAGCCGAACTTCACTAATATAAGTAATCATAATGACTGTAATATCTAATTTGAGTCTATTTATTCTTTCCAAAACCTCAATTCCGTCTATGCCTGGAAGCTTGATATCTATGATAGCCAGATCTATATTATTATTCAATAAAATCTCAAGACCCTCTTCTCCCGTTTCTGCTGCAAATACATTGACATCCTCAATCTTTTTTATTGCCGTTTCGAGAGAATATCTAATACTCTTTTCATCATCGATGATCAGTACATTCATCCAAAGACCTCCTTCCCGGTATGGTAATCGTAATTTTTGACCCTTCTTTATAAGTACTCGTTACCTCTAACTTGCCATCATTGTCCCTTATAGTTTTGTAAGCAGTCGATAATCCCAATCCCGTTCCATCTTTTTTGGTTGTGTAAAAAGGTTCGAAAATATTACCTATTTCATCTTCCTTTATTCCAATCCCATTGTCTTGAATATTAATGATAATGTCATCGTTTTTCCATAATAAACTGATATGGATTATTCCATTACTCTGAATAGCTTGAATAGAATTCTTGATGATATTGATAATCGCCTGCTTAAAGTTTCTTCTATCTATTCGTGTGTACATTGTCTCTTCTTCAAAATCAAGCTGTAGTTTTATATCTCTATTGATCATTTCAGACCTTAATATATTAGTCGCTTCTAATACAATTTGACAAATATTTACCTGTACATCCTCGGATTTTCTGGATTTAATGAAACTTAAGAAACTCAGCACTATGCTATTTAATTCTCGAATTTCATCTTCTATTAATTTCAGTATTTCCATTTTCTCTTCTTCATTAGTCGATTCATTTTGATAAATTTCAAGAAGATTACTAAGACCTGCTAGTGGGTTCCCGATATCATGAATAATAGAAGATGAAAATTCTCCGACAATACTTAGACGATCCTCTCTTTGAAGCTCCTGCTCCAGTTTTTTAATCACCTCTAAATTATTGATTAAAAACACATACCCTTTTTCATTCGTATTACTTTCTTGAATAACCGAACAGATAATACGACAGGGAATACTTCTGTTTTGAATATTAATAATAGCTATTTCCCTTTCAATCAATGCTTTTATACTTTCATCTAGTTCCGCCGTTAAACTATAAAGATCGAAATGAATTTTTTTGCTTAAAATTGAATAATGCTGTCCAATAAGTTCGTTTCCTTTATAACCACTTAGTATTTCAGCCGCCCTATTAAAGATGACAATCTTTTTTTCAGAATTAATAACAACAATGGCACTACCTGCATTCATTAAAATATTATCTAGATATTGCCTTATTTGATTCTCTCGCGATATTGACTTCTCTAATTCTTCAACTTTTTTATCTAGATAGTCGGCCATCTCGATGAACGTGTTAGACAATTCCCCTATTTCATTTTTTGAATCAACTTGCATTCCTTTAAAAGGAAGCTCTCCTTTGCCATAAAGTCTAACTAAGTAAACTAATCTCTGAATTGGCCTTGTAATCCCTAAAGACAAAATAAAACCCAATATAATCCCAGCAATGACAATAGTTAATGCAATTATTTTGAGATCATTCACGACCGCCAAAGCTTCTTTCAACATAACTCCTTCTTCCTGTTCAACCATCACAGCAAGATTAGCCTCTTCGACAAAGGTTGTCGCAACGTAATAATCCTCACCTCCTCGATTGACTATAAAATCTCCTTCCGCCCCACTCAAGAGGATATTGTAAATATCTGTTTTCTTATCGTCAAATAAAATATCATAATTATTAAACTTTACGATTTCCTTATCGCTTAAGTCTTCATAAGGATTGACAATCAATGAACCAAATCGATCAACCACCCAAATTCCGCCTGAGAAAAAAACGTCAGTATCTTTTATTATTCTCTTCATCTCTTTCAAAGGAATTCCTGCGGCCAGAAGCCCATACAACTCTCCCTTCTCAAAAATGGGAGCCGCGAGAACAAAATGAGGTTCATTTAATACGCGACTAATGTAAAGCTTGCTAACATAGGAGGTCTCTTGCGTAATGACATGATTATAATAATCTCGATCCGTGTATATTCTTTCTTCTATAGCAACAGGATTATAAGGATTTGAATAGACCATTCTCCCCTCTGAATTCATGAAAAAAACCAAGTCAAAATAATCATAATTGTCAAATATCCTATTAATCTCATAGTAAATTTCTGCTTCTGTTTTTTTACCAATAGAAATGTAATTAGCAGAAGCTTCAACATCACTCATAGCTGAGCTAATATATGTTCCGATTTTTTTACTCATAAGTTCCGAAATTAAAAGATTTTTAGAGATTTTCTCTTCTAGCGCATTTCTTTCGACTGAATCCAACACTAAAAAAATACTCAATATCATCATAATCGAAAGATATATAGCGAAAAATGCAGGTATTTTGAACTTAACACTATGAAAATTCATACAATTCCCTCTGATTATCATTTTGTTCAAAAAAATAAATCCAATCTCTGGATTTATTATATATGATTTAACCCTAAAAGTATATCTCGGATATGCATTGCCGCCCTTCCATCTCCATAAGGATTGACAGCATTCGCCATTTTATCGTACTCCTCTTGGTTTTTAATCAGCTCTGAAAGCATATTGTAGATTACGCTCTGATTGGTGCCTGCAAGCTTGGCTGTTCCGGCTTCAATACCCTCGGGACGTTCCGTCTCTTCTCTAACGACCAAAACAGGCTTTCCTAGTGAAGGGGCTTCTTCCTGAATCCCACCGGAATCCGTCACCACCAGATAGCATCTTGCAATCAAATTCGCAAAGGGAAGATAATCAACCGGTTCAATCAAATGAATTCTATCTGCATCTCCAAAGATTTCCCGAGCAATTTCTCTCACCTTAGGATTTAAATGAACAGGATAGATGACTTCTACCTCTTCATTTTCTTCTGCTACTTGCTTAACCGCTGAGAAAATATTTCTCATTGGATCTCCAATATTTTCACGTCTATGAGAGGTTAAAAGAATGACCTTTTTATTTACAAAATCACAACTGTTTAAAAAATGATTCTCAAACTGATAGTCCTCTCTGACTACTTGTAGTAATGCGTCAATGACTGTATTTCCAGTCACAAATATCTGATCCTCGGAAAAATTTTCCTTCATCAGATTCATTTTAGCCGAAACAGTGGGTGCAAAATGAAAATCCGCTAGCACTCCGGTCATTTTTCGGTTAGCTTCCTCCGGATATGGCGAATATAGATTTCCACTTCTCAATCCAGCTTCAATATGTCCGATTTTCACCTTATGATAAAACCCTGCTAGAGCCGCCGCAAAAACAGTCGTCGTATCCCCTTGTACCAACAATATGTTTGGATGAAAATCTTCAATGACACTTTCAAGCCCTCTCATTGATTTCATGGTGATTTCGGTAAGCGTCTGTCTGTGCATAAAAATATCAAGATCATAATCCGGTCTGATATTAAAGATTTGTAAAACCTGATCTAGCATCCCGCGATGCTGAGCTGTCACACAGACCTTATGCTCAAATGCAGGCTCTTGATTTAATACCTGAATAACCGGTGCCATTTTAACCGCTTCAGGTCTAGTTCCGAAAACACTTAGTATTCTTAATTTATCACTTCTCATCATCATTCCCTCAAAAAAATATTTCTTATTACTTCTTTTTATCTCCATTTAGCAAACCTATTCTTCGACCACCTACAACTATCACTATCGATGTAATCACAACCACTGTTATTCCCATAAAAGGTTCTGCGTCAGCGACAAAAATGGCCGCTGCTCCAAAAGCCATGCTAATGACATAAAGAATGAGTGCAACTTGTCTCTGTGAAAAACCTTTTTCAAGCAATCTATGGTGAACATGCCCCTTGTCAGCTTTCATGATGGGTTGTTTGTTTAGCATTCTTCTAATAATAGCAAAAGCCGTATCGAGTATTGGGATTCCTAATGCAAAGATCATTACTATCAATGTTATTGCCGTTACGGTCTTCATCACCCCTCTAATCGAAAAAACGGCCAACATAAAGCCTAGAAATAAAGAACCTGTATCCCCCATGAAAATTTTTGCAGGATTGAAGTTATAGGGAAGAAATCCCAAGGCTGCTCCCGTTAATATAGCACACTCTAGCATAATAAAGTGGAATCCATTGATTGCCGCAATAAACATTAATGTTGCAGATGCAATGGCCGCAACGCCGGAAGCCAATCCATCCAGACCGTCAATCAGATTGATTGTATTCGTAATTCCAACAATCCAAATAATAGTAGCCGGAATAGATAAATTAACGAGATAAAACAAATCTGAACTTGGAAAAGGGTTTGTGATCCAGTTAATTTGAACACCTCCCCACAATGCAATAAAAGCTGCCAAAATCTGTCCTACCAATTTAACTTTTGCCGGTATATCCCACATGTCATCAACAAGACCCGTAACAAAAACAATCGTTCCACCCGCCATGATAGCTAAAGTAGCTCGATCAAGCTCTACAAACAAAAACATACTTATCATTGTAGCTGCATAAATCGCCGCTCCTCCTAAATAGGGAATAGGTTCCTTATGTAGCTTCCTATCATCTTTTGGATAATCTAATACATTCAACTTGTAAGCAAGCTTTTTTGCTATAGGTGTAAACAAAAAAGACAATAGCAATGCAACAAAAAAAGCGCCATATATTTGCTTCATTTTCAACTCCTTAAAAATGTTAATTCCGACTTATTCCGGAAGAATCTCTTCTTCAACCCAAAGGCTAACCCCTACTACCCTATAATCATCTATCGTATCTCGAATAATGACCTGTTCAATTCCAGCATTGATAATTAATCTTTTACACATAATACATGAATCCGTATCTTTCACATACGCTTCATCATCATATGTTTTACCGACAAGATACAAGGTACTTCCCATCATTTCATTTCTTGAAGCTGAAATAATAGCATTGGCTTCTGCATGAACGCTTCTGCACAATTCATAATTTGCTCCTGAAGGAATGTTTAAGGATTTTCGGATACAATAACCCAAGTCACTACAATTTTTTCTTCCACGAGGCGCTCCAGTATATCCTGTAGAAATAATCTAATCGTTTTTAACGATTACCGCGCCATAATTCCTTCTGAGACATGTTCCTCTTTTCAAAACTGTTTCCGCAATGTCTAAATAGTAATTAATCTTATCTCGTCTTAACATTTGTTTTCGTATATTGCAATTTTTTCGATTCTGCGTTTATGGCGTCCTCCCTCAAACTCACCTTCGAGCCAAGCTTTGACAATCCTTAAAGCCAAATCTTTGCCAATGACTCTTCCTCCCATAGCGAGTACATTGGAATCATTATGAGCACGTGTCATTTCAGCAGAGTATACATCGTGACAAAGGGCGCAACGGATTCCCTTGACCTTATTAGCACTGATTGATACACCAATCCCCGTGCCGCATACCACAATACCTTTATCAGCCTCTCCCGAAGCTACTGCCTCAGCTGCCTTAACCGCATAATCAAAATAATCTACTGATTCTAAACTATAAGTCCCATGATCTTGTATCTCATAGCCTTTTTCTATCAAATATTCCTTAACAATTTCTTTCAATTCAAATCCGCCATGATCACATGCCAATGCTATTTTCATCTTACCTTCTCCTTGATTTTTTTTATCAATCCTTCCATTAATTCATATATTTCGTCTGCAGTCTGCTTATAAAAGTCTATTGACCTCCCAAAGGGATCGGAAACATCTGATTGGATCTGATTACCTACATATTCTTTAATAGTAAATACTTTATCAATGGATAAGGGAACGACATTGATAATCCAATTCTTGTGACCTCTTGTCATTGTAAGAATAAGATCCGCTTGTTTAATGATGGACGCCGAAATCTGCCTGGCTCGGTGTTGGCTCAAATCAATTCCTCTATCCTTTAGAACTGAAATAGCATTTTCACTTGCCGCCATATTTTCTATAGCGCTTACACCTGCTGAACTCACTTCATATGCATTACTATCTAGTTTTCCCTTCTTAATCAAATCTTTTAATAGAGCTTCGGCCATTGGACTACGGCAAGTATTGCCCGTACAGACAAAAACAATTTTCATATCAATCACCACACCTTATAATCGTACCCCCCGAAGCTTTTTTCAGGCGATTCATAATGGTCTTTCCCAAACCCGTTTCCGAAAAGCCTTCAATCAAAATGATTTCAGCGCCCAATTGATCAGCCTTAATCAGCAAGCTAAATAAATTAGACGAAATCTCTTCGAGATTTGTTCGGGACCCCAGAGAAAAAATAATCCCATCCTTATAATTTTCTACATTCTCATTCGTTCCGATAACCATCACTTTCTTAGACGCTTCAACACAGCTTTTAGCTTCTTTAGAGATACATTCTCTCATTTTACCGGATTCACCGGAAAACAAGATAACTTGACCTATTGGTGAATAATGCGTATACTTTTGTCCCGGAGATTTTGGAATCAAGGTGCCATCGTACCGATCAAGTGCCGGGTCATAAATAACTGAATCAAGAACCTCAGCTATTTGTTCAAGTGTAATGCCACCCGGCCTTAATATAACCGGTGGGTCGTGCATAACATCAATCACAGTTGATTCAAGTCCCACGCGACAATCATCGCCTTTGATAATAGCATCAACCCTTCCCATCATATCATGAATGACATGCTCAGCCCTTGTCGGGCTAGGCTTGCCGGATAAATTAGCGCTAGGTGCTGCTATCGGTACACCCGCTTTTTCTATCAAAGCTAATGCAATCTTTGAGTCAGGCATCCTCACTGCAACGGTCGGTAAATTTGATGTTATTCTATCAGAAATCGTATCTTTCTTTTTAAAAAGCAATGTCAAAGGACCTGGCCAAAACTTATCCATGAGTGCTTGTGCTTTTTTAGGTACGATATCCGTAATCTGATTCAGTTGTTCAATATTACATATATGAACAATCAGAGGATTATCAGAAGGTCGACCCTTCGCCATATAAATCTTATCTGCGGCAAAATCACAAAAAGCATTGGCGCCAAGTCCGTAAACCGTCTCAGTTGGAAATATAACCGTGCCGCCTTCTCGAATAATTCTGCCCAATTCTTGCATCTTTATTTCATCTATATGATCAGATTCTATCGTATATAGTATCGTCATGCTTCACCTCATTCACATGCATTATTATATATTAGCACACTTCTTTTTTCAATCAAACAGATTATTTTATTTCGTTTTCATTAACCGCCATTCATTTGCATCGAAAAACCGTGTCATTAAAATACACTTCTAATTACACGGTCCTATAATTCTCTTAGCAATTTTTACAGCCCAATTTTCTGTTTAATGACTTTCTTTTTGACTCTTCTAAAAGACCTTATCATCAATCAACTAGCAGACTTTGCTTTGGCTGGGACTGTCCTATAGGCTCTTTTAAGTAAAGGCGGTGTAATGACAGTTGTTAGAACCACCACTAGCACAGCGGCTGTAAACATTCCCTCACTGATGAACTTTCCATCCATAGCAATATTGGCTACTATTAAACCAACCTCACCCCTTGGAATCATCGCAACACCAACTTGTAATGATTCTCTGAAGGAAAATTTCATTAATTTAGCACCAATACCGCAGCCTATTACTTTACTGACCACCGCAATTAGTAATAAAATTAAAAGTGGTAGTAATATTTCGTTAATGCCACTAAGATTGATTGCCAACCCTATATTCAAGAAAAACACAGGAGTAAATAAAGTATAGGCAATATTAGATACATCATGTTCAACTCTTCTGTCATAAGGTGTCAAAGAAAAAACAACTCCTGTGAAATAAGCACCAATGATTGAGGCCACGCCAAATTCTTCAGCAATATACGCAAGCACCAGACAAATGATAATGGCAAAAGCACCTACATTTCGATTTCTCAGCATTTTAGAAGAGTGTTTATTCATAAAAGCTGTGAAAAACTTAGCCGCAATGCCTGCCAAAATAAAGAAGCCTACAATTTTTAACAAAACCACGAAAATATTTGAGCCTTCTCCCGGGAGTGCAATACCAATGACCAAGGTCAAAATAATGATTCCCAGAATATCGTCCATGACAGCTGCGCCGAGGATGCTAATTCCTGTTTTATCTCTCAATTTGTCCAATTCTCTTAAAACCTGCACCGTTATACTGATGCTTGTCGCAGTCAAAATAACACCCACAAAAGATGCCCCTAGAAGCCCTTCCTGTGGGTACAAAAAATAAATGCCTGCTATCCCCATTGCCAAGGGCATAATAACGCCACCTAAAGCAATAGAGGCCGATGCACCTAAAGAATTTCTCAGCTCACCTAAGTCTGTTTCCACACCGGCTAAAAACATCAGTAAAATAACCCCTATTTCAGCATAAGAACTAATGATTTCATTTGGCAAAACAATATTTAATAAGGCGGGTCCCAAAATAATACCAGCAATAATCTGCCCGAGAACTGCTGGCTGGTTGAGCCTCTGAGCTAACATCCCACCTAAATTAGCAAATATCAGTATTAAAGCTAATTCAATTATAAAATTGGCACCTTCATGCTCCATTTGATCACCCTCTATTAATAAACTATTTTCCTATAATACTCCTCTTGTTTAAAAATATCAAGTGAAAATTGTTAAATTTTGTTCAAACTTCAATATAAATCAAAGTTTTTTATGCAAGTTTTTTTTGATTTAATGCATTATATGATTGTAGCTTTAATACGGATAAAAAACTAGCTGAATTATTGGTTTAATGTTACAATATAGAAAACGTTCTCCAATATTGCGAATAAAACAGGAGGTTTTTATGATTAAATTAATAGCTGATTCAACTTGCGACTTAAGCCAAGAAATCATATCATTATATGACATTAGCATTGCCCCATTAAATATCTTGATAGATGGTGAAACTTATAAAGACCGGATTGATATTGACGCTGATGCTTTTTTTTCAAGGATAGCCGAGTACAAAAAACCTCCGACAACCTCGATGCCTTCTCCCGCTCAGTTTCTTGATCTTTACGAAGCCGCTTATAACAATAATGAGCGTGAAATACTTTGCATTTGTATGTCGTCTAAAACTAGTGGCTCTTATCAATCTGCAATGATTGCAAAAGATTATTTTATTGAAGCGCATCCAAATGATGATTATAAAATTCATGTTGTGGATAGCACTTCCATGAGTCACGGAAGCGGATGGCTCATTGTAAAAAGCGCTCGAATGAGAGAAAAGGGAGCAACCTTTGAGGAATTAGTCGACTATAACGAGACCAACAAACGGCGAGTCAAACATTTCTTATCAGTTGATGATCTTGATAATTTAGTTCGAAGCGGGCGTTTAGGTTATGGCAGTGCTCTCATAGGAAAAATCATGAAGGTCAAACCCATTATGACCATGAAAAATGGCGTGGGTGCTATTGTAGGTAAGGAAAGAGGGCGAAACAAGGTCTTGAAGCATTATATCCAATCATTTATCGACAGAGTCGACCTTGAACAAACCGATTTTGTTATTGTTGGCTATACTTCTGACAAATTGTATGCAGAAAATCTTGTCAATCTCATCCACAGTCAAACGGATTTCACCGGGGATATTTTATTGATGCAAATGGGCGTAGCTGTAGGGACTCACGTAGGACTGGGAGGTCTATCCTTCTATTTTATGGAAAATCCCCATCGTAAAGACGGTCTGCTCATCAATAACATTAACAAGCTCAAAGAACATGTCACAGATAAATAAAAAAGACTGCCCAGGCAGTCTTTTTTTAGTTTTCAATATTCTTCATTTGCTCAGCCTGAGAAGAAGTGATTAGTGCATCAATCATTTCATCCAAGTCACCGTTTAAAAATGCTTCCAATTTATATAATGTCAGATTAATTCTGTGATCACTTACCCTTCCTTGCGGATAGTTGTAGGTTCTGATTCTTTGAGATCTATCTCCTGAGCCAATCTGATCTTTTCTTTGTGCCGCGGTTTCTTCATTTTGCTCTTGTTGATATTTATCGTAAAGCCTTGCTTTCAATATTTTAAAAGCTTTATCTTTGTTTTTGAGTTGGGATTTTTCGTCTTGGCATGAAATGACAATCCCGGTTGGAATATGTGTCAATCTTACAGCTGAATCTGTCGTATTTACACTTTGCCCACCATTTCCTGAGGATCTAAACACATCTACCCTTACCTCATTAGGAGCAATTTCAATATCGATGTCATCAACCTCCGGTAAAACTGCAACCGTTGCCGAAGAAGTATGGATTCTACCGCTCGACTCCGTATCCGGTACCCTTTGTACTCTGTGGCCGCCACTTTCAAATTTCAATCTTGAATAAGCGCCTTTTCCTTTGATCATGAAAATAACTTCCTTGAATCCTCCAATACCTTGATCGCTGACACTCATCATTTCAAGCTTCCATCTTTTGCGTTCTGCATACATGGAATACATCCTAAACAAATTACCGGCAAATAATCCGGCTTCGTCACCACCTACGCCCGCTCTGATTTCGACTATAACGTTTTTATCATCATTCGGGTCCTTTGGAATCAATAATTTTTTCAATTCGTCTTCAATTTGAACAATGGACTCGGCTAATTCTTTAATTTCTTCCTTGACCATTTCTTTAAATTCATCCTCGAGCTTATCCTTCAACATTTCTTTGGCTTCACCAAGTTGAGCTTCGGATTCTTTATATTCTCTGTATTTCAATACAATCGGCTCTATATGAGAATGTTCCTTAACAAGCTTTTGCCATCTTTGAGTATCCGATATGATTTCAGGGTTTCCAATTTGCTCGCTTAATTCCCTGTATTTTTCCTCTAAAAATTCTAATTTATTTAACATTTTTCACCTCATGAATTATTAACACTGTATTATATCAGAGTTTTTAAAAAGGGTCAATCAATAGCATTCTCATCAAAAAAACCAAGCATTCCTCTCGAATGCCCTGATAAGTCCTTGATAATCTCAATCCTATTGATTCCTTTTATTTCCTTAACAATTTTGATGACTTCATTACTTTGATCGTGTCCATGCTCGAAGGCAAGAATTGACTTTTGATTGGATAATTTGCTGAAAATCTTTGATATTCTATCGTAAAAATCAAGTCCTCTCAAACCACCATCGAGAGCTTGTAGAGGTTCAAACAAAGATACTTCAGGCTGTAATCCATGAATGTCATCTGAGGGAATATAAGGAGGATTAGACACCACAACATCATATCCTTTGAGCTCGTGCCAAATATCATCAAAAATATTCCTATGTAATAGGCAATAGTTCTTGATTCCTAGTTTTTTTTGATTTTCTAACGTTATGTTTACGGCCGTTTCTGAAAAATCTATTCCTGTAACATCAGCATTATTGATGTAATAGGCTAAACTCAAACCAATAGCCCCTGAACCGGTTCCTATATCAAGTATTCTAATTCGTTCCTTGTGATTGAAAAATCCGTTTTTAATTTCTTTTATAATGTTTTCTACTAAGCTTTCTGTATCAGGTCTGGGAATCAAAACCCCTTCTCTAACAATAAAATCAAGCCCCATGAATTCTTGTTTCTCAAGAATATACTGTATGGGACGACCTGCATTTCTCTGTTGAATTAAGTTTGAAAAATAAATTGCTTCCTCCTCATCCATGATTTCATCCGGATGAGTCATGACATAAATCCGATCTTTTCCAATTGCAAAAGCCATTAGAAGTTGTATATCGAGAAGGGGATTGGAATAATTTCTTTTTTCATAATTTTCCAATTCCTCTAACATTTTTTTTCTTATAGTTACCAACGATCATCATCCTTATTTTCAGGGATAACTTCTTTTAAAGCCGCTATTGCCACCTCAAGCATATCAGGTGTAGGCTCTTTTGTTGTGAGCTTTTGAAATTGAAATCCGGGTATGGATAACCAGTGTGCTAAGGTAGATTTCTCATTTTTTCCTATGAATCGATTGATTTCATAGGACAGCCCGGCAATTACCGGTAGCATAAAAAGCCTTACCAATATACGCATCCATGGATTTGGCCATCCGAAAAACGAAAAAACGATAATGGATATGATGAGCACGTTAACAATAAAGCTTGTTCCGCACCTTGGATGTAGCGTTATGTATCGCGATGCATTTTCAACCGTCAATTCATCGCCATTCTCATAGGCGTAAATCGTTTTATGCTCTGCACCATGATACATGAAAACTCTCCTAATATCCTCCATCTTTGAAATCATATAAATGTAAAGTGTAAACAACCCAACTCTAATCAAGCCTTCCGTTAAATTCAACAAAAAAGAATTGCCTACAACAGGCCTAATGAAATTGGCTACCAATGAAGGCAAAATAATAAATGCTCCCACGGATATAAGCAAGGCAAAGATTACAGAAAAATAAATGATAACCTGGTCTGCCTTCCCCTTAAATATTTTTCTGATGATTTTGTCAAAAGCATCCTCTTCTAAATCTTCTCCATAAAATTCAGCAGAATACATCAATTCTTTGACTCCAACTAGCATGGCCTCGATTAATGCAAAGCTGCCTCTTATGATTGGCAATTTGAGAACTTTACTTTTAAATACCGGATTAATATTCTGAGTACGTATCGTAATCTCCCCATCCGGTTTTCTTACCGCTGTGGCAATTTTATGCGGACCTCTCATCATGATGCCCTCTATCAAGGCTTGTCCGCCTATTGATGTTTTTTTTATATTAGCCAATGTTTATACCAACTTTCTCATGTGTTTTTTTGTTATTAATAATTATTCTCATTTATTATATCATAAAGAACGATTAATAACCATCTCATTTAAACATAAAATTATTAATTATAGTTTAATTTTTTAAAATATTCCTCTTGTTTTTTTAAATAACAGTACCCACACAGAGATTCGTATTCTACGTCATTTTCTTGATCTATTGCAATCTGATTTCCTTCAAAGACAAACTCGCCATTGATTTTTCTTCCGTTAAAAACCGCCTTCTTCCCACAAGCACAAATGGTTTTCAGCTCTTCAATACTGTGCGCAAGCAAAAGTAGTCTTTCACTTCCCTCAAAACCGTTCATCAAAAAATCAGTTCTTAATCCATAACAAATGACGGGAATATTGCCCTCTACCGCAACATGAAATAATTGGTCAATATGATTTTTGCTTAAAAATTGAACCTCATCCACGAGTATGCAGTGATACACGCCTCTTTGATTACAAAATTCTTGAACCTTTGAGGTAATATCATCATTCTTATCTATGACGATATCCACTTTTCTTTCAATTCCTAGCCTAGAAATTACAGTGTCCCCTCCCTTTGTATCAATCCGCGGTTTTATGATTGCCACGCGCATGCCTCTCTCTTCGTAATTATAGGCCACTTGCATTAAATTGGTTGACTTTCCACAATTCATAGCGCCATATCTAAAATATAATTTTGCCACGACGGCTTCCTCCTTCAAGTAACATTCAAAAATGAGTATACCATTTTTGAAAAGATTTTTCCTCTTCAAATATGAATAATGTCAATATATCTCTTTGCATTATATATTTAAATCAATTATAATTGAATCAAACTAAAAAACGAGGTGATCTTTATGTTTATAGGTGGCTGGTCCCTTACAGCACTCTTATTAACTATCTTAAAAGCCGGAATTATTTTTTTTGTAGGTAGAGCGCTTATTAATTTTGTACTGACACGACTTACAAAAATACTGGAAAAGAAATCATTTGACCCGATGTTAGAAAGCTTTGGTTTATCAATTCTGAAATTTTTATTAATGTTTGTACTTGTTGTTGCGATTCTTCAAACCTTTGGTGTGCAGACAACTTCTCTAATCGCAGTATTAGGTGCCGCATCACTTGCAGTCGGTCTCGCTCTTCAAGGAAATCTATCGAATTTTGCGAGTGGCTTTATGCTAGTCGTACTAAAGCCATTTAAAGTAGGCGACTATGTCGATGCAGGCGGGCATTCCGGCGTAATCACAGAAATAGGCATTTTTCACTCAACACTCAAAACCGTAGACAACAAAAAAATACTAATCCCTAATAGCTCTATTACTTCCGGTTCAATTGTCAATTACAATGCCTATTCAGAAAGGCGAGTGGATTTGAAAATAGGAGTCAGCTATGATGCTGATATCAATCACGTAAAAAGATCTATTAACGAGGTCATTGAAGCTAACGAAATGATACTAGCTGATAAACCCGTCTTTGTCAGGATGGGAGAAATGGGTGACAGCTCCATCAATTTTACAGTACGTGTATGGACGTATACAGACAATTACTGGGATGTATACTTTGACCTCATGGAAAATATTAAAATCAAGCTTGACCTTGAAGGTATTTCAATTCCCTATCCTCATATCACAGTCGAGATGAAAAAATAGCCGAAGGGCTATTTTAAAACTTATTACAAAGAAAATCAGCAACTAAGGTATTATAATGATAAATACGAAGCATTAATGAGTTATAATAAATTAAGAGCGCAGAAGACTTAAGATAAGGTTTACC
>JAFGVC010000032.1 GCA_016938195.1 Tissierellales bacterium | reverse complement strand
CAATGCGAAAATCGAAATTACCGGATTAACCTTCTTGGTCAAGGAGTTTTATAGACATACTTTTTACCATAAATATCGCATCGAATCAATTAACCACGGGGCTTTGCAGGAAATCATCTTTGACTGGTGCGTCAACAGCGGCTATTGGGGAAGCTGCGGTGTTCAGAAGGTGTTGAACCGTTTCTTTGACAGCGACCTTAAATTGGACGGAATCATCGGCAACCAGACCATTGCGGCCATCAATGCCTGCAACCCGAAGCAGCTCTTTAATGCCATCAAGGCAGCTCGGATTCATTATTATGAGGTAATTGCCAGAAAGGGGGAGAATGCTAAGTTTTTGGAGGGGTGGTTGAGAAGGGTGGAGTCTTTTGATTTTTAATCATCCCAATATAATTACGTATAAGCAAGCGGTAAGCCTTCACAATATTACGAAATATTGTTTTTTTATCACGCAGATTTGTCTTTTTGTTACATTATTTCGTATGTTTGTTACAGTGCAACGAACATATAATCGAGAGACAATGTACACTGAAATTGTAAAAATAGTTGAGGGTGGGCTACTAAAAGACCCTAAAAAAGTTTATAGCTACACCAACCATTTAATAAAGAAACTTAGAGAAGATGGAGAGAATAGGTTAGCTGACAGATTAACCAAAGTGATGAATAATGGAGTTGGAGGGGTACCTGTATATAAAGATGAATTATTTAACACCCCAGTTGATAATGAAACCAGATTAAGCATAGCTGATATTGTAATTCCAGAAAAGAATATCACCAATAATCTTATTCTATCAGAATCCCTTGAAAATTCAATAAATGAGTTCATCGCAAAAATAAATAACAAACCAAAGTTTGATAAAATTGGACTTGAGATTAATTCTTCACTTTTGCTTTATGGCCCCCCGGGTTGCGGTAAAACCTCAATTGCTAAACTTATCGCCCAAAAATTAGATATGCCTATTGTTATAGCAAGGTTCGATTCTCTAATTTCATCTTTACTTGGAAGCACATCAAAAAATATTAGAAATCTTTTTGAATATGCAAATAGCAAACCATGCATATTGTTTTTAGATGAATTTGACGCCATCGCTAAAAACAGAAAAGACCAACAAGAACTAGGAGAGCTCAAGCGAGTCATTAATAGCTTGTTGCAAAACATTGATGAATTTCTTAAGAATAATATATTAATCGCAGCCACTAATCATCACGAGCTGCTTGATGATGCAATCTGGAGAAGATTTGAACAGGTTATTGAAATAGGCCAGCCAAGTCAACATGATATTGAAAAGTTAGTACGCACTCTTATCTCTAAAGTGGATACGGATGTCAAAGATGACTCAAAAAAAACAAGTATTATTTCGGATTCCCTTTTAGGCTTATCTAATTCAGAAATTAAGAAGATAATCAATAATACAATTTCAAATTCCATAATACAAAACAAAGACACTGTTGTATTTGAAGACTTTTTGTATGAAATATTTAAATACAAAAATAATCACAATGTAACAACTGAAAATGCCATTCGTTTTATGTACGAAAAAAGCATTTCTCAAAATGCACTTTCAGCATATTTTAATATATCAATAAGGCAAGTAAGAAACCATTTAAATATTAATTAGACATGGAAAACTCAAAACACTTACCTATAAAGTTTTTTCAGAAGAGAATTTCTGATGAACGCAAGACTGAAGGTGGAGGGAGCAAAACAGAACCTAAGTGGTTGCTAAATGAAGAAGATCTTGCAACTCGTTCCCAAGAGTTTTCGGAATTGATAGATTACGAAATTGAATTACTTAGAAATAGAACTAAGGAATTCGACTTCATTCCCACTGTATTAAATCTTACGATTGATGATAATGCAATTGCAAAAACTCATCGCACGGCTATAAAGAAAGTTTTCAACGTCAACAACAAGTCAAATATCATTGGTTTTTCAAAGGCCAATAATCTGTTAGTTAAAATTGACAGTGTCGAAGATGCATTGGAAATCAAAGAAAACATTGGACACTTTAATAAAAACCCGATTGCATTATCGGCGATTGAAGATTTAAGCAGTTTTGAACCTCTTGTTTTAGTTGATGAACATGCAGTTACAGGATTGGAAAACTCATATAAA
The DNA here is from genome assembly GCA_016938195.1 of Tissierellales bacterium. Classification (GTDB taxonomy): domain Bacteria; phylum Bacillota; class Clostridia; order Tissierellales; family Dethiosulfatibacteraceae; genus JAFGVC01. Next base: position 1,106 of record JAFGVC010000032.1, on the reverse strand, counting down.
ATCAGCCTGTTAAATTATTATGACACAGCAATGAACAATGCCGTAAAGGCTACATTCGAGAAATTCTGTCAAACAATAGATGTGGAGTTAAAAGAAACATTCTATTCTCCCGATTTGATAATATACAAAGCCAAAAAGATAAATGCAGACAATCTACGGGAATTAAAATCTTTCGCGGCACTGGAGTCTTTTTCATTTATGCCAAGATACCAAGTGTCACTGGATTGTTTGGAAGATAAGATTGATGTTCCCATAAAAAAGCCCATTGATGGAGTTGAATATCCAATAGTTGGGATATTAGATTCTGGGATTGCGAAAATTGATCACCTTTCGCCATGGCTTGCCGAAACAAATTATTCTTCTTATCCAGATGAATATAAAAATCAAAGCCATGGAACATTCGTTTCTGGAGTTCTATTATATGGTGATGAACTGGAGAATGAACGACACACTGGACTTGAAGGGTGTAAGCTTTTTGACGCAACTGTATTTCCTGAGTCTTCAATAGATGAGGATGAATTAATTGATAACGTTAGAGAGGCTATAAGACGCAATCCTCAAATAAAAATCTGGAATATGTCACTTGGTACAAATCAAACCGCCGAAGCGGACACCTTTTCAGATTTTGGTATAGCTCTTGACAACATACAAGAAGTCAATAATGTACTTATATGTAAATCGGCAGGGAATTGTTCAAACTTTATTAAAAATAGACCTGTTTCCAGAATCGCAAAGTCAGCTGACTCAGTACGGTCGCTAGTTGTTGGTTCAATCGCTCACAAAAAATCGCCGCACGATATTGCAGAGATAAATCATCCATCTCCATTCTCAAGAATTGGACATGCCCCAGCTGGAATAATTAAGCCAGAATTAGTAAGTTATGGAGGAAATGCAGGGGTAAATGACATAGGTAAATCAGTAATTTCAGGAGTCAACTCCTTTGGAATTAATGGAGAGATAATGACTGCTGTTGGAACAAGTTTTTCAACCCCAAGAGTTAGCGCCCTAATAGCTGCTTTAGATTACCGAACTAAAGTTCCAAATTTAAGAAGTTGATAATAATTGATCATCTTCGCGAGCAAAAATTTTGGTTTTATTTATGGATT
>JAFGVC010000175.1 GCA_016938195.1 Tissierellales bacterium | reverse complement strand
TCCTCACCGGAAAACTCATTATTCTTCTCTTCAATATACTCTTTGTTATTTTCCACAGTTTCAAGTGTTTGATTTAATGAAACTTGATATGATATTGACAGGCACTGATAAGTTAAAGGCGTCTTTTATCGTTTGAAAATCAACAAATGTGATCAACTCCCATATAATTCGGTCTATTCTTTTTTTGAACAGATCTATACTTAATCCAGTAATATTACCAAATCTCGCTTCTAATATCGACCGAACTTCCCTATTAACTTTTCCTCGTTCAGGACCTTTAGTATGTTCAAATTTTAGTTTTCCAATAAACTCATCGATTTCTCTAAACCGGACTATTCTCAAGTCGTCTGCAAAAATATAATCTATTAATAATTCGAGCTGATATCCTACTATTGCCCATTCGCCTTTATCTCGATTAACAGATTTCCTTAAGTATAATGCTTGAAAATCATTTGCTCTTTGAAGAAGCTTGCCGTCACTTTCAATATTTTTCAATCTACCAATCAATGCTTTCATGTCTTCTAAAAGCAAGTCTATATCATATTTTAAATTGTGAATCTGACATTCAATATGTGCTACTTTCTCGTAATTTTCTTTTATTAGCCGTTTGTTTTTTATTACCTGATCCAGATTGGAGACAAATAATGTAATGACATCATAGATTTGCTTCACCTGTTCATCAGATCTTTCGTCAGAAATCCCTATGGTATTGGGACCAAGTGTAGTCAACTTATCACCAAATAAATTTTCAAAGGCTAAGATATTGAATTCTTTCTCAGTTTCTAGCGCAAATAACTCCGGCTGTTTTATCTTATTTATTTCATACTTATCTTTCGAAAAAATAATTTCGATTTTTACTTCCTGTTTTCCTTTGGTTGTAAACAGTTCTTGTTCATTACATATACTTGGAACTGTATGAAAATATGTTTCTAGAGTATCTAAGGCGAGCTTAGGATTTTTCGGAACATATAATCTAAACTTACAGTAATCCTCAACTCCTGCAAATTCGTTTTCAATTTCAGAAATAATTTGATGCACTTCGTCTCGGCTTGCCAAACATATCATATCTATATCGATACTTGTTCTCTGAGATGTTACAGGAACATAAAACTGTGTCGCTGCTCCACCTTTCAAGATAATTTTGTCGCCTAATTTCTTTTGTAATTGCAGGAACATTTCTAAATCCCATATGAAAAGTTCAAATTTAGACAGCGAGTTAAAACCACCGTCAGTCATGCGTTTTTCAATCACGCTCCTTATGAAGACCGCTTTTTCTAAAATTATATTATCTTTGTTTATTAACTCCATTTTACCTCCTTAATTTGATAACTCATAAACTCTATAGTTTTTTCCGATGCTTTGTTTATTTCAATAAGCCAATTTATCTCTGTTGAGATTCCTCTGTCTTTAGCTGCTGCTTTCATTTTTGACATAGCAATAGAATTGTGTCTTTGCAAGCTTTGATATATTCGAGACAATTCAGGTACAGAAACGCCATACTCCATTCTTGTTACTGCATAATACAAATCAATGAAGCCTTTTTCTTTCTGGGATATATTATCCCTTGCCAAAGAAAAGTCTTTTCCCCTCAGCAAAATCACATCTACTTTATTCCTCAGAACTGTTTTTTCTAAAATATCACGATCTTTTTCTGTAAGAACAATCATATCCTTCTCATTCAACACTTCTTGAATTTCCTTTATTCCAGATTCTTCGATAATTATAAGTACTGGGTAATTCTCTGGCATGTGTAGGATTTCTCCTATCAACGAATCTAGTCCCGTGATGTAAAACTCATATCCATACTCTGTTAAAATATCATAGATTTCTTTAGATTTTCTATGCAGATATTCATAGCCTGCCGAAACATGATCTTCATTATTTTTATTCAGAGAATAAATTCCATGCCCAGTTTTATAAAGCTTTCCCTTTTGAACTAATGAATATAGCCTCCATGAAATTGTCTTCTTATTCATTTCCGGGAATAAGGAGTATATCATTTTAAGACTCAATTCTTCATTATCATTCATATGTTTTGAAAGCTCACTGAGAAACTTCTCGACCTCAGTCATATATTCTTTATTCATATCATCACCTCTTCAAAACATTATTATCAAAACTTTGTTTTGACATTTATGTTTTGATTATACCAAAACTTTTTATACAAATCAATGTTTTGGTTAGACTGTAACTCCCTTGCATGCCAGAACTCTTCAGCGTATTCATTGATTTGTTTAATTTTGAGCTTTTATCCAAAACTTTACCGTTCTATCTTCAAGGATTTCATATTTTATCTTGTATTTTATGAAGTTATTTATCATTTTCTCTCTGCATTGCTCCTGAAGCTGATTGCTAGATATTATATATTCATTCCATTTGTCTATATTTCCATTTTTTAAATAGCTTAATGCTTTGTTATATTCATTAAAGTACGTGACTATTTCCTCTTTTTCTTCCTTCAAATCCTCCGGCTCTTCCAGATTTTCAAAATAATGTATTGCGCCATCCGTATTCATTATCAAAATCCTTATATCTTCCGGATCCATTTTGCTATTTGACAATTCATTGGCCTTGTTCAATGTGTAATTTGATTTTGCAAACTTGCTGTAGTCTCCGTAAAAATTAAACACTGCCATTCTTTCTCTATTTGAGATAATATGAAAATTATCCAGACTATTATTGGATACCATAACATATCCAACTGCTATGACAATGATAACGATGACCGCTATAAATATATTTTTAGATTTCATTTTCACTCCTGCTTTTATTTTATTAAAATACAAAAAAACTAAACCCAAAAGCTTTTTTCAAGTTCAGTTTTTTAGCTTGTATTTTTCAATATTGACAGATTTTGCTCTCCACTATACATGTTATTCCCCCCGGATTCTTCTTTTTTCAGTTCATTGATGCTTTAACTCTCTTTTCTCCATACCATCTTATGTATTTATTA
>JAFGVC010000031.1 GCA_016938195.1 Tissierellales bacterium | reverse complement strand
TTTTTATGTATTTATGCAAGGGCTAATCTCTGATTATGGGTTCTTTAGAGGTGACTTTTTCACCGGTCCCGGACGTTTTGATTGACTTATTCAAGACTAATTAATAATATTTCTGTCCACATTAAATACCCGATCCAATTTTTAAGGTTAATTCCTGTTCGCTTAATATTTTTTTGTTTAGCATTTCTTGAAAATTCAACAAATAACCCTATAAATGATAAGGGTTATTTATCACTCACACTCATGAAAGAAAACTAACTTGAGTGATGATTTTTTATTAGCTTTTTCGAAATTTTTAATTATCCTTAATTTCCTTAAAACGAAGAACCAACAAGTCAAACAAAGCGTCCCCGCAACTTCTTATTATTTATTAGAAAGGATTATATTTATGTTTATTCGAAAGTTGAATTTAAAGATTTTTATTGTGCTCGTTTTTTTGGGTATCATCGCTTCGTTGTTTATATTACCGTATCTTCATAGCTTTTCAGGTGATTTCATTAAAGAGGCTCAAGAACAACTTGGGTTGGAGGGAACACTTTTCAATGTGCTTATCATAGTTCAATCCTCTCTAATGTATTCTTTAGCAGCTTTCATAGGTTTATTGTCATATAGAAAAGCTAATTTTACAATGCCTTTGATAGAAAAGTATATTGCTGGTGAGGAGGTCCCTCTCGATTTGCGATCTTGGATTAACGTTTCAATCGGTAGCGGTATGGTTGTCGCCATGCTGGTTATTGTCGGGGATTTCATCTTTATGAAGATTGGTTCACCTCTATCATTGCTGAACAGTGATCTTCCTGTCTGGTGGAAAGGATTACTTGGGGCATATTCTGCAGCGGTGGGAGAAGAATATATATTTCGTTTGATGATAATGACTGTTATCACATTGTTTCTGCGGAAATTCTTTCGATTTCAACATAGTATGGCGGTTTGGGGTGCAATAGTGATTTCTGCATTATTTTTTGGTCTTATGCATATTCCTGCAACGGCCTCTTTATTTGAGTTGACGCCATTGTTATTTATTCGTGCAATGCTTTTAAACGGTACTGGTGCGGTGATTTTCGGATATCTTTACTGGAAACGCGGATTAGAAGCAGCTATTATGGCTCATTTTACTGCTGATATTATTGTACATGGTCTATTGCAACTAATAACATAGAAATCGAGGAATCGAGGGGAGTCGAAGGGACGCTTTGATTGACTTGTCATCTCAACCACGCAATTTTAAAGCTAAGAAAAAGCCGTAATTATTGAAATCAATAGTATGTAAAAACTAATCTATTAAAAAAGTTAATAGATTTTTAAGCAACTATATAAAATGATATTTGGAGGAATAAAAATGTTAAAAGAAAAAGATAACGCAAAAAAATGTTCATGTTCTGGAGGTTGTTGCAGTGATGAATCGTTCAAAAAGGTTGTAGTAGAATATTTATATCTTGATTTGCAAACATGTGATCGCTGCATAGGAACGGATAAGGTTCTAGATGAGGTTATGGTGATTTTAACTCCGGCTCTTCAACTTGCTGAATATAGCGTTGAATACACTAAGATTGAAATGGAAACACAAGAAATGGCTATGAAATACAAATTTCTTTCTTCACCTACTATTAGGGTAAATGGGAAGGATATCTGTAATTCTGTACTAGAAAGCAGTTGCGGCTGTTGTAGCGAAATAAGCAATACAGATGTAGATTGTAGAGTATTTGAATATAATGGAAAAACTTATGAGATTCCTCCAAAAGAAATGCTAGCAAATGATATTTTAATCAATGTGTTTGGAATTGATTCAGGAGAATGCTCCTGTGAAACAGATTATAAGATGCCAGAAAATCTAAGTTCCTTTTATCAGGGTAAGAAAAATAATGGATGCACATGTAGCGGAAATTGTTGTTAAATAACCTTAATTATTTTCGCTGAGTTTAAAATAATAACTTGCGAAGTAAATCTGAGGGGACGTTTATCTGAGGGGACGTTTTGATTGACTTATTCAAGATAAAAACCTAGTTCGATTTTTGAAGGTTTGTTCTTGTTTGCAAAATATTTTTTTGTGTAGCATTTCTTGAAAATTCAACAAATAACCCTATAAATGATAAGGATTATTTATCACTCACATTCATGAAAGAAAAATAACTTGAGTGATGATTTCTTATTGGCTTTTTCGAAATTTTTAATTTTCCTTAATTTCCTTAAAACGAAGAACCAACAAGTCAAACAAAGCGTCCCCGCGACTTAAAGCGTCCCCGCGACTTACCCGCGACTTAAAGGAGAAAAAATGAAGATATTAAATTTTGGCTCACTAAATATTGATAAGGTTTATTCGATTTCACATTTTGTAAAAGGTGGCGAAACAATAAAATCTCTTAATTACTCAGAATTTGCAGGAGGAAAAGGGCTAAATCAATCCATTGCATTATTCAAGTCAGGATTACCGATACATCATGCTGGCAAAGTTGGGAAAGATGGTATATGGCTTAAGGATGAAATCAAGCGTCGAGGAATCAATACCGATTTTATTTTTGAAAATGGATCAACAACTGGTCATGCGATTATTCAGGTCAACGGTCTTGGAGAAAACTGCATCATTGTACATGGCGGTGCAAACGATGAGATTTCGGAAGCAGAAATAGAGTGCGTTCTCTCGAAGTTTGAAAAAGGCGATTATTTAGTTTTACAGGGAGAGATAGCTATTATCTCGAAAATTGTAGATCAAGCATTTAAAAAGGGCATGAGAATTATTTTGAACCCTTCACCCGTTAGTAATACTATTAAAAATATTGATTTCTCAAAAATTGAATACGTGATAATGAATGAGCATGAAGCGATCTCTATTTTTGAATACTCCAATGTAGAACTGACTATTGAAAAATTACTTGAACGATTTTCAAACATAAAAATTATTATCACTCTTGGAAAGAGAGGATCAATATATGCGGATAAAAGTGCCCGACATATGCAAAGAGCATATCAGGTGGAGGTAGTAGATTCGACTGCTGCTGGTGATACATTTCTTGGATTTTTCATAGGGTACCTGATACAATCACAGGATTTAAAAGCCTCGATGGAGATTGCCGCAAAAGCTTCAGCTATTGCTGTTACAAAAGAGGGTGCGTCAAATTCAATACCATCCATGGATGAAATAATTTACCGAACTAAATGGATAGAGTTAGGAGAGTAAATAGGAAAATTATCTGATAACTTTATTGAAGAGCTGTCAGAGCAAATCTTCTTCAAAGATAAACGAAACAAGTCAAACAAAACGTCCCCGCGACTTTACCCGCGACTTTATGAATAATCATTAATACTAAAATCTAACACAATGTATTTGATTGAATTTTGAGTTATTTTTTGATATACTCGTTGCGTATGCACATATAAACAATTAAAGACAGAGGTGCAATTTGACTTTTCAGTTGAGAAATCCAGTTAAAAAGGAGATAAATTTATGTCAAACGTGGTAGTAAACGCAAAAGGAGATGGATGTCCACTTCCTGTAGTAAAGACAATCAAGGCATTAAAAGAAATGAATGAAGGCAGCGTTATTGAAGTTCATGTTGACAATGAAACCGCAGTGCAGAATGTGATGAAAGCACTAATGAGTAAAAATATAAAACCTATTAGCGAAAAAATCAAAGAAAATGATTTTGTTATTCGAGGAAAAGTAGTGACTTCGCAAGAACATCTGGAAGAGCCATTAGAAACAATTTGTATTCCTGATGCACTAGGCAATACCGTTGTGGCTGTTGCAAGCGAAGCTATGGGAGTTGGCGATGACGTATTAGGTAAAATATTGATGAAAGGCTTTATATATGCTCTTTCACAACTTGAAGAGCTACCTAAGGCTATAATCTTTTATAATGCAGGAGTAAAACTGACTTTAAATGATTCAGCTAGTCTAGAAGATATTAAAAATCTTGAAGCCCAAGGGGTAGAAATTATAAGCTGCGGAACTTGTTTGGATTTTTTTGAAGTAAAAAGAGAATTGGCGGTAGGTTCAGTTTCAAATATGTATACGATTGTTGAAAAACTCAATAGCGCGGTGAAAGTGATTAAACCATGATATATTTAGATAACGCGGCAACATCGTTGCATAAACCCCCACAAGTGATTGACGCTGTAGTAGAAGCAATGAACACATTAGGTAATTCCGATAGAGGGATGAGTAATGGATCATTAAAGGCTTCTCGTACTTTATATGAAGCAAGGGTTAAAATAGCAGAGTTATTTGGATGCCCAAGACCCGATCATGTCATTTTCACACAAAACTCAACAGAAGCTTTGAACATTGCAATCAATGGAACGATTGTTTCAGGAGACCATGTAATATCAACAGATTTAGAACACAACTCAGTTCTTAGACCACTTTACCGTTTGGAGACGGAAGCGGATGTAGAACTTAGTTTTATACCTGCCGATTCAAAGGGAAATTTATCATTGGATTCTTTTGAAAAATCAATCAAATCTAATACGAAAGCCATCATTTGCAATCATGCTTCAAATCTTACAGGAAATGTAGTAAATCTATCAAAGATTGGCACTATAGCGCGTCGTCATGGACTGATTTTTATAGTGGATGCATCCCAAACAGCAGGATGTATTCCTATAAACATGGAGAAAGTCGGTGCAGATATTATTTGCTTTACAGGGCACAAAGGTCTTATGGGACCACAAGGTACCGGAGGCATGTGTATTAGACAAGGCATTGAAATCAAGCCTTTAAAAGTTGGGGGAACAGGCGTTAAGTCATACAGCGAAACTCAGCCAAAAGATTACCCAACACGATTAGAAGCCGGAACATTAAATAGCCACGGGATAGCGGGTCTTTCTGCAGCTATAGAGTTTATTCAATCAATAGGAATTGATAAAATTTCAGAAAAAGAGACTAGACTAATGAATCATTTTTATGATGGGGTAAAAGCTATTCAAGGCGTAGAAATTTATGGGGATTTTTTATTACCACAAAGGGTAGCTATAGTAGCTCTGAATATTCATGATTATGATTCGGGTGCGGTTTCTGACCAGTTATCGCAAAAATATAGCATTGCAACTCGTCCTGGAGCTCACTGTGCACCTAGGATGCATAAAGCGCTTGGTACTGAAAGTCGTGGGGCTGTAAGATTTAGTTTTTCTTGGTTTAACACAGACGCGGATATTGAAAGAGCAGTACAAGCGGTAAAGGAAATAGCATCATGATAGAAAAAAGCTTAAAATTAATTATTACATTTCCTACCACAACAACAGCTATGGCTATGGAAAAGATGTGCGTATCTAACAAATTACCTGGCAGATTGATTCCTATACCGAGAGAAATTGATTCCGGTTGTGGTATGGCTTGGTGTGCTCTACCTCAAGACAGAAAAGAACTTGAGCAAATGGCACGAAGCGAAGGAATAAGCATTTTAGGGATTTTTCAGATATATATTTAAAAGAAGTCAAGGAGTCAATCAAAACGTCCGGGACCGGTGAAAAAGTCACCTCTAAAGAACCCGTAATCAGAGATTAGCCCTTGCATAAATACATAAAAA
>JAFGVC010000174.1 GCA_016938195.1 Tissierellales bacterium | reverse complement strand
GTATGATTTTCAGAGGCACATTTATTAACAAGAAAGTGACCTAAAATTAAATGGTCTTTTGACCTGATTTTCGGTTGACAAATACATGCCCCTAAAAAATGGCTTTGAAACCTATGAAGAGATAAAAGATATTACAGATGCACCAGTTTTATTTTTAACAGCACAAAAGGAAGCAAAACATGAATTAAAAGGCTTAAATTTGGGCGCTTATGATTATATTACCAAGCCATTCAATTATGATATTCTCTCTGCTAGAATCAGAAACTGCATCAAACAAGTGTCACAAGATGCAGATGAGAGTATTGAAATCGGTCGCCTTAGAATTGAACCTGCAATTAGAAAAGTATTTTTAGATAATAAAGAAGTGCCTTTAACAAATAAGGAATATACTTTACTAAATGTTCTGATGATTAATAAAAAAAATATCATCAGTCGTGATCAACTCTTGGACAAAGTATGGGGTTTTGATTATGATGGCAACCAGAGAACTGTAGATGTGCATATACAGACGCTGCGCTCAAAATTAGAATGTTATGGTGGACTTATAAAAACAGTTAGAGGGGTTGGTTATTATTTTGAATTGGATGAAAATTCGATCAATTAAAACGAAAATAATTATTGCATTTTCTATAATATTTTTATTAGTAAATGTTTTTCTTTTACTTTTGAATCAAGTATTTTTGGATGATTTTTTCATATCAAATAATTTTAAAAACATGGAAAATCATGTTTCGGAAAAAATCAATTGGATAAATCAACTTGATGAAAGTGCGTATGATCTAGAGCAAGTAGCCGATGATCTTCAAATGAAAACAGGTAGTGATGTCAATATTATCAAACAAGATTTAAGTTTTGGTAGGCTGCCGAATAGAATTGAAGAAAATTTAAATTATTTGATACAAAATTATAAATACTTGTTTACTGAAGCACAGAATACAACTGAAGCAGTAACAGCAGTTATAGGTGATGGTGATTATATTAATAGAAAAACACTCTATATAAGAACCCTTCCAAGTGGGGATATGATTGTTATTACAAAGGCATTAGGTTTGATTATGGAGGCACAGGAAGTATTTATTAACTTCTTGATTTTATCAAGTTTAATTGTATATTGTTTTAGTATTGTTTTGGTTTATATCTTTGCTGAAAGATTTACGAAACCTATTAGGCAAGTGGAAAAATCTGCTTTGCAAATTAGCAACATGAATTTTGAAAAAAAGTTGGATGAAAATAGATATGATGAAATAGGAAGCCTTAATAAACATATTAATAATATGGCATTAAATTTATCAGAAGCTATTTCAAAATTAAATGACAGCAATCAGAATTTAATGATTGAACTGAATAAAGAAAGAAATATGGAGGCTATGCGTGAGCAGTTTATTTCTGATGTATCTCACGAGTTGAAAAATCCAATCAGTATAATCATCGGTTATGCAGAAGGGATCAATAGAGGTTTTGTAAAAACAGAAGAGGATAATGCTTTCTACAATAAAGTCATTCTTGAAGAAGGTAAGCGGATGAATGACTTAGTAGAAGAATTACTTGATTTATCTAGTTACAGATCTGGTTCAATAATACTAGAAAAAGACACAATCCAGTTAAGCAGTATAATTACAAAAGCAATGGATAAATACACTTTGATTCAAGAAGCAAAGAATATAAGCGTATCACTAGTTCTAGATGATAGTGTAAATATTATTGGAGATGAACTAAGGTTTGGACAAGTCATAAATAATTTGTTAGACAATGCGTTTAAATATACAAATGAAAATGGCGAAATAAAAGTTGTACTAGAAAAAGACATGCTAACTTTCTCAAATTCTGGGAAATTAATTCTTGCTAGTGAGTTTGAGAATATATGGAATAGTTTCTATCAAATTGATCCAGATCATAGTGGGAGCGGAATTGGTTTAGCAATTGTGAAAAGTATTGTTCAATTACATGGGTTTGAAATTAGAGGATTTTTGGAAAACAGTATGAATCACTTTCAAATTACATTTAGATAGTGATGGTTGTCAATGACGGTGATAAAATGGCTCTTCCAACAAACGGTTTAGTTTATCAGTGCCTTTCAGTAACTTATTAAGTCATATTTTTAGATGATTCATTTAATACACCTGCATAACCCCCCAATCTAATTAATGACTATATACATACACACCATTATAACAATAACGCAAATCTTTAGTATTGGTAACTGTTTTTTTGACGTCCGATTTGGTTTTTTATCTTACTACAATCATGTTTACACCTCACCTGATAATCTTAATTCAAGAAAGCAAGAATTATGAAGCATATATTTAAGACTATTTATTTTATAATCATGTTCAATATTTGATAAAACAATATTATTATTTACAATATTTTCTTCTGCTTTTGCTCTCATGCTTTTCATTTCATTGTTTATTTTATCTTCATTACTATCAAAAATAGTAGAATTTAATTCCAATAAAAAATTGGATTTTGAAATTCCTAAATTTAAAATGTTTTCATTGTCTATAATATTAATTGAGTTTATTTTTTTAGCAATATTCTCATTATTTACATTTATAATGAATTCTTCTTTTTTCACATCTTTATTTTTAAGCATTTCCATATTGTCATTATATTTTGATACGTTTATAAGATAGGGTGGTATTTTTAAGAAATCTAAACTGCTGAATTCTCTGTTCTTTTCTATATTTCCTTTTTTCATAGAAATATATTTTATATTATCATTTTCTTTCAATATCAAAGAAAAGGTTTCTTTACCAAAATATTTAGAATAGCTAATTATTTTATTTGTGTAATAAGAATCTTTAGTTAAGATTGGATAATTTATCAAATTTTTTAAAGTTGTTAAATATCCATCACTCTTTAATCCGTAATAATTTGTATTGATTTTTAAATCTTTAAGTGCTTTATATAATTCATCATAGAATTGTTTTGAAAAATGACTATAGTAATAGTCTAAAATTAATGCATTTTCTCTTAAAACATAATTGTTTGAATTATACTCATTAGAAAATACCAATTTATATCCCTTAAATATGTTGTTTAGATTTTCAACTAATTCTTCCTCCTTTTTTTTATACATCCCAGAAAAAATACTATTTATTAGTATAGTATCACATGATAAATTTGCTGTTTTCTTAATTATTTCAGCTGTTTTTATTAAATAATCTTTTTCCTTTGGTAGCCCAATATTATATGGATGTATTTTTATTCCAAGTTTGCTGAATATATTTGAATACTTCCATTCATCCTTATGATAAGGACTTATTTGAAGGTAAATGACGTCTCTTTTTGTTTTTTTAAAATACTTATCCATTTTAGTAAAATCTGTAGAAACTATTATATTATCAATTTTATCTTTATTAATTTCATTTTTTGTCAAAAAACTTAAGATATTCTTTTTGATTTCCTTAATGTTAAAAAAATGTTCGCAGTCTTTTGATATGATAACATTGTTTATTTCATATGATATGTGAAATTTATCTTTAAAAATACTAATACAAATTGATCTAGACATAGCTATCTCCTAAAAATAATAGTTATAATATATTTCTTCAAGTGACTTATATGTTGACTTGTAACCAAAACTTGCTGGTCCTATTATACTTAGAGCTTTATCTGTTTTTAGATTAAGTGGAGCTGGTATACCAATTATAGCTACTTCTAAATCCTTGCAAATATTTTCTATAGTTATAGGATCTAAAGTTTTTAAATCTATTGTAGTAATAATATCTGGTACCATGCATGATATTTTATCATCTACAAATGTTATTAAATACTCATTTTTACTCATTATTTTATAATTCTTTTTTTCGTAATTATTAATACCCTTAATATTTATAGTTTGCCACATGCCATCATTACTATCTATACTGGATACTCTTCCTTTAAAAAGCTCTATGGCAGAACCATAGCAAGAATTTTTTGTTGCAAATATTAAATCTTCTAGAATGGTTTCATAAGAAGTGTTTTTTATAAAAGCTTCTCCTATATCTCTAGTTAAAGAAATAGTACTTGGTATTAAGTATTCTTTTAATTTTTTTCCGTTCTTAAAAGAACATGAAAAATATCCTATGTTATCCAATTCATTTAATATTCTTCTTATTTCTAATTCATGCATAAATGTATCTTCTTCCTTCAGAATATGAATGCCATTCCTAGTATCTTTCAGTATAAATGGAGTAATTTCTTCCTCATTAATTTGAAATACAGTCATTTGTATTTCAGGAAATGCTCTGCCCATAGCATCTCCATCTACTACAGGCAATCCCATAAGACCTGCCACAACTATAGGATATAATGTATTTACACCTGCCCCTTCGAAAGGATATATACCGTTTACTTCTTTGCCTTTAATAATTTCAAGTTCTTTTATAGTGTCTATTCCTTCTTCCCCAGTAAAACAAAAGTCATCAATCATTTGTACAGAGCCTATCATTCCTGTGGAACAAAAATTGCTATCATCCTTTATATCGTTTATGTCTAGGAGAGTTATACTGTTATACTTAGTTAAGATGTCGTCTAAAAGGAAGGCTAAATTATTCGTTTTCCCGCCACCTCCAGAGCCTAATACTATACTGCCTAACAAAAGGGGGTTTATCCATTTTCTATCGATAATTTTCATTTTTTGTTTTCCTCGCTTTTTATCCATCTATATAAAGTTGCAAGAGAGATTCCTATATCATCAGCTAATTTTCTTTTATCTTCTGTGCTATGACCATATTCATCAACAAATTTTAAAATATCGTGTTTGTTTTTACTTTTTTTATTGTATAGTATTTTTGATTTTTCAATATTTTTTTTATCTTCATACGCTTTCTCTTTTTTTGTTTCAATAATATATTTTGGTAAATCAGTTAATTTCATAGTTTGATTTTTGCTAGTTGCAACTGAGTATTCTACTACATTTATTAATTCTCTAATATTGCCTGGCCAGTTGTAGTTTACAAGATAATCTAAGGTATCATAATCAAACATTTTAAAACTTTTTTTGAATTCTAAACAATGTTTTTTTGTATAATAACATATAAGGTTTTTTATGTCTTCTTCTTTCCCCTCTAAAGAGGGCACTATTATTGGAATTACATTAATTCTGTAGTATAAATCTTCTCTAAATTCTCCTTTTGAAATTAATTCTTCTAAATTTTTATTTGTAGCACAGATTATCCTTACATCAATTGGCATTAAATCATTACCACCTACTTTCTGGATGCTTTTTTCTTGTAATGTTCTTAAAAGTTTTACCTGAAGATTTTCAGACATATCGCCTATTTCATCTAAAAACAATGTGCCTTTATTAGCAGCTTCAAATTTTCCTATTTTACCGTTTTTATTTGCTCCGGTAAAAGCTCCTCCTTCATATCCGAAAAGTTCACTTTCAAGTAAGTTTTCGGGTATTGCTCCGCAGTTGATAGGAATAAAAGGATTTTTATATCTACTGCTCTTTCTATGAATTAAGTTAGCTATCTCTTCTTTTCCTGTGCCACTTTCTCCTCTAATAATGACCGTACTGCTATTTGTTGATACTATATCTATCATTTCATTTACTTTTCTCATTTGAGAACTTTTCCCTATGAGTTTATTATTAAAGATTAATTTTTTTTTGCTTCTTAAATACTGTGAGTTTGGCTCTCTTTCTTTGTTATATATGTAAATTTCTCCTAACTTTTCTTTATCTTTTTCAGCTATTTTTTTATAGCTCTGATCTTCTACGTTTATTTTATTATCTATACTATCGTATACAATAAGCCCGTTCCAATCTTTAACTCTAAAGCTATAATCTATATTTTCTCCTAATGTTTCTAAAGCATCTGAAAACAATAGATTTTTTTTCATTAATATGTTGTTTTTATATTTTTCAACAATAAAATCTGAATACATTTCTAAATCCTCATATATTTCTTCTTCTATTAAATGCTTTTTATTTATGCCCCATAAAAGGCCGTATTTAGTATCTTCTCTGAATCTAAACACAAAATATATTCCGTTTTTTATATCTAAGTTATTACATCCTTTTTCTATCAAAGAAATTCTTTCTGATTCGTTAGCAGCTTTTTCAAATGAGTTGAATAATACTTCTTTTTCATTAAAAACACATAGTTTTAAGTTATTTCTATCTAAAAATTTTTTTATTTTATACATAATATCCTCTTTCTTAATTCAATATAAGACCTAAAAGGTTTTATTTATTATAAACCTTTTTCTCATTTTTCTCAATATTTTTTCTCATTTGATATAATTGAGAAAAAAATTGATTTTTTCAAGATTTTTTTGCTGTTTCTAATTGATTTTTTGTCTAAAAAAGGTGTTTTTTTAGATTTTTTGATAGTTACAGGATGTTTTCTTGGCATATAAATTGCAATATATTTTTACGGATAAAGTTTTGTCTAAAAATCGAAATTTGAAAAAGGAGGTATTTATGAGAAAGTTGAATAAACAATCTATAGAACATATGGCCTTAGGTGCTGCATTTCTAGGGACAGGTGGTGGTGGTGATCCTTATATAGGTAAACTTATGGCTTTGCAAGCTGTAGAAAAATATGGGTCTGTTGATTTGATATCTGTAGATGAACTGCCTGATGATGCTCTTGTTGTTCCGACGGCTATGATGGGAGCCCCGACTGTGTTAATAGAAAAAATAGCTAACGGTGGAGAATTTAAAAGAGCTTTTGATTCTATGGAGAGATATTTAGGAAAAAAAATCTATGCGACTATGCCAATTGAAGCTGGGGGAGTAAATTCAATGATTCCTCTAGCAGTAGCAGCTCAAATGAGAATTCCAGTAGTCGATGCTGACGGTATGGGAAGGGCGTTTCCAGAACTTCAAATGGTAACTTATCATTTACATGGTATCACATCCGCTCCTATGATAATAACTGATGAAAAAGGAAACGTCAGTATATTAGAAACAATAAATAATAAGTGGTCTGAAAACATAGCAAGAGCAATTACTGTAGCTCAAGGAGGTGCAGTTATGATAGGCATTTATCCTATGACTGGCAAGCAGGTAAAAATGTGTAGTATTAAAAATATCATGAGCTATTCTGAGAATATTGGCAAGGTCATAAGAGAATCATCTAAGTTTGAAGTACCACTAATTGATCAGTTAATTGAAAAGATAAATGGTTACGAATTATTTAGAGGTAAGATTGTTGATATACTTAGAGAAACCAAAGCAGGTTTCAATTTTGGTACTATTAATTTAGATGGCATAGAAAATTATAAAAACAAAAGTTGTGAAGTAAATTTTCAAAATGAAAATTTAATAGTAAAGAGAAGTGGTAAGGTAATAGCAACAACTCCTGATCTTATTTCTCTAGTGGATCTTGATAATATTTCTCCTATTACTACCGATGCACTAAAATACGGCCGTAGAGTGGTTGTAATAGGTCTCAAATGCAATGAAATGTGGAGAACTGATAAAGGCATAGAGACAGTCGGTCCGAGATATTTTAATTACGACATAGACTATATTCCTATAGAAGAAAGGATTAAGGAGGTATGAAATGTATAGATTAGGAGTGGATGTTGGTGGCACAAATACAGATGCAGTCATAATTAATGATTCTTTAGACATATTATCAAAAGTAAAAGTGCCAACTACAGAAGATGTTTATAGTGGCATATTTGAAGCCATAAATAGGGTTTTAGCTGGCGCAAATATTGATAAGGGGAAAATTCGATATGCTATGTTGGGAACTACACAATGTACAAATGCTATAGTAGAAAGAAAAAAATTATGTAGAGTTGGTGTAATAAGATTAGGTTCACCTGCAACACATTCAATAGAGCCTATGATAGATTGGCCTGATGATTTAAAAGAAGCAATAGGTAATCATCATTATATTGTTAAAGGTGGTTACGAATTCGACGGTAAAGAAATTAGTTGCATAGATGAAGAAGAAATCAAAGATGCTGCATTGAAAATGAAGGGAAAAGTGGAAGCTGTTGCTATATCATGTGTTTTTTCTCCAATTAAATCCGAACATGAATATATAGCGTCTGAGATAATAAAACAAGTTTTAGGAGATATCCCTATCTCTCTATCAAGTGAAGTTGCTAGTATGGGTTTGCTGGAAAGAGAAAATGCCACGATATTAAACTCAGCACTAATGACTACAGCTGAGTTAGTAACGAATGGATTTATAAATGCTCTAGAAAAAGAAGGAATTACAAAAGCAAAAGTATTTCTCTGTCAGAATGATGGAACGCTCATGAACGTTGAATATACTAAAAAGTTTCCCATTCTTACAGTAGCGTGCGGTCCAACTAACAGTATAAGGGGTGCATCTTTCCTTAGCAAAAGAGATAATGCAATAGTACTAGATATTGGCGGCACTACGACAGACATAGGTGTTATAACAGATTCTTTTCCTAGAGAATCCTCACTGGCTGCAGATGTAGGTGGAGCAAGAACTAATTTTAGAATGCCTGATATCATAGCTATAGGTTTAGGTGGCGGTACTATTATTACTAAAGAAAACGAAGTAATAAAGATTGGCCCCGAAAGTGTTGGATACAAGTTAACCAATGAAGCTTTAAGCTTTGGTGGAAACACCCTTACAGCTACCGATATAGCAGTACGATTAAAAATGACAGAAATTGGTGATTTCAATAAGGTTAAACATATCGATTTAGAATTTGCAGAAGAAGTCTTGGACATGATGATGAAAAAAATAGAAGAAGGTATTGATAAAATGAAATTATCAGCAAAACCTGTAGCAGTTGTTTTGGTAGGAGGAGGTGGAATAATAATTAAAAACAACCTTAAAGGAGTTTCAGAATTAATAAAACCTGATAATTTTCCTGTAGCAAATGCAATAGGTGCAGCTATCGCTCAAGTAAGCGGAACATATGAAAAGTTATTTACTCTTACTGATAAATTAACACGAGAAAAAGCGTTAGAGATAGCTAAAGAAAATGCAATCAGCTTAGCAGTCAAAGCTGGTGCTAACAAAGATACTGTCGCTATTGTAGATATTGAAGATGTTCCACTAGCATATCATCCTGGAAATGCAACAAAAATCAAGGTTAAGGCAGCTGGAAATTTAAAGCTGTAAGCATAATAGGTTACTTAATTATATCCCATAGATACTTTTCATTTGAAAAAATAAAAATTTGAACGAGGTGAAAATTATGATCAAATCAATTTTAGTTGACTCAAACAAATGTACCGGCTGTCTTTCCTGTGTACTAAGTTGTTCTTTTGCACATACAAACAAGTTCAGTATGCAATCAAGAATTAACATCAAAAAGATTAAACGTGAGGGTAGATGTGAGATTTATGTATGCAGACAATGTAATGATGCCCAATGCATAAGTGTTTGCCCAACAGGCGCATTGAAAAAAGACAGTGTTTCAGGAGAAGTAGTTTTTGATTCAGAGAATTGCATTGGATGCAAACTGTGCATATCTGCTTGTCCCTATAATGCTATTACTTTTCTTGATGAAAAGAATATAATTGAAAAATGTGATTTGTGTGGTGGCGACCCTATATGTGCTAAAGTATGTACAACCGGTGCACTTACATTCATAGAGACAGAGTAACTTAAGCGTGTATCTAGGGAACAAATATCGCTAAAAATCTAATAACAAATGGAGGTTAATAGGATGACTAATGCATATGCAGGAAATATTTTACATGTTGATTTATCTAAAAAAAAGATTTGGAAAGAGAGACTGAATGAGGACCTAATTAATAATTACATAGGAGCACGTGGCATTAATGCTCGTTTATTATGGGACAATGTGAACTCTGATACTGATCCTCTCGGACCGGATAACGTAATGATTTTTGGAGCCGGTGTTCTTAGCGGGACCCATGCTCCATGCTCAGGACGACTATCCGCTGCTTTTAAGAGTCCGGCTACAAAAGCGTATTTTAAAGCGAGTTCAGGCGGGTATTTTGCAAACGAAATGAAATTTGCGGGTTATGATCATATAATAATTTACGGGAAATCAGATAACCCGGTTTATCTATGGATTGATAATCATAATGTTGAAATTCGCGATGCATCACACCTATGGGGTTTAACAGTAACAGAAACTGATGAAAGACTTAAAAGCGAATTGAAGGTAGAAAGAGTAGAAAGAGTAGAAAGTGTAATAATTGGTCCTGCTGGAGAAAACAAAGTAAAATTTGCTTCACTAATGACATCATCGGGCTCAGCACTTGGTCGTGGAGGTGGTGGAGCAGTTATGGGTTCAAAAAATCTAAAAGCTATAGCAATATATGGAAAAGGATCGTTAAGTGTTTATAATCCCGTTAAGTTTAACGAAATCGCTTTAGATGCTCGAAAAAAACTTCAGGGAGACTTTTTTGCTCAATTTCTAGGTGCTTATGGAACTGGTGGGTTTTTTGAAGGGATGAACGCTGCCGGTTCTCTTCCCAGCTATAATTTTATTAAAGCGAGTGTGGAAGGAGCAGAGAACATCAGTGGTCAGGCACTAGTTTCAAAAGGTTATTTAAAGGGAAGAAGTGGATGCGCAAGTTGTTCAATTCATTGTCATCGCTTTTGTACAATAGATGAAGGCAAATATGCGGGCACTTATACTTTAGGTCCTGAACTTGAAACTCTTTCATCCTTTGGCAACGGTCCGGGTATAGGAAACCTGGAAGTAATTATTAAGGCTGGTCAATTATGCAATGACTATGGTTTAGATACTATTTCAACAGGTTCAGCAATCCAATGGGCTATAGAATCTGTTGAACGAAATGTTATGACAAAAGAGCAGGTTGACGGGTTGGAACTTAAATGGGGTGCAGAAGAAGCTGTATTAGAATTGATTCAAAAAATTGCTTTAAGAGAAGGCATAGGTAATTTATTAGCAGAAGGGACAAAATTCGCATCTGAGAAGATTGGAAAAGATTCTTATAAGTGGGCAATCCAATCTAAAGGGTTGGAACAATCCCGATGCGAAACGCGGTCTTCAATGGCTTATGCTTTGGCCTTTTCTATTAGCAGTCGCGGCCCCGATCATCTTCATTCACAGTGTATGGCTGAATTCGGCATGTATCCAGAGGCTTTAGCTTTGATAAAAAGAATAACCGGTGATGAAAAGTATGCAAATCCGGCTTTAACGGAAAAAAGAGCAGAGATAGTACGTTGGCACGAAGATAATTTTGCGTTAGCTGATTGTTTGGGTTTTTGTGCATTTACTAATACAGCAGCAAATGCACTCTTAGAGCAAGAAATGACAGATATGTATAATACAGCAACTGGCATCAAAGTGACTCCTGAAGAATTATTATTGGCATGCCGTCGAATTATAACACTAGAACGTTGTTTCAACATTAGAGAAGGTTTGAACCGGAAAGATGATAAATTACCTTATAGACTAATGAACGAACCTATAAACGGAAGTGATATTTGTACCAATTCTCCTGAAATATTGAATGAAATGTTAGATAGATATTTTGAGCTTCATGAATGGGAGGTTACTAAAGGTTGTCCTACAAGAGCAACGATGGAGAAACTTGGATTAAACGATGTTGCAGATGAATTAGATATTCAGTGAGAACGGTTGGAATTTTTGCCAGAGACTAATAATCAAGGAGGAATTTTTATGAAGATTAAAGTAATTGTCCCTATAATTGGTAAAATATTTGATGATGAAATCCGTCGAGAGGTAGCATCTTTGTCTGTTTCAGGAGTAGAATATGATGTAGAGAGCCTAGACTATGGTCCTGCCTCAATCGAGTGTGAATATGATGAAGCAATTGCAATCCCTGATATCTTGAACAAAGTGAGAAAAGCTGAAGAAGAAGGTTTTGACGGAGCAATTCTCGATTGTTTTGGAGATCCTGGGGTTCGGGCTGCCAGAGAAATCACCAATATAGTAGTGTTCGGAGGATTTGAACCTCCTATGCTAATAGCATCTGGTCTAGGAGACAAAATTGCAATTATTACGGTGTTGCCAGAAGTTATTCCAATAATTGATGGTTTGATGGCTAAAACAGGATTTAAGAACCGAGTTGTAGCCGTACGCCATTTAGGAATTCCAGTATTAGAACTCACAGATATTAATAGATTAAAGGATGCTTTATTTGAACAGAGTATTAAAGCAATTAAGGAAAATGGGGCTCAGGTCATTGTACTTGGTTGTACGGGTATGATGGGAGTTGCAAAGGAAATAATGGATAGATTAAAAGAAACAGGCTATGATATTCCTGTAGTCGACGCTTTTGCTTCTGCACTACGAATGACAGAAGCAGTTGTCTCATTAGGCCTTCGACCAAGCAAACTCACATACATGCCAGTAAGAATAAAAGAGCGAAAATGGTGGGGGGAATAGAATAGTTAATCAAATGTGTTATCTTATCAGTGCCTTTCAGTAACTTATATAAATAGGTAGGAAGCTGGGCAACGCCATGTGATGAAGCAGTCCTTTCGGCACATGTTTTTAATGGAACTACAGCAACAACTATTTCACCTAAATCAAATCTGACGTATGCAGAAGCAGCACAGGCAATTAAAAATCTAGTTGTGGAATCTAAGTTAATCAACAAATAGGTAATGATGCAAGCAGAGTGCTCTATTTAAAGGGCACTCTGTTTGCATATCATAGAGAAAAGTGAATGCTAAAAATGTATATTTTCAATTATGGAGTTGAAATGCAAATAAAAATAAAGTATAATCATTTTATCGCATAAAGTGAGGAGTGATTATATGGAGCAGAGAGCAGGACGAAAAATAAAATCTGGTAGTGGCAAAGCTGAATACGCATGTTTTATACCTGCACCATTACCACCACAGAATCCAACCATTCAATATGATGATGAAATGATTTATTTGATTTCAGAAGCTAATAGATATATTGGAAGACTGGATGAAGTAACGGATACGCTAATTTCACCCAATTATTTCGTTTATATGTATGCTCGTAAAGAAGCAACATTATCCTCTCAGATTGAAGGGACCAGAGCTACCTTTTCTGATTTGATTAAGGCAGAAGCAGGAATGTCTGATGAAGTACCCAATGATGTAAAAGAGATTGAGAATTATGTGAAAGCAACAAGCTATGGTTTTGATAGATTGGAAACGCTACCGCTATCATTAAGACTGATT
>JAFGVC010000173.1 GCA_016938195.1 Tissierellales bacterium | reverse complement strand
TTTTGTTCTTCTTATTTTTCTCTAAGAATTACGTTGACTATGTGTTATTCTATTGTCTAGGTTCTCGTTGCCTCTTTGCGACAACTTAATTAGTTTAGCACCTGCCTTGATGAATGTCAATTGTTAATTTGAACGATTATCAGAAATTCTCTCTATCTTTTAAAGGATAAAGATTGCGGTGCATTTATTATTATAAAATTTGATTGGAGTATTGTCAATATGTAAATCGCATTTATAGCGATTTAATTTTTATATTTTACATTGCTATAATATAGATTTAACGATTGTACGTTATAATATTTATTGCTTGTTAAGAAACAGTTAATTATAAAGTAAATATATCAAGTCAAAATAAACGCTCAAGAAATTTGTAAACTTCATTTCTTAAGCGTTTAACCATTATAAGTCATTTAT
The DNA here is from genome assembly GCA_016938195.1 of Tissierellales bacterium. Classification (GTDB taxonomy): domain Bacteria; phylum Bacillota; class Clostridia; order Tissierellales; family Dethiosulfatibacteraceae; genus JAFGVC01. The sequence continues at coordinate 8,719 of JAFGVC010000173.1, read as the reverse complement.
ATTTTAATATTATCAACAATTAAATGCTTTTATGCTTTAATACTTTTCACTGATACGCTTGGCGATACAATCTAAAAACTCCTCGCTTTCCACCCATCTTTTATCCTTTAAAGAGGACAACTGAAATAAATCCTTTGTCAATGTACCCTCATTGACTATTTCAATCGCAGATTCCTCTAGATTAATGGAAAAATCCACCAATTCTTGATTATGATCAATTTCTCCTCTTTTTCTAAGTGCTCCGGTCCATGCAAAAATAATAGCCATAGGATTTGTAGATGTTGTTTCTCCTTTAAGATATTTGTAATAATGATTCTTTACAGTTCCATGAGCAGCTTCGAATTCATAAGCTCCTTCAGGTGAAACTAATACCGATGTCATCAGTGCCAAGCTTCCAAATCCCGAGGCAACCATATCACTCATGACATCCCCATCATAATTTTTGCAGGCCCAAATAATACCCCCTTCAGACTTCATTATTTTAGCTACGGCATCATCTATAAGCGTATAAGTATAGTTAATTCCCATCTTAATAAACTCTTCTTCAAAAGCCTTAAATACCTCTTCAAATATCTCTTTGAATCTATTGTCATATATTTTAGATATTGTATCTTTAGTCGCAAACATAAGATCTGTTTTTTCATCTAACGCATATTTGAAGCAACTCTTGGCAAAATTCCTTATAGACGAATCAACATTATATTCTGCCAAGAGAACCCCTTCTTCTTTAAACTCAAATACCGTTTTCCTTATTGTATGATGCATTGAATCAGTTAATATTAATTCTGCCTTTGTATTAGCTCCAACTTCCATCCCTGTTGCTGAGTACACATCTCCATATGCATGTCTTGCAATTGTGATAGGTTTTTTCCATCCAGGAACGTAAGGAATTATCGTATCAATCGTTATCGGTTTTCTAAAAACAGTTCCGTCCAGTATTTTTCTAATCGTTCCGTTCGGACTTTTCCATGCCTCCTTAAGATTATACTCTTTCACCCTGTCTTCATTTGCTGTTATAGTTGCACATTTGACACCGACTCCATTCAATTTTATAGCATAAGCCGCTTCAAGAGTTACTTGATCATTTGTTTTATCTCTGTGCTGCATATGCAAATCATAGTAATCAGTCTTTAAATCAACATAGGGCATAATTAATTTTTCTTTGACCCATTTCCAAATGATTCTGGTCATTTCATCTCCGTCAAGCTCAACAATAGCATTTTTCATTGCAATTTTTTTTGCCATATAGTCCACCTCTATCCTTTTATTTTCCTGAATGCCTTTTTGATTCCAAGCATTTTCATTTTTCTAAATTTGATTGTATTTTTTATTTCTATTGTAATTGATTAAAGATCCACTTATGAGTATTTCTCTTTCTTTATCCGTCAATTCTCCTATCTTTAAAGTTATTTCAATAAACTTATCTTTTAATACATACCCTCTGATTGAATCCTCTTTATTTCTAATTGCATTTATTACGTTCGGAATGAAAATATAATCTCCTTTATCCACGCGCTGCTCATTTTCAATTAGAAAAGGAATAATTCCCCAATTAAGAAGGTTCGAGCGGTATCTTTTGGTTGCATATTCTTTTGCAATATTTGCCCAACCGCCTAAAACCTTTTGACAAGAAGCGGCTTGCTCTCTCGCAGAACCATCTCCGGGTTTATTTGCGTATAAAGCACTTCCTATACCGATTTCTTTCGGGTTAAATTTTTCATACCCATCTATATGACTAATTCTATTATAGACGCTTTGCAATTCCGTGAATTTATCTGCCGGATTATTCCCTTCTTCGCGATAAATTTCATAAGCATGTACTTCCTTGGCTTTCTTAACATATTCAGGGTCTTTCCTGCTTAGCGTAAACTCAGCCAGTCTCAAAGGATTAGAACGATAAGAAGAAGTCTCTCCCGAAGGTATCAATTCATCCGTTGTCGTCACTGGGTCTGTAAGAGATGTCACTACTTTGATTAATAGATTTTCAGTTAATGCAGGCATATCCGGCCAATCCTTAATATTAGGACCAAAAACCAGTTCTTCAGAAGCCTTAGGGTTTTCCCATCCATTATAGACTCTTTTTTGGTAAATAGATTTGTCAAAATTATATTTCTTTTCATTATAAACCACGTCAATTTCATCAGCAGCTGTTAATACACCCCCGGAAATAGCTGTAGACGCAATTGATCTAGCATCCATTAAGGCAACCATAGATATTTGCCCATCTGTGGGTTTTGATCCATCCCTATTTGCAAAATTTCTTGTTGCATGTCTAATAGAAAGCTCATTATTAGCAGGAGTATCTCCTGCACCGAAGCAAGGGCCACAGAAAGCCGGCTTAATTAAAACTCCCGCTTCCATTAAATCTGCCACGCTACCATTTTTTACTAGCTCCATAAAAATAGGCTGACTGCCTGGATAAACACTCATAGAAAAAGAATCATTTCCTATTGACTTTCCCTTCATAATGTCCGCTGCAGCTACAATATTATCAAAAGTTCCTCCCGAACATCCTACGATAATTCCTTGTTCAACATGTATTTTTCTTGATTTTATTTTGCTCAATAGATTTACTTTAATATTATTTGATTCAAATATTTTAAGACTATCACGTTCTATCTGTGCAAAAATATCTTCAGCATTATTTTTAAGGTTCTCAATGGTAAAAACATTACTTGGATGGAAAGGCAAGGCTATTGAAGGTTTAATCCTAGATAAGTCGACTTCTACAAGCGCGTCATATACCGTTGCTTGAGATGGACGCAGTTTTTTATAATCATCAATCCTACCATGAATTTCGTAATACTCTTTTACTTTTTCATCAGTTTCCCAGATAGAACTCCAGCAAGTTGTTTCTGTTGTCATGACATCGATACCGTTTCTATAGTCTATTGGCAAAGATTCTACACCATCGCCAATAAATTCCATTACCTTGTTTTTAACAAGCCCGTTGTCAAACACTGCTTTAATGATTGTAAGAGCTACATCTTGAGGTCCTACCGCAGGATTGGGTTTACCTGTAAGATAAATAGCCACTACCTTAGGGTATTTCATGTCATAAGTTTGATGAAGAAGTTGTTTAGCTAATTCACCACCCCCCTCTCCAACAGCCATGGTCCCCAACGCACCATATCTGGTGTGACTATCTGATCCTAATATCATATTTCCGCATTTTGCCATCATTTCTCTGTTATACGAATGTATAACTGCAAGATTGGTCGGAACATGAATGCCACCATATTTTTTTGCTGCAGATAGTGAAAACTTATGGTCATCCTCATTTATCGTTCCCCCCACCGCGCAAAGACTATTGTGACAATTTGTAAGTACATAAGGAAGCGGGAATTTATCCATCCCACTGGCCTTAGCTGTTTGAATGATGCCAACATAAGTAATATCATGCGATGTAATAGAATCAAATTTAATTTTTACATTTTCCTCATCTTCAGAGCTATTGTGAGCACTAATTATTTCGTAAGCTATTGTTCCCTTTTTTGCTGCCGCCCAGTCAAAATGACTGCCAAGCTTATCTTTATCACTATCAGAAATATGGCTCTTATCATAAATGATTTTTCTGCCGTCCATAATTAGTACTTCTTGGTCAATTATTTTAATCAAAATATTACCTCCTATTCACGATTCCAATTTGTTGTATCTTATTTCTCATAAGTGTATAATAATATTAAGTTATAGTATAATACTAATTTTATTATGTGAAGCATAGGATAATCCTATATTAAGGAGAATGGTATGAATGACAGAGAATTATTATATGTAAAAACAATAGCCGAAACAAAAAGCATATCCAAGGCTGCAAAAAAGCTATTCATCGCACAACCATCTTTAAGCCAAGCTGTTCAAAAAATTGAAGAGGATATAGGCGTAAAGCTTTTCACTAGAAACAGGGAAGGCATAAAGCTTACATTAGCCGGAGAAAAATACTATATGACTGCCAATGAGATACTTAATATTTTTAACGATTTTAAAAACGAAGTAACCTACATAAATGATTTAAAAAAAGGCCGTGTCAACTTTGGAATTACAGGTTTTATGGCCACTCACCTTCTGCCGAAACTTGTACCTGAATATATGGATAAATATCCTAATATCGAAGTTTATGCCGTAGAGGAAAACTCAATAGCCATTGAACAATTTCTATTAAATGGAACAATCGATTTTGCAATCATGCACACGCATCCTCTCAATCAAAATAAATCCTTATCACACAAGGTGATATTCAAAGACCCTTTTGTTATTGTGACTGAAAAAAATCATCCTCTTTCTAAATACAAAAAAATTGATGCCAATTATCCCTATCCCGTACTAGATATAAATCTATTAAAAACAGAAAAATTCATTGCACTTGATAAAGCAGGAAGAATAAGACAAGTTTGCGATTTATTATTCAATGTCTCAGGCATAAACCCCAATATCATTCTTACTGTGAAAAGTTTTGAAACGGCTCGTAGGTTAGCAAGCACCGGATATGGCGTTACTATCATTCCAATGCAATACATTAAAATTTTCGAGGGACTTTATGACGCCGATTATTATTTAATAGAAAATAATCAATATGCTTATTGGGAAACTTGCATTGCTACAAATCATCATGTATATCTTTCAAAAGCTGCAATCGCCTTCATTGATATGATTGATTGGTATTTTGAAACTTATCGACCCATCTAGAAAAAAAGAAAATATTTCAATTTATTAATGTTTTATAAAAATAACTCAATTATTTTTTTGACAATTATAGGAAGAAAAGATACGACGCTGACCAATCACATTTTAAGCTTAGTTGACATTTCAACTAAATAATAGTATAATGCCTTATAGTTGAATGTTCAACTATAAGGCATTATTTTTAAAAAATTTAAAAGGAATGGATTACATGTTTAGTGAGTACAAAAAAGAATACATTGATAGATATAACTCGTTAGGAAGACTTCAAACAACCTCTTTTCTGAAAAGCATCAACATAGAATATGATGAAAACATTGATATAACAATCAATTTAACCAAAAATGACACTATAATTGCAAGTGCTTCTGCTGAAAAAAACCTCATAAAGTGTATTGGTGTAAATCCTGAATTCAGATCAGAAGGATTGCTAAATACGCTTTTTTCTGATTTAGTAGCCTATAAATACAATCAAGAAATTTATAATTTATCTCTGTTTACAAAGGCTGAATATGAAAAGTTGATTAGTAGTCTTGGCTTTTATACGATTTGCAAAACCGAAAACATCGTATTTATGGAAAACCAAAAACATAAATTTGAGGAATACCTTGAAAATTTACCGAAATTTAAATCTGACGGCTCAATCGGTGCTATTGTCATGAATTTAAATCCAATAACAAATGGCCATCTCTATTTAATTGAAAAAGCCGCCTCAGAAAATGATTTACTCTACATTTTTGTTGTATCTGAAGACCAGTCCGTCGTTCCTTTTGAAACAAGATATCGATTGGCCTTAGAAAGCACGAAGCATCTTAAAAATGTTGTTATAATAAAAGGTGGCGATTATATTATATCTTCAACCACCTTCCCTTCCTATTTTTCAAAGAACTACAATCATTGGATTAATAACTATTGTGAACTGGACCTTACTATTTTTTCAAAATATATCGCTAAAAAACTAAATATATCGAAAAGATATGTCGGAACAGAACCGTATTGCCAACTCACAAACTATTATAACCAAAAGATGTCCGAAATATTGCCTAATTATGGCATTGATTTCATTCTAATTGAAAGACTATTCTCGGAAAATGGAGCCATAAGTGCTTCTCAAGTAAGAAAATTAGCTGATGAAGGTGATTTCAAGACGCTCAAAGCTCTTGTACCTGAAGCTACTTATAACTATTTAATTTCAAAAAATGGAGGTCTTAATGAATCTTAAAAGAAGAGCTATTGCGGGTACCATGGAATCAAGTGATACTATGATTGAAATCATCCCTTGGGAAAAGTCACTAGAAATAAACTTGAAAAGCGACGTTGAAAAACAATACGGAAATCAGATTTTAGATTTGGTTAAAAAAGTTTTGGCAGAAGACAACATTGAAAATGCATGCGTCAATATAATCGACAAGGGCGCATTGGATTTCACCATTTCAGCGAGATTGAAGACCGCTCTTTATAGAGCGTCAAAATAGGAGTGCATCATGGAAAAATTGAGAAGAACAATGCTTTATGTGCCAGGAAATAGTCCTGCTATGGTAAAAGATATTTATATCTATCAGCCAGATTCTATCATGTTTGATTTAGAAGATTCCATTTCATTATCAGAAAAGGATTCAGCTCGTTTCCTAGTAAGCGAAGCCTTAAAAAAAGTCGATTATCAAGGCATTGAAACCGTTGTAAGAGTAAATGGCCTAGAGACTGAATTTGGACTCGAGGATTTAGAAATGATTGTAATGGCCCAACCTGATGTTATACGTCTTCCTAAAACAGAAACTGCATCTGACGTCCATGAGGTAGAAGCGATTATAGAAAGAATTGAACAAGAAAACAATATTCCAATCGGAAAAACTAAAATGATGGCCGCTATAGAAACTGCGAAAGGCGTCGTAAATGCCTCCGCTATTGCTTCTTCAAGCAAAAGACTGATTGGCATTGCCTTGGGCGCAGAGGATTATGTGACTAACCTAAAAACTAATCGAAGCCCTGAAGGAATAGAACTGCTTTTTGCTCGATGTCAGATTCTTAATGCTGCTAGAGCGGCTGGCATTGCTGCTTTAGATACTGTATATTCCGATGTTGAAAATGAAGAGGGATTTAGGAAGGAAGTTGAACATATTAAGCAATTAGGATTTGATGGGAAGTCCATCATAAACCCTAGACAAATTGATATCGTACATGAAATTTATGCACCAAAAGTAAAAGAAATAGAACATGCACTTAAAGTTATCGCAGCTATAAAGCAGGCTGAGAAAGATAATTTAGGAGTCGTATCTCTTAATGGAAAAATGATAGACAAACCGATTGTTGAAAGAGCAGAAAGAGTGCTTCAGCTTTCAGGAATATATAATATGGAGTAGAATGATGGATAATAAATTTAGTTATGAAGAGCTGATCGATATCAAGGGCACTTATGTAGATACGGGGAAAGTTAAGAAGACAAGTAAAGTAATTGATAATCTTGAATATGTGATAGATGCCTTAGAAATAAAAAATGGCATGACAATATCATTTCATCATCATTTTAGAAATGGCGACATCCTTGCGAATATGATCTTGGAAATATTGGACAAAAATAAATTGAAAGGAATCACAATTTTTCCTAGCTCTTTAACCTCTGCCCATGATCACTTTGGAAAGTTTATTCGTTCCGGTCTTATCACTAGAATTTGTACCAGTGGGTTAAGGGATAAACTCGGCGAAGATATTTCCTCAGGGATTCTTGATGTTCCCGTTGTGATACGCTCCCATGGAGGTCGTGCAAGAGCAATCGAATCAGGAGAGGAAAAAATCGATGTCGCCTTCATAGCAGCACCCCATAGCGATATCCATGGTAATGCCAATGGTTTTGAAGGCGTCTCACCTTGTGGATCATTAGGATATGCCCTGGTAGATATTAAGCACGCTGATAAAGTAGTGGTTGTAACTGACCGACTGACCGATGAAATAGCTCTTCCTTTTTCTATACCCGCTTATTATGTTGATTATGTTGTCGCAATCGAAAAAATCGGGATTAAAGAAAAAATTATGTCCGGAGCAACAAGATTAACTAAAAATCCTAAAGAGCTTTTAATTGCAAAACGAACCGCTGAGATTATTGAAGCACTTGATATCATTCAAGAAAATTTTTCTTTTCAAACGGGAAGCGGCGGCTCTTCTCTTGCTGTTACCAAATTCATGAGAGAAGCCATGATTGAAAAAAAAGTAGTAGCTGACTTTGCTCTTGGAGGTATTACCGGGCATATGGTAAGACTTCACGAAGAAGGTCTTGTAAGAAAACTCCTTGATGTACAGTGTTTTGACCTTGATGCTGTTTATTCTCTAAAAAACAATATTAGACATTTTGAAATAGACGCTTCCTTCTATGCAAATCCTAACAACCCAGGTTGTGCAGTAAATAGGCTTGATGTTGTCATATTGAGCGCCCTTGAAATTGATAGGAATTTTGATGTCAATGTCATCACCGGTTCTGACGGTGTATTAAGAGGTGCCTCCGGAGGTCATTGTGATACTGCCGCCGGTTCCAAGGTTTGTATCGTTACCGCTCCTTTAGTCCGAGGGAGAATTGCAACCGTCAAAGATAAAGTTTTAAATATTGTCACTCCCGGAAGTACTGTTGATATCCTCGTAACCGATCATGGTACGGCTGTAAATCCTCTTCGTCAAGATATACTTGATATCCTCAAAGAGAAAAATACACCTTTAGTTTCAATAAATGATCTTGTAGAGATGGCTGAAAAAATTGTTAAAAAACCTGAACCGGTAATTTATGGAGATAAAATTGTTGGAGTCATAGAATATCGGGATGGATCTATTATTGATACGATAAAACAAGTAATATGAGCATACGTAGGTAATCTATTATCCTAGCATGCTTGTTATAACCCTATTTTATCATTCTCAAATAGTTTTTCGCAAAATAAAAAAAGCCTGTAAATGTTTACTTTACAGGCTTTTGCTATGTTTTATCTGGTGCACCCTGCGAGATTCGAACTCACGACCCCTTGATTCGTAGTCAAGTACTCTATCCAACTGAGCT
>JAFGVC010000172.1 GCA_016938195.1 Tissierellales bacterium | reverse complement strand
TTTTGTTCTTCTTATTTTTCTCTAAGAATTACGTTGACTATGTGTTATTCTATTGTCTAGGTTCTCGTTGCCTCTTTGCGACAACTTTTAAATTATATCACTTGCTTAATTCTATGTCAACACATTTTTTTCTCTTAAAAAGTGTTGGCACCAACTTAAAAGACCATGTCTTTGGGGTGCTTCATAAGATTACCATATAAACAAGTCGATGTCAACACTTTTCAATAGTTTTTTTTACCTGATTTTCATTGAAATTTCAATATCTTGAACGATGTTCGCGAACCACTAGGCACCGTGTTAACGCGTTATCCTTTCAATAAATTATTGCATCTCTTTTTCATTCGTCTTAACATAAATTTTACATTCAAATTTAGTTTTAATATTCGTAATAAATGGATACGAGTTATTCCTCTATTGGTTTCATAGTAGGAAATAATATAACATCTCTGATGGAAGGAGAATTGGTTAATAACATTATAACCCTATCTACTCCGATTCCAAGTCCTCCTGTAGGCGGCAATCCAACTTCTAAGGCATTGACAAAATCATGGTCCATCATGTGTGCCTCGTCATCTCCAGCTTCCCTTTGAATAAGTTGATCATCAAACCTTCTTTTTTGATCTATTGGATCATTTAATTCTGAAAAGGCGTTGGCTACTTCCCAAGTATTGATAAAGGCTTCAAATCTGTTGGTGATGTTCGGATTATCAGGATTTCTCTTGGCTAGCGGGGATATTTCAACCGGATGATGCAAAACAAACGTTGGTTGTATTAAGTCTTTTTCGCAAAACTCTTCAAATGCCAAGTTGACTAAATGCCCTGCAGACATATGTTTTTCAACCGCTAAATGAAGTTTATCCTTTGCTACCTTATGGGCTTCTTCTATATCATCAAAATCATAGAAATTATACCCTGTTTTTTCTTTCACCAAATCATGCATGGACGCTCTTCTCCAAGGAGGTGTCAAATCCAGCTCAGTCCCCTGGTAATTAATTTTTGTTGTTCCATTGGCCTTGTGGCACATGTAAGCAATAACATTTTCTGTCAATTCCATCATATACTCGTAGTCAACATAGGCTTTATATACTTCCATCGCTGTGTACTCAGGATTGTGTTTAATTGACATTCCTTCATTTCTGAACATTTTTCCTATCTCGTAGACGCCATCAAATCCCCCTACGATTAATCTTTTTAAAAAAAGTTCATTGGCTATCCGAAGATACATATCAATATCAAGTGTGTTGTGATGTGTTACAAAAGGCTTCGCCGCAGCCCCACCTGCTATTGTATTTAAAATTGGCGTGTCTACTTCCAGAAATCCTCTTTCATCAAGATATTCTCTTAACGCCCTGATAATAAGGTTTCTCTTGATAAAAGTGTCCTTAACCTCTGGGTTGACAATTAAATCGACGTATCGTTGTCTGTATCTTAAGTCTGGATCCTTTAGTCCATGATATTTTTCAGGCAGGATTTGCAATGACTTTGACAAAAGAATGATTTCAGTAGCTCTAATCGAGACCTCACCCATTTTTGTTTTAAACACTTCGCCTTTCACACCTATGATATCTCCAATATCATAGGTTTTCAAATCCTTGTAGTTTTCTTCACCAATCGAGTCCTCTTTGGCAAAAATTTGAATCCTATCCTCGCTATCCTGCAAATCATAAAACCCGACTTTACCTTGACCTCTTTTAGACATAATTCGACCGGCACAAGAAACAGTTTGACCTTCCATGCTGTCAAACTGCTCTTTAATAGTCCCGCTTTTATGCGTTACTTCATATTTTTCAATTTTAAAAGGGTCTTTTCCCTCATCAATAAGATGAGCTAGTTTTTCTCTTCGTATAATTCTCAACTCATTAAGGCTTTCTAAATCAGACATTTATATCTCTCCTTTCGTCAACTAATGCTGATAATTTCATATTTGACATGCACACCGCTCGGAGTTGGAACATCTAATATTTCTCCAGCCTTTTTGCCCATCAGCGCCTGACCAAGAGGTGATACGTTTGAAATTTTTTCCTTGAAAGGATCCGCTTCAGCTGAACCGACTATTCTGTATTCCATAACCTCATCATATTCTATATCTTTAATCTTTACTTTGCAACCAAGTCTTACCTTGTCATTCTTTCCCTCAACCATCTCTATGATTTTGGCGTTCTTAATCATATTTTCAATTTTAAGGATACGTCTTTCAATATCAGCTTGTTCATTTTTTGCTTCATCATATTCAGAATTTTCACTAATGTCACCAAAAGCAAGAGCTGCTTTAATTTTTTCTGCAACTTCTTTTCTGCGAACGACTCTTAATTCTTCCATTTCTGCAACAAGTTCATCCAATCCTTCTTGAGTAAGCAGAGTTTCGTTATTCAACATTATGGTATTCTCCCCTTTGGTTAGTATTTATTCATAGAATTATAAAATATGTAAACATTATTGTCAAGATATTACTGATTTTTAAGGTCTATTGCATATTCATTAATTAATTCTTCCATCTCAAG
>JAFGVC010000171.1 GCA_016938195.1 Tissierellales bacterium | reverse complement strand
GACTTTTTAAAAGTCCAGAATCCTGCGGGTTCTCTTCATTTTATCTGTGTCAGGGCAAAATCAGCTATTTAGCGACAGCCCCTTTTTGATAAAATTCCTTACCCTACAATTTCTTGATTTAGATTCCTATTCATATTATAATGTGTTTGAGAGGTGTTCAGAGTGGGTAAAAGCAAATCAAAGAAATCAAAAAAAAGACCGTGTCTAAACCTGATTACAATATTTTTTTTCTGTGTAATGTTCTATATGCTTTATACCATCTATGGTCAAACTCAATATTTGGCTTCTATTAACTCTGAAAAAGAACAGATTCTTATTCAGAAAGAGGTCTTGGAACAGGATCTTGCTAGTTTAGAAGAAAACCTTGAAAAAATAAATAATCCCGAATTATTCCTCGAAATGGTCGAGAGAATAGCGCGGGACGAATACAAAATGGTAAAACCCTACGAAACTATCTATATTGATAAAAACAAAACAACCAATAAGTTTATTACCGGTATTGGGAGCGGGCCATAACCAAAATTTTTGCCATTTCTCCTCTGGTTATGGACTCAAGCGGCGCAAAAGATGTGTTTGATTTGCCATTAATAATACCGTAAGTGTAAATCGCTCGAAGCCCTTCAACTTGATCTGAAGTCAAATCAGCAATGTCTTCAAATTCGAGGCTCATCATTTCTTCTGGATACCCTAATATTCTAGCAATCGCAATGGTGGCATCCAGTCTGGATAACGGTTCTCCCGGTCTGAAATAACCTTCCAAAGCATCCATTATCCCCAAGGAAATCACCGTTTCAACGCTCTCCACTGCATATGATTTAACTTCACTCTTATCAATAATGTCGTAGATAGACAAAGGATCTAATTCAAAAGACCTTGTCAATAAAGTCGCAAAATCTTCCCTTGTAATGATATCGTTTGGCGCAAAGCTATTGTCCGGTCTTCCTTTAATGATGCCATCTTGAGTTAATGTCATAATATAGTCTTTTCCCCAATATTCAGAAATATCGTCAAATTCAAGAGGAACATCAACATCTTGTAAAGATTCTTCAATATGAATCATCCAATTTCTAGCCGCCCAGCCAAGTCCATTCCCTTCTTCGTCCAAAAGATAATACCAATAATATCCCCCAGCAAGCTCTGCGGGCAATCCTATCGTATATATTTCATCGTTTGTTAGCAATCTTATTTTTTCTCCGTTAGGCTCTTTTCTGAGATTTATTCCTGTCGTCGGAGGAAGGTAAGAAACTTTAACCTTTTCACCCGGTTGTGCTAGAAAAACATCTCCTAAGTGAAAATCCTCCGGGGTAGGAACATTTAAATTTTCTTTAACATTAGGAATCCCCTCAAGGGGTAAATAACTTTTATCTATCGGCGTAATCATTTGACCGTACTCATTGCTTGCAACCAAATATATTAAATCTTGATAGGTGTATTTATTTCCCATACTGTAAGCAACGTTAGGGTTGTTGCATGAGGCAAATCCATTATAACCCCACAAAGCAAAATACCAATTTTCCAACACATTAGGATCCATGTTGCCTACAGAAGGAAGTGTCCAGTAAGGTTTTACGGGCGTTTCAGCGCTTGCAGCCCATTTTTCAAGGAGAATCTCAGCTCCAACTTCAATATTATAAGGAATGTCATACATTAGTCTTTCTTCATCATATAGGCCTCTGCTATTATGAATCTGCATCAAGCCAATACTCCCCGCATAACTCCTAGATACAGTTCCATCACTGTTGTAATGTCTAAATACTGATTCTACACGCGCAATAGACATCAACAAAACAGAAGGTATACCTCTCCGTATAGCCACCTCAGTAATCATCTCTTCGAATTCCTGTCGTGAAGGATTCAACGTATCTCCATATACCGGAAATATTCCGGAAATCATAAGTATCACTAGAAATAAAGCTATTTTCCTCATAAAACACCCACTCGTTTTTTTAATTACTTCCATTAAACGGAATCAATAATCTGCAAAACCGATGTAGCGATATCCTGATACATCTTCTCTGCCTTATGTTTATCTTGATGGACTGTTGAAAAATATATTTTAATTTTTGGCTCAGTTCCGGATGGTCTCAATACAAACCATGATTTATTTTCAAGAACATATTTTAGGACATTCGATTGGGGGAGCCCTGTTTTAATTTTTTGTTCATTTTCTAAATCATAAGTATAACCTGCCTCATAGTCCGTAAAACATGAAACTTTATATCCGGATAATTGACTGATTTTAGCATTTCTAAAATAGTCCATGATTGCGAGAATTTTTTGGTTGCCTGTTATTCCCGTCATAGTAATTGACTTTAACCCATCCATATAATAACCATGTCTTTGATAGAGTTTTTCCAGTTCAGAAAGAATATTACTTCCAATTTTCTTGTAATAAGCTGCCATCTCGCATATCATCATCGTTGAAGTAACAGCATCCTTATCCCTGACAAAATTACCAAATAGATAACCGATGCTCTCTTCGTATCCAAAGATAAAACTTTTATTTTTGTTTTCCGCATATTCTTCCATCTTTTCGCCAATAAACTTAAATCCGGTCAAAGTATCAATGCAATCAACATTGTAATAGTTTGCTACCGCTCTTCCAAACTCACTCGTGACAATCGTTTTGATTACTAGAGGGTTCGTTGGCATTAAATCCTTTTCTACCATAGACGATAAAATGTATTCCAAGAGGAGCGGCCCGACTTGATTGCCACTTAAAAGTCTGTATTGATGACCATCCTTAACAGCAAGCCCTACACGGTCACAATCAGGATCATTGGCTACAATAATATCCGCATCCTTAATCCGTCCTTCTCTATAAGCATATTCGAATGCTTTTTCATCTTCAGGATTAGGATACTCCACCGTAGGAAATTCTCCATCCGGTGTCACTTGCTCCATCACAGGATAAACATAATCAAAGCCTCTTTCCTGAAGCACTCTTCTTACCGGAATGTTGCCGGTGCCATGCAACGGCGTGTAAACAATTTTAATAGATTTATCAATCTCATTGTCTCTTAGAGATAATGATTTGACAGCTTCAATAAATAAATCATCCATTTCAGATCCCAAAATAACAATTTTTCCTGAAGTTATTCCTTGCTCAGATGAAATGAGTTGTATGCTTTCGAATGAAATACCTTCAACGGAACGAACTAAATCAGATGCCATTTCCGGTAACATCTGGCATCCGTCTTTCCAATACACCTTATAACCGTTATATTCCGGAGGATTGTGACTCGCTGTAATAACTATACCTGCCGTGCATCCAAGCTGTCTCACTGTATATGAAAGCTGTGGTGTGGATCTCAGACTCTCAAACAAATAGGCTTTGATACCGTTAGCAGCCAAAACTGCTGCTGCTATTCTTGAAAATTCAATTGACATTCTGCGAGAATCGTGCGCAATGACACAGCTTAAATTAGTTTCTTTTGATTTTCTAATAAATGTCGCCAATCCTTGAGTGACTCTTCCAATGATATGTTTATTCATGCGATTAGTTCCGGCACCTATGATACCACGCATGCCACCGGTTCCGAATTCTAAATCCTTATAGAATCTATCCTGAATTTCCTTTTCATTGTTAGAAATGCTTCTAAGCTCTGTTTTGATGTCTTCATCAATAAAAGGGCTTTCAAGCCATTCTCGATATGATTTCATATATTCCATCATCTAAGCCTCCCCATTAACAATACTCTTTAAGATAAGCCTTGAACTCTTCCTTAATATCATCCATTCTAAGTGCATACTCAACAGTTGCTTTAAGGAAACCGAGTTTATAGCCCACATCGTATCTTTTTCCATCAAAAATATACGCGTACATTTTTTCCCTGAGCGCAAGCTCTTTAAGTGCATCCGTAAGTTGAATCTCTCCGCCGGCACCCGGCTTTGTATTTCCAAGTATCTCAAAAATACCCGGATTGATAATATATCTACCCAATATGGCAATGTTACTGGGTGCTTTTTCTTTTTCAGGTTTTTCTATCAGGTCCTCCACAGAATAAAGCTTATCTTCGACTTGACGACCGTTTACAATCCCATATTTGTTGACATCCTCCCAAGCTACTCTTTGAACGCCGACAATGGATCGCTCGTGCTTTTCATATTCTTCCATCAATTGCAAAATACATGGCTTTTCTGAATAAACCACATCGTCTCCCAACAAAACCGCAAATGGCTCATCCTTGATAAAAGACTTTGCGCAATATATAGCATGTCCAAGTCCTTTTGGCTCCTTTTGTCTGATATAATGGATATTGACCATATCAGAAATATCTTGGACCATTTTAAGTAATTCATTTTTACCCTTTTGTTCTAATGTAACTTCAAGCTCGAACGACTTATCAAAGTGGTCTTCGATTGCCCTCTTATTTCTTCCGGTAATAATCAATATGTCTTCAATTCCGGAATTAACAGCTTCCTCAACAATATACTGAATAGTAGGTTTATCAACGATTGGAAGCATTTCTTTAGGCTGAGCTTTGGTGGCCGGCAAAAATCTGGTGCCAAGCCCAGCCGCAGGAATAATTGCTTTTTTAACTTTCATCTTTCCTCCGTATTCATCTTTCTGTCAGTATCTCTTTCTCTCATCACTCAGTAGTGAATTAGAGTATACATCTATGTTTTCAAGGGCTTTTCCTGTACCCAGCGCAACGCAAGAAATAGCGTCTTCTGCTATACTGACTGAAACTCCTGTTCTTTTTGCAATGAGTTTATCAAGTCCATGGAGCAATCCTCCTCCACCTGTCATAATAATTCCCTTTTCACTGATATCAGCCGCCAATTCCGGAGGAGTTCTCTCCAAAACAGAGTGCACGGCATCTGCCACGGATGTTACTGTTTCTTCGAGGGCCTCAAGCATATCCGTTGATGAAATTGTCAGATTTTTAGGAAGACCCGTAACGAGATTTCTTCCTCTAACTTCAACAAATTTTTCCTCTTCTTCCGGGAAAGCCGTACCTATTTGTATTTTGAGCTCCTCAGCACTTCTTAAGCCAATCATAACATTGTATTTTTTTCTGATGTATCTAACAATGGCTTCATCAAACTTATCTCCTGCCACTTTTATTGATTTGCTCACTACGATGCCGCCCAAAGACAACACAGCCACATCAGTGGTACCGCCTCCCATATCAATCAACATGCTTCCCGAAGGTCTTGAAAGATCGACACCTGCTCCAATAGCAGCCGCAACCGGTTCCTCGATTAAATAAGTCTTATGTGCTCCCGCTTGATTACATGCGTCAATAACAGCTCTTTTTTCAACCTCTGTAACCCCACTAGGCACACAAACAATGACTCTCGGTTTAAAAATAGCATTTCCTATCGCTTTTTTGATAAAGTATTTCAGCATTTTTTCTGTAATATCAAAATCAGAAATAACACCGTCTCTTAACGGTCTAATCGCAACAATATTCCCAGGCGTTCTTCCAAGCATCATCCTAGCTTCTTCACCAACCGCTAAAATTTTATTGGTGTTTCTATCTATCGCTACCACCGACGGCTCTTGTAGAACAATTCCTTTTCCTTTTATATACACCAGTACCGACGCTGTTCCTAAGTCGATACCCATATCAGATCTTATGCCCATATTTTCCTCCATAAATTGTTTATCATATTATTATACCCTAAAAATATAATTTATAAAGCATTATTTGTTTTTTTCAATCAACGCAAGAGCCGTTCTGGTAATGGCTATACCTCCGCGAGCCGTCTCTTTGAAGTCCTGGTGCATTCCCGTCCCAACATTTTTCATAGCTTCTACAACCTCATCAAATGGAATAATTGACACAACACCTGCTAAGGCTATATCTGCGGATATCATTGCATTTACAACTCCTGAAGCATTTCTTTTTGAGCACGGCGATTCAACAAGTCCGCCTATCGGGTCACATATTAAGCCCATTATATTCTTTAAGGCAATCGCTGCTGCATGCATAGATTGCTCCGCTGTCCCTCCGGACATTTCTGTCAACGCCGCTGCGGCCATTGCAGCGGCAGAACCACATTCAGCCTGACAACCCCCTTCGGCACCCGATACGGTCGCATTGATTGAAATTATTTTTCCTATTCCTGAAGCCACAAGCAATCCTGCAATCATCTCTTCTCTATTTAATTTGAACTTTTCTGCATAAGTTAAAATAGCTGCAGGAATAATCCCACATGATCCTGCAGTAGGCGCAGCACAAATTCTACCCATAGAAGCATTATACTCTGAACAAACAAAGGCACGTGCCATGGCTTTGACAATCCATTGGTCTGTAATCATTCGATTTTGTTGCAAATAATTCATCATTTTTTTACCCTCTCCACCTATCAATCCCCCCAAGGTTTTGACGGGATTATATAGAGTGGCAGAAGAAGCATTTTCCATAATGACGAGTATTTCATCTAGCTTTGACAAAATTTCTTCTCTCGATAGACCATTGCTTTCTATCTCATCAAGCATTACCATTTCTGATATCTTGACATTTTTTTCATTGCATAAGCCTAAAAGCTCCCTCGCATTTCTATACATCTTACTTCTCCCTTATCGGCATAATTTCAATGACAGCTATCATTTCATCGAGTCGTCTTATTTTTTCAACTATTGTCGCACTTACCAAATCATCTGTTTCTATAATCATTGAGGCAATATTCGATTTATGGTTTCTTTTCACTCTCATATTGCCGATATTGACATTGTTTTCAGCAAGCATGGTTGTCACTCTGCTGATAATTCCTTTTTTGTCGTTGTGTTTAGTTATCATGGTATAGTAATCTCCGGTAATTTCTACGTCAAATCCATTCATCTCCGTAACAATGACAGCGCCTCCACCTATAGAGGTCCCTGTCAGTCTTACAATTTCACCTCCGGATTTGTAGATCTCAAACCTCGCCGTATTTGGATGCGCACCATCGATGGCTATTTTTTCAAAGCTGATATCAATTCCCTCATCCTTAGCAATATCCAGCGCGAGCTTCAATCTCTCGTCATGGGGTTCCATTCCCAGAATGCCCGCAACCAATGCTTTTTTTGTACCGTGACCGTCAGCCGTTTCAGCAAAGGAGCCATGTAAATAGATTTTTGCTCCTACAACATCCCGATTGGCTGCATACCTTGCAATTTTTCCTAATCTAGCTGCGCCGGCTGTATGAGAACTGGAGGGTCCTATCATTATAGGTCCGAGAACATCAAAAATTGAATTAATTTTATCCATTTTATATCCTTTATTAAGACTTTTAATTTTAATCATATTATACCAGAACCGTTACTACAAGACAAATCCTGCAGTTTTTTTGACATGAATACTCCCCTATGGTATAATGTATACACATTTATATTCCTCGATCCAATCTTCTTTATTTCTTTTGCCCTTTAAGGGTGTCGATGTTCTACCTATTGATTGTTCGTTAAAATCAAACTACAAAAATTTAATAGCAAGGAGTGATGTATTAATGTTGTCTTGGAGTGATTTATTAAAAGATAGCATCGTTAAAATTGAGGACCTGGACAAGGTACTGCATATGTCACCCGAAGAAAAAGAAGCCATTAAAACAGTCGTTAAAAGACATCCCATGCGATTAACACGTTACTATTATGACCTGATTGACTGGAGCAATCCAAATGACCCCATCAGAAAATTATCCGTGCCGGATCAATATGAATTGGACGCGTCAGGCGATTATGACACAAGTGGGGAATCAGTCAATACGATTATGCCTGGACTTCAGCACAAATACAAACAAACAGCGCTCGTTATGTCAACAAATGTTTGTTTCATGTACTGTAGACACTGTTTCAGAAAAAGAATGGTAGGCTATTCAAAGGAAGAAATCAATAAAAGAATGACAGAATCGAATGAATATATTAAAAATCATAAGGAAATAAACAATGTTCTGATTACAGGAGGAGACGCCTTTACATTGTCTAACAATGTCATAGAAAGATATTTGAAGCACTTCTCGTCAATGACACATCTGGATTTTATTCGATTTGGAACAAGAATTCCAGTTGTTTTTCCTCACAGAATATTTATGGATGACGAACTACTTGATATTCTAAAAAGGTATAATAATAAAAAGGAAATCATCGTTGTCACACAGTTTGATCACCCAAACGAATTAACTGAAGAAGCAAGAAAAGGAGTTAAAGCTTTAAAAAACATTGGGATTACAGTAAGAAATCAAACTGTTCTCCTCAAAGGGATTAATGATAATGCAGATACCTTGTCCAAACTCCTCAAAGGATTAACCTCAATCGGTGTACAACCGTACTATGTATTTCAATGTAGGCCAGTAAAATATGTTAAAGAGCATTTTCAGGTTCCTCTATTTTCAGGAATGGAAATCATAAAAGAAACCAGAAAAAAACTAGATGGTGTCAGTAAAGCATTTAGATATGCCATGTCCCATCCTCAAGGGAAAATAGAAATTTTCGGAAAAACCGAAACGGATATGATATTCAAATTTCATCAAGCCAAATCAGATGAAAATTCAGATCTGATTTTTATGAAGCCTATTAATAAAAATGCCACTTGGTTAGATGGCGATTTAAATCTAATCTAAAAAAACTGGTGCTGTAACCATAACAGCACCAGTTTTTTTATGCAATATTTTATGTATTTATTCTTGACAGTCAGATTAATTGAGTTATAATTATATAATATTATTTACAACCTTAGGAGGATTTATGATCAAAGCAGGCGTCATTGGTTCAACAGGATATGCTGGACAAGAATTAGTAAGATTGCTTCTTAGTCATCCAGATGTCAAAATCAGTTTTGTTTCTTCAAAATCATACGCAGGAGCTTCTTACTCTGACATATTTCCTAACTTTTATAAAAAGATGAATATCGAATGTATATCTACTCCCGAGGATTTGTCAGAGCTTGATTTAGATGTTCTTTTCACCGCACTCCCTCACGGGCATACCTCCGGAATGATTTCATCAAAGATTCTCAAGAAATTCAAAGTAATCGACCTAGGCGCAGATTTTCGATTAAAAGAAATAAACACCTATGAAAATTGGTACCAAGTCAAACATGAATCACCTCAGCTTCTTCCACTTTCTGTATATGGATTGTGTGAAATAAACAGAGAAAGTATCGCAAAATCTAATTTAATAGCCAATCCGGGTTGTTACACCACTTGTAGCATTCTGGCTATTGTCCCCTTGCTTAAAGAATCGTTGATTGACCCGTCATCCATCATTATTGACGCTAAATCCGGTGTAACCGGAGCAGGGAGAGGCCTAGATTTGTCAACACACTTTACTGAATGTAATGAGAGTATTAAAGCTTATAAGATAGCCTCTCATCGCCACACACCGGAAATTGAAGAACAGCTTTCAATATCAGCCGGACACGTCATTTGCGTCAATTTCACCCCTCATCTTGTTCCTATGAATAGGGGAATTTTATGCACTTCCTATGCTAATCTTAAGGAAGGTGTCCATCAGGATACAATTAAGAAAGCTTACGAAAAGTATTATGGAGATGAACCCTTCATAAGATTACTACCTAATAACACGCCCGCCGAAACAAGATGGGTCAAAGGTTCAAACTTTGTAGATATTGGTTTTTCAGTAGATTTAAGAACGAATAGAATCATTGTCACCTCAGCTCTGGATAATTTAATTAAAGGAGCCGCCGGTCAAGCCATCCAAAATATGAATATTGCTTTTAATATACAAGAAACGACGGGACTAGACCATTTGTCTATTTTCCCAATATAGGAGGAATTCATGAAATTAAATCATAATGGTGTAACAGAAGCAAAAGGCTTTTACGCATGTGGCCGATATACAGGACTTAAAAACAAAAGACGAGATTTAGCCATTGTATACTCAGAAGTACCCGCTAAATTTGCCGGCGTTTTTACTACTAATCGTGTCAAAGCCGCACCGGTTATTAGAAATATATCTCTTCGTGAAAAAGGCTGTGACATCCAAGCCATTGTAATCAATAGCGGTAATGCCAATGCATGTACCGGAGCTCAAGGTATATTGAATAATCAAGAAATGGCTGAAACTACGGCAAAAGTTTTTAATATTAATGCTAACTCTGTTCTGACCGCTTCAACAGGCGTCATTGGCGTTCAACTACCTATCAAAACTATCATTGAAGGCATTGAAAAATCTCATAAATTCTTATCTGACGATCGACAAGGAGCCATTGACGCGTCAGCTGCCATCATGACTACTGATACGGTGCCTAAAGAAGTCTCTGCTCAATTTATTATTGATGATAAAGTCATCAATATCGGCGGCATGGCTAAGGGTTCAGGAATGATACATCCCAATATGGCTACTATGCTAACATTTATTACCACTGATTTAAATATATCTCGCGATTTGCTCCAAAAGGCGCTATCCTCCAGTACAGAAACCTCCTATAATATGATTTCTGTCGACGGAGACACGAGTACCAACGATATGGTTTGTGTCTTAGCTAATGGACTGGCGGGTAACTCAGAAATCACAGAGGAAAATTCTGATTACATAAAGTTTAAAGAGGTGCTGGATACTATCAATAAAGAGCTGGCAATGATGATTGTAAAGGATGGCGAAGGAGCAACAAAGCTTCTGGAAGTAATTGTAAGTGGAGCAAAAACTGACAACGATGCTAAATTAATGTGCAAATCTATTCTTACTTCAAGTCTAGTCAAAACTGCATTTTTTGGTGAAGATGCTAACTGGGGAAGAATAATGTGCGCAATAGGGTATTCCGGAGCTGAATTAGACCCATCCACCGTTTCTCTTCGACTACAGAGTCGATATGGTAGCATTCGACTACTCGAAAATGGTGTGCCATTAAATTTCAACGAAGAAATCGCTTCAGAAATTCTAAAAGCCTATACTATCGATATTATCGTTGATCTTTTAGACGGAGAAGGCCAATCGAAAGGTTGGGGATGTGATATGTCGTATGAGTATGTAAGAATTAACGGAGATTATCGATCATAATGAAAAAATCTATCGCGTCATCTATAAATAACAAAGAACTTAAAATATTGCAAGAATTGATTGGGAAAATTGTACTGGTAAAATTTGGCGGCTCTACAATGAAAGATCCTGACTCAGCTGCATATATCATAGAAGACATTGCCTTTATGAATAATATGGGAATTAAACCTGTCATCGTTCACGGGGGGGGAGATGATATTAACAAGATGCTCACAAGATTGGATATAAAGCCGATTTTTGAAGAGGGACTCCGCGTGACAGACGCCGAGACAATTGAAGTGGTCGAAATGGTATTGGCCGGTAAAATCAATAAAAATATTGTGAATCAACTTCATATGCACCAAGCTTATGCAGCCGGTATAACCGGAAAAGATTGTCACACGCTGATATGCAATAAAAAAATAATCAATGAAAAGGATTTAGGATATGTCGGTGAAATATGCGAGGTAAATAACCGACTTATTCACTCATTGCTAGAAAACTCAATTATTCCGGTTATTGCACCAATCGGAACCGACCTGCAAGGAAATACCTATAACGTCAATGCAGATGATGCTGCTTCCGCTATCGCAGCTTCTCTAAAAGCTGAAAAATTAATCTACTTAACAGATGTTGATGGGATATTCCTTGATTTCCACAACAAGGCTTCACTTATTCGCCAAATTACACCTGATATTGGACACAAACTAATACAGGACGGTGCAGTATCAGGCGGCATGATTCCTAAAATAAAAAATTGTCTTGAATCTTTAGAGAAAGGAACCGTTAACATTCATATTGTCAATGGCAACACGCCTCATGCACTGATCTCTATTTTAGTTGACAATACATCAAAAGGAACAACCTTTTATACCCCTTAAGGAATAAAGAATCACTTAACCTGACTAAGAATAATCGCAGCAAAAATAACAACAATTCCTGCAAATTGAATGGTATTGAGTGTTTCTCCTAAGACTAAGTAACCTGCAATTAATGCAGCAACGGGATTCAGATTAGTATAAAGCGACGCTTTTGTACTTCCAATAATGCCCGTCCCCCACATCCAAATAGCATTGGCAATGCTAATGGCAATAACACCCGAAAACAAAATACTTCCCCAAGCTTCTGCCGGCAATGATAGATAATCAAAAGCAAAAACCTGCCTAATTGAGATAAAGAAAAAAAGCAAGGTAGAAGGAATCAGAGCCACAATTGTCACCGTAAACGGATTGTAAATTTTAACCTTAGCTTTTGACTCTATCGTAAAAAGGCTATAAAACACTTGAGCTGAAAAAATGAGCCCTATGCCTAAATTAGAAATAACTACCCCGCTCGAGCTTGTACCGTTCAACATCACAACAGCTATGCCGGAAATAGACATCCCTACACTAATCAGGATTTTTAATCCTGATTTTTCTTCGCCGATTATTTTATTGATTATCAATACCGTGACAGGTAAAAGACCAAATACAATACCTGCAATTCCTGCCGGAAGATATTGAACACCCATAGAAAAGCAGAGTTGAAAAAGAGCAAAGTAAACCATCAATCTTTTAGTGTCTTTACTAATAAGCTTAATCTCAGTAAGAGATGTCTTTTTTGAAGCTAACATGAAAGTCAAAGAAAAAATCAGTGCTAAAAAAAGCCTCATAAAATTCATTAATAATGGCTCTACATATAGATAGGCGATTTTCATAAACACTGGATTGATTCCCCATATAATCGGTGTAATAGCGATGATGTATTTTGCATTTTGATTGATTTTTTGACCCATGGAGTTCCTCCTAAAAGATATTAATTAAAGATTAGGATATTGACATGATTCCTTCCGCACATTATGATTGATGTATATTGATAAGAGGTGCTCAATGAAAAAAGTGTTATCTTCATTTAAGTATGCTTGGAACGGAATTTATTATGTTTTTAAAACTCAGCGTAATTTTCGCATACAATTGAGCGTATTCCTAATCACGCTTGTCGTCGGATATATCTTTCAAATAAAAAGCTTTGAATGGCTTATCGTGATCTTTGTATCCTCACTTGTTCTAAGTTTAGAAATCATTAATACTTCCATTGAAAACTTGGTTGATTTGATGGTGGACAATTTTCACCCGTACGCAGAAAAAGCTAAAGATGCCGCAGCCGGAGCCGTTTTATTATCCTCTATCCTTGCGGTAATCATTGGATTGATTATATTTTGCCCTTATCTGATTGCAAAGCTGTAGTCTTTTCCTTTTGTATGATTCCCTTAGTCAAACGTGTTGCTAATGTGCCACTAATCAAATAGGATACGATGATGGCTGAAAAAATACCATATATGCCAAAATACTTTTCTAAGATCCAAGATATGGGCACATATATGGCAAACATCTGCAATAGAGAAAGTAAAGCGGCATGAAGCGGTTTATTGATTGCATTTAAGATAGCCGTACTATTTAGAAACATACCTTGAAATCCATATCCCAATGGAACAATGGTCAGATAAAGAACCGTGATTTTTTGAACGGTAGGATTATCATTGAATATGGAAGCAATCATCCCCGATGTCAGCTTCATGAGTAAAAAAATAGCAATACCATAAACAAAAACTATCTTCCTTGAAAATTTTATACCTTCTATTATTCTTTCCCTTTGTCCAGCTCCATAATTTTGTCCGGCAAACGGAATGAGAACAGATGAAAGTGCATTAATAAATGATAATGTGAAAAATTCAACTTTTGTTCCGACACCATATCCTGCTACCGCTTCCGTCCCATATTCTGCAATCATTCGGGTAATAATCCCTGTGCTAATAGGCGTAATCATTCTCACGATGGCAGAAGGGACACCCACATACAATATTTCTAACCATGAATGAAAGACACTTTGAAAATTTCTGATTCGAAATCTGACAATTTTTTCTCTAAAGATAAGTATATACAGGGCCACAAAAAAAGTAAGCATTCTGCTAATAACAGTTGCTAAAGCAGCACCTTTTATTCCCATTTCCGGAAAAATCCCTAATCCAAATATGAGCATCGGATCAAGCAATACATTCATAGCCGCTGATATACCCATCACAATCGACGGTGTTTTTGTGTCACCCAAGGCTCTAATGATACTATTGCCCACCATAGGAATCACAACAAATGGCATTCCGAAATACCATAAAGACATATACTGCCTTATAAAAAAAAGCATCTCTTCATCAGCACCAAGCATTCTAAATGTTTCATCAATCGTCTGAAGTCCCAAAATCGATGCAAATAAAACAAAGACAAAAGATAGCACTATGCTATCGGTTGCTGTCTTAATCAATTTATCTTGATTCTTCTCTCCTGCAGCTCGAGCTACAATTGAAGAGGCTCCAATCCCCATTCCAAGTGCAACACTATTGACGACCAATACAACCGGAAAGGTAAAGGATATGGCTGCCAATGGATCCGTTCCTAATTGTCCGATATAAAAAGTGTCTGTGAGATTAAAAACAACCATACTCAACATACCTAATATCATTGGCACAGTCATTCTCATAATGGTATGTTTCACTTCTCCCTGAACAAGATTGTTTTTTTCAGAAGCCATAAGACACCTCATATTCCTTTGTTAACAGTATACTATTAATCAAATAATTTAACAATTGATAATAAAAAAACACGACCCGTTTCAGGGTCGCTCTCATCTTTATGTATCCTATTCTCTATTATATTTCTTCTTGAATTTGTCAACACGTCCACCTTTGTCTACAAACTTTTGTTTGCCTGTAAAGAATGGATGGCATTCAGAACAAATTTCAACTCTTATTTCGTCATCCACTGAACCCGTCTCAAATGTGTTTCCACAGGCGCAGGTGACCATTACTCTTTTATATTCAGGTTGTATATCTTTTTTCATATGATTCACCTCTTTCCAATTAAGCTGTATATTTTAAAATATTGTTTTCTCATAACACCATAAAATTATAGCATACCGTCAAACAATATTCAATATTTTTATGCATTAATCATATCACTATTTTTTGTTTTTGTCGATATCCATCCATTCCAACGCATTTGCAATAAAATCCATATTTGACTTCGTTGCCATAAGACCTGCTAATAATTTTTCAGTGACATAATCAGAAGGAAAATTGCTCAAGGCCTTTCGTAATTGCCAGATAGCTTGAAGCTCGTTTTGGTCCAGAAGCAAATCTTCTCTTCTAGTGCTTGATTTGCTGATTTCAATAGCAGGGAAAACACGTTTCTCTGATAATTTTCTATCCAGATGAATTTCCATGTTTCCTGTTCCTTTGAATTCCTCAAAAATAACATCGTCCATTCGACTACCGGTTTCAATTAAGGCCGTTGCCAAAATAGTGAGACTGCCTCCAAATTCTATGTTTCTGGCCGCGCCAAAAAATCTTTTCGGACTATGCAACGCTCCGGGGTCAAGTCCTCCCGATAACGTCCTGCCGGTTGGTGGTATGGTTAAATTATAGGCCCTTGCCAGCCTAGTAATGCTATCCAGTAGAATAACCACATCCTTCCCATGTTCAACAAGTCGTTTTGCTCTTTCTAATACCATTTCCGCCACTTTAATATGATGCTTTGGCAGCTCATCAAAAGTAGAATAAACAACATCCCCTTTCACTGACCGCTTCATATCTGTAACTTCTTCCGGTCTTTCGTCAATCAACAAAATGATAATATCCATTTCAGGATGGTTTTCAGCTATTGCATTTGCAATGCTCTTCATCAAAGAGGTTTTACCCGCTTTAGGAGGCGCTACAATCATTCCTCTTTGTCCTTTTCCTATTGGGGCGATAATATCAATAATACGGGTTGAAAGGTTTCTTTGGTTTGTTTCTAATCGGATTCTTTCTTCTGGAAATATGGGAGTCAGCGTATCAAAATCCGGACGCTTAACTGCGGTTTCCGGTAATTCATCATTAATACTTTTAACATATAATAAGGCATTGAACTTTTCACCTTGTTTAGGGGGTCTTGTAATGCCGGAAATCTTATCTCCTGTGTTCATTCGAAATCTTCTGATTTGTGACGGCGATATATACACGTCTTCATCACTCGTCAAGTAGTTGTGCCTTCTCAAAAATCCATAACCCTCTTGGTGTATCTCTAAAATACCGGAGGTGACAAGTATTTCTTCGCTCTGGTCTATTTCTTCATTTAATCGATCCGGAACACTATTCTTATGCATTTCCTTTTCATTCAATTTTCTGGCTTGTTCAAAATGATTTGCAATTTCTTGTATCAACTCATCTTTTTTATACTTCGAGATGTTTATAATTCCTTTTTCTTTTGCTAAAGCTCTTAGCTCAGAAAGCTTCAATTCATTTAATTCATTAATATTCAAAATAACCTCCGGGAATCGCATTGAAAAAAACAGACCTCACCAAGCACGTGAAGCTCTCTTAGATAATGCAGAAATGGGAATTTTTTAGATGGGTAAACTGATAAGTACGTTAATCATAACATCCTGAGCCCTCATCGTCAACACTAATTAGCGGCTATCACTAGGAGAGCTTATATTTACATAAAATAATAGACTTAAAATATTATATAGAAAGATGTTGCTTGAAATGTTACAATTAAATGATTATTGCAACCATGATGAGGTGTAAGACATGAAGAAAAGTAATAATAAGATTCGAATTATAAGCATCATTGTAATGGCTTGTGTGTTGATGGGGATGGTAGACGGCCTTTGGCAACCAGGTTATCTCATCAAGTCATTACTTAAAATCACTCTCTTTCTTATGCTGCCCTTGCTTTATGCAAAATACGAGAAAAATATTTCTTTTAAATATCTCTTTAGATTTGATCGCCTTCATTTCATCAAAGCTTTAGGTATGGGTCTACTTGTTTTTATATTTATTCTGGTTATGTACAACATTATAGACCCTTATTTTGATTTTTCTTCAGTAACTGTATCTTTGGAAAAAGAGTTAGGTGTAACCAAAAATAATTTTTTGCTTGTAGCCATATACATTTCATTTGCCAATGCACTTCTGGAGGAGTTTTTCTTTCGTGGCTTTGCCTTCCTAGAGCTCAAAAAATGGACCTCTAGAATAAGTGCACTTACAATAAGCGCAGGTGCCTTTGCACTCTATCATGTATTCATGATGGTAAATTGGTTTTCTTTATCCTTGTTTATTCTACTACTAATAGGCCTTTTCGTAGGTGGTCTTATGTTTAATCTCATCAATGAACGTAGCAATAACATTTATAGTTCGTGGATGGTTCACATGTTTGCAAACTTTGCCATAAATGCGGTAGGCTTTATGTTATATAATTGACGTTTACTTACTTAATGAAACAAAAAAATACAGGAGCTTCTTAATATCAATGGCTTTTGCCATAAAAATCACCTGTATTTTTATCATATACTCTTTTTGATTCCGTTAATTTTATTATTTTTCTACCAAGACCCATACCAACTCGCAGGGTTCTTTACTGTCATTATATGAAAAGTGCGCTTCTCCTGCCGGAATAAAACCTGCACAATTCTTTTCACTACTGTAAGTTTCTCCATTTATGACAATTTTCGCTTCTCCTTTGATAATAAACGAATACTCATCAGCCTGGTGGACAGCCATTCCTGTGTTCGGTACCCGATCTCCGGGTTGGAAGACGGCATAACCAAAAGTTACTTTTTCATTTGGTGTATTTGTATGGTCCAATAATATAGTGGTTTTAGTTTGCATTTCATTGCTCAATTCAGGTGGAAAATACTTTGTTTCAATCATAGTCAACCTCTCTAAAATTCTTTTCTTAGCTTCGGATCTAATAAGTCTCTAATACCATCCCCAATAAAATTTGCGCCTATAGCAATCGACAGTATGGCAAGTCCGGGGAAAGTACAAATCCACCACTGAAGAAAATTATCCATTCCATCAGAAACCATGGCTCCCCATTCCGGATTTGGTGGTGGTGACCCTAATCCTAAAAAACTCAACGTGGAAAAAAACAATATCTGATTTCCAATGTCTAAAGTGGCCAGTATGATGACTGCTCCTATCGTATTGGGAAGTATTTCATTTGATAAAATTCTGAAATTTGATGCTCCTAAAGCTCTTGAAGATTCTACATAATCATTTTCTTTAATAGAAATAACCACACTTCTCATAACTCTGGCATATGTTGGCCAGGCTACAATTACCAGTGCTAGCAAAGTGTTATATAAACTTGGTCCCAGTACGACCCCTATAACCATCGCTAATATCAGCGCCGGAAAAGCTAGGACCATCTCTGCAAATCTCATCATTATGTTATCCGTGACGCCTCCCACGTATCCGGCAATACCGCCATAAATGCTTCCTATGGTCGCAGCAACCGTAACCGTAATCAATCCCGCAGAAATACTAAGTCTGGAACCAACAATGACTCTGCTGAGAATATCTCGACCAAGCCTGTCCGTGCCAAACCAATGTTGGCCACTTGGAGGCTTTAATTTTTCGGCCATGTTTTGTAGCAGTGGGTCATAGGGTGCTAAAAAATTCGCGAAAATAGCAATCAATATCCAGGTCATACATATCGTAGTACCGACTGCAAAAAACAGATTGGTCCGATACATTTTCATGAACTTCTTCATCTATCATACCTCACTCTAGGATCAATAACGCCATACATCACATCAATGAAAATATTGATAACGGCATAGTTTGCTGCTATTAGTAAAGAAACTCCAATAATAGAAGGGAAATCCAAGCTCTTTACCGATTGAAATGCTAGTTGTCCAATGCCCGGCCAAGCAAAAATAGTTTCAACAAGCACCATCCCGCCTAGCAAATTCCCGAAACCAACCCCTATAACCGTTAATACGGGTATGGCCGCGTTACCCATGGCGTGTCTATACATCAGTGGTGCTTTCGGCAATCCTTTAGCCTTTGCCGTCCTTATATAGTCCGTTGACAATGTTTCCAGAAGGCTAGCTCTCGTTGTTCTCGTAATGAGTCCCATGGTAAAAGACGCAAGGACAATAGAAGGCAGTATCAGATGAGAGAGGCTATCAAGCATTGCCTCATAGTTTCCCGTAATAAAACCATCTACTACATATAATCCGGTGATATGTCGTGGTGCTTGAATGCCTAATGACATTCTACCTGTTCCGGGAGCCCAACCTAATTTATAGTAAAATACGTATAAGACCAATATAGCTAACCAAAAGCTAGGTACTGAGACACCTGTGACAGAAACAGCCCGCAAGGATTGATCAATTAAAGAATTTCTTTTTGTTGCTGATACAATCCCAAATAAGACGCCGAAAAATGTTGCCAACAAAATAGACATGGAAGCTAATTCGATGGTAGCCGGATAATTTTTGACCAAATCACTCACAACTTGATTGCCTGTTCTAATAGATTGACCCAAATTACCTTGCAAAAGATTCTTCATGTAATAGACATACTGAACAATCAATGGTTTATCTAGTCCCCATTTCACTTTAAAAGCTTCAACAATTTGCTCATTTGCAAGGCTTCTTGGGCTAAGATAGGAGGATACACCGTCACCGGGTACCATCTTGGATAATATGAAGACACTCGTTGCTACGCCAATTAACAACATGACAGTGAATAATAGTCTTTTAACTATGAATTTTGCCAGATTCAATTTTCATTCACCTCATCACTTTCATACTTAATCTATTCAAAAATAGTTACATGTTATCTGAGAGAGAAATCATAATTGATTTCTCTCTCAATCATTAAAATTAATCTGCTTTTTTCAGTTGCGTTAAATCCATTCGATAAACGTTAGAATATTCAACATTGAGAACATCCTTGGAGGCAACGATATACTTAGGATATTGTGCATATACTATAAACGGTGAATTTTCAGCTGTGAGCATTTGAACTTGTCCAAGTAGCTCAGCCCGTTTTGCTTCATCAGTCTCCCTAATAATTTGTTCATGCATAGCTGCTAGTTCCGGATTCAAGTCTGCCGTCCAACCGGCTCTATGCCCTACAAATTGACCAGGTAAAAATGCTAATTGATTATTTGGATCATAATAGTCAGGTCCCCAATACATAACCGTAAAGCCTAAGGTTCCATCTCTATATTCATCGCCATATCCACCACCCCAGTCTCTTGGAACTATGTTGATATTGATTCCTATTTCTTGAAGGTCAGATTTTACTTTTTCAGCAATCAATGTAAGAGGGATACCTTCCGGAGCTAAATTGCTGACTGGGAAATCAATCGTGAATCCGTCAGGATATGGTGATTGTGCCAAAAATGCTTTTGCTTTTTCTAAATCTCTAAAAGTCTTTACATCTACAGGATCTAAAGCCCCTAAAAAGCCACTCTGAATAAATGAAACAGGCATAACTGTTCCTTCGCCTATAATTGAATGTATTCCTTCATAGTCCAAGGCATATCTTATCGCCTTTTGTACATATGGATCTGAAACTTGCTGTCCTATAGCCGGATCATTATGCATTAATAAAAATCCCATTGTCATAGTCGGACCCGAAATTACGTTGACATCTGAAGAAGATGATACGCTTGCAATCTGGTCAGCACTAAGATTGAAGGCGATATCAATATCTCCCTTCTGTACAGATATGAGCTGTGAATTCGCATCCGGCATATCTTGGATAATAATTCTATCATAATCAGGCATTTCGCCCCAATAATTTTTGTTTTTAACCAATACCAGCTTGTCGTCAGCGCTAAAGCTTTCCATGATGTATGGACCTGAGCCTGCCGATTGATTATTTAAATAATCTTGTGCTGTATCCTTCCCGGGAGCCGTAATATCACTTATTCCTCCATTAGCAATAACTATCGCACTATCAAGCACGGCATATGAGGTAGAAGTAGTCTTAGATATAAATGATGAATCTGGTTTTGATAAATGGATGACAACCGTATCCTCGTCAGGCGTTTCAATGTCTACTATTCCATTGCCTTCGCCATCGATGAGCAATGCAGAAGCATTAGATTGCAGATTTTTTGCCCTGTCAAAACTAAACTTTACATCGGCAGACGTAACGTCGTTTCCACTTGCAAAAACGGCATTCGGATTAATAGTAAAGGTGTAGCTTAGCCCATCCTCTGAAACAACACATTCACTCGCAAGTTGTGGTGCCGGAAAATCAGAATCCGGCGTTATCTCATACAATGTGTCGTACGTAACTCCAATGATCATCGGCGCATACAACTCATAAGCATAACCTGGATCAAATGTGAAATAATCCGGTTCCAGTGCAATC
This sequence comes from Tissierellales bacterium, assembly GCA_016938195.1. Taxonomy (GTDB): domain Bacteria; phylum Bacillota; class Clostridia; order Tissierellales; family Dethiosulfatibacteraceae; genus JAFGVC01. Next base: position 3,044 of record JAFGVC010000171.1, on the reverse strand, counting down.
ACCAATACTTTCTCTTCTGTTTGAGAACCTTCGGTAGATTCTGACTGACCCTCAGTAGTTGCGGGTGTTGAATTTCCACAAGCTGTCACTACCAATGTAAGCATTAATACCAACGCTAACATTATTCTAATTCGTTTTTTCATGATTTATTCCTCCTCTTACTTCAATATTTCTATTTTTCTAACCTATGGCAAGCTACAAAGTGTTTGTTTGATACTTCAACAAGCTCAGGAGCAATCGCCTTGCATTTTTCAATAGCTATTGGACATCTAGTATGAAATTTGCATCCGCTTGGTGCGTTTGCCGGATTTGGCACGTCTCCTTTCAGTATTATTTTTTCACACTTTGAATTTTCACCCACCTGAGGTATTGAAGACAATAATGACTTGGTATATGGATGCAGTGAAGATTGATATAGTTCTCCATATGTGGCTATCTCAACAATTTTTCCTAAATACATAACAGCTACTCTATCACTAATCTGATAAACAACATTTAAATTGTGTGAAATAAATAAATAGGTTAAATCAAACTCCTGTTGTAAATCATGTAGCAAATTGATGACCTGAGCTTGAACAGAAACGTCTAGCGCAGATACGGCTTCATCACAAACAATAAATTCCGGATTTAAAGCCAGTGCACGCGCTATACCCACCCTTTGTTTCTGTCCTCCTGAAAGTTCATGAGGATATCTATTCTTGTGATATTGACCAAGTCCCACGACATTCAGTAACTCATCTATCCTTTTTTCGCGTTCGATTGGGTCATAGATTTTGTGAATGATCATAGGCTCTCTAATAATCTGATCAATTCTCTTTCTTGGATTTAAAGACGCAGAAGGATCTTGAAAAACAATCTGAAGCTTTCTGCGGATTGACTTTAGTGCTGTTTTATTTAAAGCACCCACATCCACACCATCAAACTCAACATTACCATTCGTAGGCTTGAGTAGATGGAGAATAGTCCTTCCTAAGGTGCTCTTTCCACATCCGCTTTCCCCTACCAGTCCAAAAGTTTCGCTTTTATATATGTCGAAGCTAACATTGTCAACGGCTTTTAGTAATCCCTGTGGGCAATCCTTCGTTTTTCTTAGACTAAAATATTTATCTAGGTTTTTAACACTTATTAGTACCTTCTCATCCATACAATCCCTTCCTGACTCATCTTTTATATAACCAACATCTTACAAAATGATTATCTTCAACTTCAAAAAGCATCGCTTCTTTAGTTTTACAGATTTCCATCGCATGCTCACATCTTGGATAAAAACTGCAGCCTTGTCTTTTTTCAGTAGGATTTGGTACGATTCCTTTAATCTCTTCTAATCGATACTTTTCCTTTGTGATTTTAGGAATAGAATTAATTAAACCCTTTGTATATGGGTGATACGGATTTTTAAATAAAGCACCTGCTTCGGCCTTTTCAACCACATGGCCTGTATACATTACAATCACCTGATCACATACCTCAGAAACAACACCTAAATCATGTGTGATTAAAATAATGGCTGTTTGTTTAATTTCACACAATTGATTCATTAAATCTAAAATTTGAGCTTGAATGGTCACGTCCAATGCCGTAGTAGGTTCATCCGCAATTAGAATTTTTGGTTCACATGCCAGCGCCATTGCAATCATAACTCTTTGCCTCATGCCACCGGATAACTGATGAGGATATCTTTTAGCATTGTTGCAAGGATCCGGGATTCCTACACTTTTCAATAAATCCACAGCACAACTCATCGCATTTTTTTTATTCATACCTTTGTGCAAAATCAGTGATTCCGCAATTTGATATCCGCAGGTTAGAATAGGATTCAATGAAGTCATCGGCTCTTGGAAAATCATTGATATTTTATTGCCTCTGATTTTTCTAATTTGAGATTCACTTGCATTCGTGATGTTTTCGCCTTCAAAAATAATCTCTCCACCTGTAATTTCTCCTGGTGGATTTGGAATTAGTCCCATAATCGACAACGAAGTAACACTTTTCCCGCTACCACTTTCGCCAACTATTCCTAATTTTTCTCCTTGATGTAAAGAAAAATTCATTTTGTCTACAGCTAGCACAATGCCTTCTTCAGTTTTGAACTGAATAGATAAATCTTTAATTTCTAACAATTTTTCTGAAAAAGCTTTTCCCATATCATCACTCAACCTTGCGTTTTCTCCTCTTCTTAAAACAGAGAGGGCGTCACAACCGAAAGTATTTTTAATTCATGTTCGCTTTTATTATTAATTGCATGCTTTACCGTCGATGGAAAATGAATCGTTTCCCCTTCTACTAACTCATATTCTTCTCCATCAATATAGCATGAGGCCACACCATTAATAACGTAGTAAAACTCTTCCCCTTCATGTGCAAGAGGCGTCATGTTGCTATGAGGAGCAATTTCAAAAATAATGGCTTCCATCTTTTTGCCGGAAAATTTTCCGCTCGCAACTTGAAGACTCTGGTAATCATTTTGCATCCTAAGATAAATGGGATGATCCTTTTTATAAACACGATAATCTGTTTCCTCATAGCTTACGAGATCATTCAAACTGACTCCTAAAGCGTCAGCAATTTTTTTGAGGGATGTCAATGCCAAAGAAGAAACACCTCTTTCCACTTGAGAAAGAAAGCTTATGGATAAATCAGTCTTCTCACTTAATGTTTTAAGCGTAATATTTTTATTCTTTCTTATTTTTTTTATGGATTTACTAATTTCGTCCATAGTACACCCCAATGTAAAAACTTAAATTTCATTAAAATAATTGAAGTATTACTTCAATTATTTGATATTGTCTTAATTATAGAATCATCTGTATTAAAAGTCAAATCATTTTTTTACATTATCTTAATATGCATATAAAAAGAGAGCTCATTAGAACTCTCTTAATTAATAACAAAGCTTTAGTTTCTTTGGCATTAAATGATAATACCTTCAGATTTATTCTCCTACCGGTGGCGTAAAAGCCCTTGATGCTAATTTAGCATCCATCATATAAATACCATTAGGATTATTTTGAATCCTTTTTAGCATTGCAATTTTTTCTTTCATT